>NZ_JADCBG010000001.1 GCF_020253645.1 Phenylobacterium sp.
CTGCCCTTCGGGCTGTCCGGCCAGCATGTACTGTACTGTTGGCCAGTCGCGAACACCGTTGGCCTCGCCCTTGAGCCAATGGTCGAACCAGAGGAACATCGGCTTGGTGGGCCACCGATCCGGATCGTCGACTTCGTAGTGAGTGCCATCCAGCATGATCAGTTTCTGGTCGCCCCGAGCCGCCTGAATGCGACCGAATGACTTCAATGTACTGTCATGAAAGAAGTCATGCCACGTCGAGACGTGCAGGACAGGCGCCCGAATGCGGTCGGTGACGTCCAGCCCAGCGGCGGGACTCCGACCCGCGGCCAGCAGATCAGGCCAGCGGGGCTGCAGCTGGCTGACGATTGGCAAGTCCGGGGTGATGGCCCGGGTCCACCAGCTCGACTGGGCCGGATCACCGGCCTCCAGCGCCCCAAACATCTCCTCCAGCGCATCGCCGGCCTGGCCCTTCAGGGCGCCGACCTGCTGGGCGGTGAGGCCGAGCTTGGAGTCATGATCGTCACTGTTGTCGAAGACCTGTCCGAGGAGGAAGGGCAGCAGGGCTTCCCATTTCACGCGGCCTTCCGGAAAGAGCACCCCACCCACGAAGTCTGGCGAGGTAACCTGTGCAAACACCGCCTTGATCGAGGTCCGCCCCGACGCAGCGGCCTGGAGTGACACCACTCCGCTGGCCGAGTCGCCGAAGATGCCGATGCGGCCATTCGACCAGGGTTGGCGCTCAACCCAGCGGATAAGCGCCTCGCCATCACGCACCTCTTCACCCAGGAAAAGGCTGAACACACCATCCGAGGAGAGGCGACCCCGCGTCTCTTGCACCACCAGCGCGTAACCGCGGTCTGTGGCCTCGGTCCAGCCCACATCCTCGGGACTGGCCTCGATTTCGCCGTTCGCATGCTCTTCCGGGAACCCGCTCACCGGTGTGATCGGCAGGTCGTAGGGCGTGCGCATCACCAGGGTTGGGAAGGGGCCGGCGCCCTGGGCGGGGAGGTAGACATAGGTCGACAGGCGCGTACCGTCGCCGCCGGGCACATTCACCTTGGCCACCCGGTGGCCGGCTACCGCCCGCCGGAATTCGCTGGTGGCGACCACGGGCCCTTGGGAGACAGGCTCAACACTCCCAGCGCCGCCGCCACCACATGCCGCCAGGACCGAAACACATAATAGGGCCACCCACTTCACGATGTTCATGAGTCAATTCCTTCGAAGACGTCGTTCACTGGCCGGGCGGTATGCTCGTCGGACCTGATCGCCTCAAGGATTTGGCAGGCGCCTTTGCACCAATGGCGCGCATTGTGCACGGACGACGTGGAGCGGCTCTGCACCAACGGCGCATTTCATGCATGAGTGGTTCTCGACCCGTCAGTTGCAGCAGCTGGGCGCGCGACAGGTCCGGACGATTGAGTCATCCCACCCGGCTCGCAGGCGCCCCCTCCAGGAAGGTCCGCATCCCCGTCCACACCCCCGCCGGATCGTCCAGGAAGAAGCAAGGCCCGCCGCCGTGTGTCAGGTAGAAGGCTGGGGGGCGGCGGCCACAGGTCTATTCGGGGACGTTGCGCCAGGACTCGGCGATGCCAAAGCCCTGCCGCCCGTCCATTGCGAAGCGGGCGAGGCCCTCGTTGACGAAGGTGGCGCCGCCCGGGAAGGGGATCTTGGTCGGGCACATGTTGATCACCCGGCCTTCGATGCGGCCCCCCCGGCCCTTGCCGGTACGCGCGGTCATCGAGACCGTCTCGCGAAGGATGCAGCCAGACCGGAAGGTGGTCTAGACACGGACCTCCTCCAGGGTGTCCATCCCCTCCCGGTCCTGGCCGATTTCCCGCCCACCGTAGGTAAAGGCCACCCTGCCGCCGCCCAGGTAGACGGCGTGCAGGGCGTCCGCCCAGCCATTACCCGGCCGGAAACCCAAGCGAGTGAACATGCCCACGCCGCTCCCGGGGTCCACGAAATTGAAACAATAGCTCTTGCTCGGGGCCGGGTCTTCGCCGGTCGGATGCATAGCCTCGTCTGAGCCCGCCACAGCGGTCATTCCGGGGTCTCCCACTGAACCAGTTCCTGCCGCAGGCTGCGGTGACAGATGCGGGTATACAGTGACCCTGGGGCTCCTGCACCCCGGGAGCCTGGCTTCCCTCGGGAAGTAGAGCCGGTCATGATGTCCCTCAGCGGGGTGAACCGCCCCAACCGACCCGCGGGGTCGGGACCTAGAGGAGGTTTGAGACAAGGCCCATGACCCAGCTTCCAAGTCCGCCCCGCATGCGCGCCCTCTATCCCGGCGGCCCAGAGGTTTCCTCGGTCGCCTGGGGCATGTGGCGCTTCGCCGGGGACGATGTGGCGGCGGCGGAGGCGCGCATCCAGGCCGCCCTGGACGCCGGCGTCACGCTCTTCGACACGGCGGACATCTACGGACCCGACAATGGCGAGCCCTTCGGCGCGGCGGAGGCCTTGCTCGGGCGGGTGCTGGCCGGCAATCCGGGCCTGCGGGGCCGGATGGTGATCGCCACAAAGGGCGGCATCTCCATGGGCGTGCCCTACGACTCGAGCGCCAGTTACCTGGCCGCCGCCATCGACGCCTCGCTCGCCCGGATGGGGGTCGATCATGTTCCGCTCTGGCAGATTCACCGACCCGACCTCCTGACCCATCCCGCCGAGATCGGCGAGGCCCTTCTGACGGCGCACCAGGCCGGCAAGATCGGCGCCGTCGGCGTCTCCAACTTCACGCCCTGGCAGGTGGAGGCCCTGGCCGCCCACCTGCCCCTGCCGATTGTCTCCTGCCAGCCGGAATTCTCACCCCTGGCCGTGGCGCCGCTGGGCGACGGGGTGCTTGACCAGGCGATCGCCCGGGGCATGGCGGTGCTGGCCTGGTCGCCCCTCGGCGGCGGCCGGCTGGGCAATCCTGGCGATGAGCGCACACGCGCGGTCGCTGCGGCCCTGGACGCCAAGGCCAAGCAGGCGGGTGTCAGCCGCGCCGCCGCGGCCTACAGCTGGATCATGGCCCATCCGGCCCGGCCCATTCCCATCGTCGGAACCCAGTCTGTGCCGCGGATCGCCGAGATTCCAGACGCCTACACGCCCACCTGGACCCGGGCTGAATGGTATGAGGTCCTGGTCGCCGCCCGGGGAGAACCGCTGCCGTGACCCAAGCCCTGCCGCCCTGCGAAGTCTCCTGGTTCTCCGCACTCTGCGACGACGACTATGAGTTCCTCGGCGTGCCCGACCCGGCGCTGAAGTCGAGCTGGGAGCACTGCCGAGACATCGTCCTGCAGGCCGAGGCCGGCGGCTTCGACAACATCCTGCTGCCCTCGGGCTACGAGCTGGGCATCGACACCACCGCCTTCGCCGCGGCGATCGCGCCGATGCTGAAACGCATGCGCCTCCTGATGGCCGTGCGGATCGGCGAGATGTGGCCGCCGCAACTGGCGCGCCAGATCGCCACGATCGACCGCATCCTCGGAGGTCGGCTGACGGTGAACATCATCTCCTCCGACATGCCCGGCGAGAAGCTGGCGTCGGGCCCGCGCTATGCGCGCACGGTCGAGGCCATGAGCATCCTGAAGACGCTGCTGAACGGCCAGCCGCTGGACCATGACGGGGATTTCTGGAAGCTGAAGCTGGATCCCCCGCGTATCGGCACGGTTTCGGGCAAGGCCCCCCAGCTTTACTTCGGCGGGCTCTCGGAGGATGCGCGCGCGGCGGCCGCCAAGGGCTGCGACGTGTACCTGATGTGGCCAGACCGACGCGAGGCGGTCGCCGACATCATCGCCGACATGACCGCGCGCGCGGCGCAGCATGGCCGCAAACTCCGGTTCGGCTACCGGGCCCATGTGGTGGTTCGCGACACCGAGGCCGAGGCGCGCGCGGCCGCCGACCGCCTGCTCTCGAAGCTGGATGCCGATGCAGGCGCTGCGATCCGCGCCAAGTCGCTCGACTCCACCTCGGTGGGCGTCCAGGCGCAGGCGGCGCTGCGCGAAAGCGCGGCCGATGACGGCTATGCCGAACCGAACCTGTGGACTGGCATTGGCCGGGCCCGGTCAGGCTGCGGCGCGGCGATAGTCGGTGATCCGGACCAGGTGCTGGCCAAGCTGAACGACTACCGGGCCATGGGCATCGAGGCCTTCATTCTTTCAGGCTATCCGCACGCGGCCGAGGCGGACCTGTTTGCCCGCCATGTGCTGCCGCGGCTCGAGCACGGCCCGCTGGTCTGAAGGGTTGGAGAGCCAGCTGCGACGACGAGCCTGACCGGCGCCGCGGGATCACCGCGGCGCAGGCGCTCAGTGTCCGAGGCTGACCGGCGCCGGTTGGCGGTCGGCGAGGGGCGTGATCTTCGGCAGCCACAGCTGGATCCAGCCCAGCGCCAGCAGGTAGCTGCTGCTGGCGAACAACAGGAGTGGGCCATAGCCAAGTCCCATGGTGAGCACCTTGCCCGCAGCCCAGACGATGCCCATTCCGCCGATATTGCCGCAGAACGCGCCGAAGCTGGTGACACGCCCCACCTTGTCGGTCGGCGTCACGTCGGTGATCAGGGCGAACAGGTTGGTGGAGAACCCCTGGTGGGCCGCAAGCACCACGGCCAGGATGCCCGCAGCCGCCCAGGCGTTGGGCGCAGCCAGAGTGGCGGGCAGCACCAGAACCAGAAGGCCCGAGCCCAGCATGATCCCCTTGCGCACGCGGTCCACCGGGAGACCCCGCGACATCAGCGCAGTCGCCAAAGTCCCGCTGATGAGGGATCCCGCAGCGGCGCCGGTGTAGGCCAGCGCGACAGGACCCCCGAGCGCCACGCCGGACACGCCAAACTGCCGGTGCATCAGGTCCGGCATCCAGAACAGCAGTAACCACCAGGTGGCGTCGGACAGGAACTTCGCGCCCGCGATCGCCCAGGTGCCGCGGTCCTTCAGGATCGGACGGCGCGGAGCGTCCGGCTGGGCCGCGGGCGTCGGCGGGGCATCGAGGGGCGTCTTGCGCGTGGCGATCAGCCAGCAGACCGTCCAGACCACCCCGGCCAGCCCGGCCACCAGGAAGGTGCCGCGCCAGCCCAGGGCGCCCGCCATCACGGGAATGAGCACCGGGGCGCTGATCGCGCCCAGGCTGTTCACGGCATTGATCACGCCGAACCCTGTAGAGCGCACTTCGGGAGGCAGAATCGTCGCCACCGTCTTGATCATCGACGGCGTACCCATGGCCTCGGTCGCCCCCAGTCCGACGCGGCAGAGGATGAACTGCGGGATGCTGTGAGCGAGGCCGTGGGCCATGGCCGCGAGGCTCCAGCTGAACACACCCAGCGGATTAGCCCACCTCACGCCGATCCGATCGACCAACGGCCCTGCGAACAGCAGGCCGAGCGCCATGGCTCCCTGGAACCAAGCGCCCATCGCGCCGTAATCCTCGTCGGTCCACCCGAGTTCGGCCGACATCTCGGGCTTGAGCACCGAGATGATCTGACGATCCACCAGATTCAGGATGCCGGCGAAGGTCAGGAGGACGAACAGAAGCCAGCGCATCTGCGGCGTGAGAAGGCTGCCTGCAGCCGCCAGAGTTGACCCGTTTTTCAAGGCCGCACCTCTCCCAGACGCCAGCGCATGGCTCCACCTGCGCCACTTTTGAGCTTGCTCCGAAGCATCATCTGGAAGGATGCTCACACTCTGTTGGCGTTGTCATATTCTCTGGAGAGTCAGTTGGCCGAGACGGTCCGCTACGGCCTGGTCGGTGTTGGAATGATGGGCGTGGAGCACATCCACAACCTCGCCGTTACACCGGGCGCGGTGGTGACCGCAATCGCCGATCCCGTCGAACGATCGCTGGGCCCGGCCCGCGAAGCGCTGGGTCCGAAGGCTGATCTCGTCACCGCCTTTACGACAGGGGCCGATTTGGCCCGCAGCGGCCTTGTGGATTGCGTCATCGTCTCCAGTCCGAACAACACGCACCGACAGGTGCTGGAACCGATGTTCGAGGCCGGACTGCCGATTCTCTGCGAGAAACCGTTGGCCACGACGCTCGAGGACGCGCGCTGGATCGTCGAGCAGGCCGAGCGCGCCTCAGCCCCGTTCTGGACGGCGATGGAGTACCGTTACATGCCGCCGGCCGAGGCGTTCATCGGCGAGGTACACGGCGGCCGGGTCGGAAGGCTGCAGATGCTGTTGGTTCGCGAGCACCGCTTCCCGTTTCTGAGGAAGGTGGGCGACTGGAACCGGTTCGCCGCGAATACCGGTGGGACAATGGTCGAAAAGTGCTGCCATTTCTTCGACTTGATGAGGCTCATCACCCGTTCGGAGGCCGTTCGGGTCTACTGCTCGGGCGCCATGGATGTGAACCATCTCGATGAAAGCTATGAGGGTCGTCGGCCCGACATCATCGACAACAGCTACACCACCATCGACTTCGCCAACGGCGTTCGCGCCATGCTGGATCTCTGCATGTTCGCCGACGGCGCCGAGAACCAGGAAGAGATCACCGCTGTCGGGGATGCAGCGCGGCTTGACGTCCTAATTCCTAGTGGTGACATAGTGTATTCTCCGCGGGTGGGGTTCCGTAACCCTAAGCGCGTGGAGCGTCGCGTCGTCGAGGTGGATCCCATCGCGCTGAAGGCCGGCACCCACCACGGGTCGACCTTCTACGAGCACCAGCGCTTCAACGCGGCGGTGCGCGGAGCGGGCCCGGTGGAAGTGACCGCACGCGACGGGTTGATGGCCGTGGCCATCGGCGCAGCCGCAGAGATCAGCGCGCGCGAGAAGCGTGTGGTGGAGATGTCGGAACTGGGTTTCTGATTACCCGGCTGGTCGCCGGAAAGACAACAAGAGCGGCGTGCGTGTGATAGCGCCAAGTATCAACGAGAGCGAGATTTCGGGGAAGCCAATGCAACGCAAGATCCTGATCACTGGGGCCGCCATCGCCGCCCTCATGACCGCCGCGCCCGCCCTGGCCCAGACGGCCAACGATGGCGTTGACCTCGGCGAACTGGTCGTCACCGCCCAGAAGCGGGAACAGAAACTGCAGGATGTTCCGGCAGCGATCTCGGTCCTGTCCGGCGACGCGCTCGCCGCTCGCGGGTCGTTAAACCTCGAGGGCGCGCAGTACCTCGTGCCCACCCTCAACTTCCGCAAGTCTGGCACCACCATCAATCAGACGCTCTTCCTGCGCGGGGTCGGCACGTCGACCTTCTCGATCGCGGGCGAACCCTCGGTCTCAACGGTTGTGGACGGCGTGGTCTTCAGCCGCTCAGGCGAGGCCTTCAGCGACCTGGTCGACGTCGAGCGCATCGAGGTGTTGCGTGGCCCGCAGGGGACGCTCTTCGGCAAGAACACCTCCGCAGGTGTGATCAACATCGTCACCAAGCGTCCGGGCGACGACTTCGGGGGCTATGTCGAGGGCGGCTACTTCTCGGGCGGCGGCGAGGTGAAACTCCGCGCGGGTGTGGACGTGCCCTTCAGTGATCTCGTGAAGGGCCGCTTCACGGTTTCCTATGGCAGCTACGACGGCAACATCCGCAATCTGACCCGCGGGACGCGGGTGAACGGGTACGAGCACTGGGGCGTCCGCGGCGTGATTGTGGCCGACCCTACAGAGGATCTCTCCCTGACCCTGATCGCCGACTACCGCGAGTCCGACGATGACTGCTGCGCCGAACTGATCGGCACGACACCTACCAACCTGACGGCGACGGTCCTGCCCACGCCGCGCGGCGACCGCACCCGGCATGTGACGCAGGATCTGATCACCAGCACCAAGGAGGAGAGCGGCGGCGTTTCATTGCAGGCCGACTGGAGCGTCGGGGGCAATGTCGTCA
>NZ_JADCBG010000010.1 GCF_020253645.1 Phenylobacterium sp.
CCGGTCCTCGGCCGCCTGATGCTGCTGTCCTTCATCGTCGGGTTCGCCTTCACCGGCATCGAGTCGATCTTCGGCCTCTGGGCCAATGAGCGGTTCGGGTGGACGCCCCGGGAGATCGGGGTCTGCTTCGCCTTCGTGGGCGTGGCGGCGGCGATCTCGCAGATGTTCCTGACCGGCCCGTTGTCGGAAAGGTTCGGCGAGGGGCGAATGCTGGCGGTGGGCATGAGTCTCACCGTCCTTGGCTCCGGCCTGCTGGTGGTCTCGCCAGGGTCCGCCGCAACCATCGCCCTGATGTGCGTGACCGCCGTGGGCCAGTCCGTCGCCTTCCCCAATGTGGCGTCGATGATCTCACGCACCGCCGACCCTCACCGGCAGGGCCAGATCCAGGGGGTGAACAACGCCTGCGGCGCCCTCTCCAGGGTGGCGGGGCCGTTCTCGGCCGGCCTGGTGTTCCCGCTGAACATCAACGCACCCTTCCTGCTGGGCGCCGCGCTGGTGGTGCCGGCCATCTTCCTGGCGCTCTCGGCGAGCCGCCTGGCGCCCCGACCCCGGAGTGAGGTCTGAGGGCTTGCCCCACTTCCCCTTTTCGCGTACTCACCCGCCCCTTCGGAGTCGCCTGGCCAAAGGCATGCCAGGGCGGCTCATCAATACGCCAGAGGACGGGGCCGGAAGGTTCCGACGTGAAATGCCGAAACTGAAGACCAAGTCGGGGGCGAAGAAGCGCTTCAAGCTCACCGCCACCGGCAAGCTCAAGGCCGGGGTGGCGGGCAAGCGCCACCGCCTCATCAGCCACAACGCCAAGTACATCCGCCAGAACCGGGGCACGAAGGTGATGACCGAGGCCGACGCCAAGATCATCCGCATCTTCCTGCCCTACGGCCTTTGATCGGAGGACCTGACGCATGGCACGTGTAAAGAGGGGCGTCACCGCCCACGCCCGCCACAAGAAGGTTCTTGAGAAGGCCGCCGGCTTCTATGGCCGCCGCAAGAACACCATCCGCGCCGCCAAGGCCGCGGTCGACAAGGCCGGCCAGTACGCCTACCGCGACCGCAAGGTGCGCAAGCGCAGCTTCCGGTCCCTGTGGATCCAGCGGATCAACGCCGCGGCCCGCCTGGAAGGCATGACCTACGCCCGATTTATCCACGGCCTTGAACTGGCCGGGGTCCAGATGGACCGCAAGGTGCTGGCGGACATCGCCGGCAACGATCCGGTCGGCTTCAAGGCCATCGCCGACAAGGTTCGCGCCGCCCTGGCCTGACGCCCGGAGCCCCATGGCTCTGCTGCATTCAGAAGCCCCCCGGCGCGTCCGGGGGGCTTTTTGCTTGCGCCCTCCCGTCTCCGCCCTCACGTCCCGCCCCTCTCGCCGCCGAGCAAGGCTCATGACCGACATCGCCGAACTGGAAAGCAATAACCTGACCCGGATCGACGGGGCCGCCGACCTGGCCGCCCTGGACGAGGCGCGCGTCGCCATCCTGGGCAAGTCGGGGAACGTCACCCTGCTGGCCCGCACCCTGGGCTCGGTGAGCCTGGAGGAACGCAAGGTCCTCGGCCCCCAGATCAACCAAATGCGCGACCGGCTGGCCGCCCGCATCGAGGCCCGCAAGGCCGAGCTGGAGGCGGCGGAGCTCGAGGCGCAGCTCGCCGCCAGCCGCGTGGACCTGTCCCTGCCCGCCCCGCCCCGCCGCCGGGGGGGCGTGCACCCGACCATGCAGGTTATGGACGAGCTGGTCGCCGTCTTCGCCGACATGGGCTTCGGCGTCGCCGAGGGGCCTGACATCGAGACCGACTTCAACAACTTCACGGCCCTGAACTTCCCGCCCAAGCACCCGGCGCGGGAGATGCACGACACCTTCTTCCTGCCGCCGGACGCCAACGGTGATCGCAAGGTCCTGCGCACCCACACCTCGCCCGTCCAGGTGCGGGTCATGCACAGGACGAACGAGAAGCTGCCGGGCTGGATCGCCAGCGGCCAGGAGCCGCCGATCCGCGTCATCGTGCCGGGCCGGACCTTCCGCCAGGAGTCCGACCGGACCCACACCCCCATGTTCCACCAGATCGAGGGCCTGGTGATCGACAAGGGCATTCACATGGGCCACCTGAAGTGGACCCTGGAGACCTTCATCGCCCGGTTCTTCGAGACCGACCGGGTGACCACACGGTTCCGCCCCCACCACTTCCCCTTCACCGAGCCCTCGGCCGAGATAGACGTGAAGTGTGACCGCTCCGGCGGCGAGGTGCGGATCGGCGAGGGCGAGGACTGGCTGGAGATCCTGGGCTGCGGGATGGTGCATCCCAACGTCCTGCGGAACTGCGGCCTCGATCCCGATGTCTGGCAGGGCTTCGCCTTCGGCTGCGGCGTCGACCGGCTGGGGGTGCTGAAGTACGGCATGCCCGACCTGCGCGACATGTTCGCCGCCGATGTCCGCTGGCTGGCCCACTACGGCTTCTCCGCCTTCGCCGCCCCTAATCCCGCCTCGGGCCTGAGCTAGGAGACCTGAGATGAAGTTCACCCTTTCCTGGCTCCGCGAGCATCTCGACACCTCCGCCTCGGTCGCCGAGGTCGTCGAGGCCATGACCATGGCCGGCCTGGAGGTCGAGCACGTGGACGACCCCGGCGCGCGCCTGGCGGCCTTTTCGGTCGCGCGCATCGTCGAGGCCGTCCAGCATCCCAACGCCGACCGGCTGCGGGTCTGCCAGGTCGATACGGTCGACGGCCGCAAGGAAATCGTCTGCGGGGCGCCCAACGCCCGGGCCGGCCTGACCACAATCTACGCCCCCATCGGCGCCTGCATCCCGGCCAACGGCCTGGTGCTGGAGGCCCGGCCTGTGCGCGGCGTCGTGTCCAACGGCATGCTGTGCTCGGCCGCCGAACTCCAGACCGCTGAAGAGTCCGACGGCATCCTGGAGCTGGACGCCGGCCTTGCGGTCGGGACGCCCGCCGCTGTCGCCCTGGGCCTCGAGGCGGTGATCGACTTCGAGGTGACGCCGAACCGGCCCGACTGGCTTGGCGTGGACGGCGTCGCCCGGGACCTGGCCGCCGCCGGCCTGGGCCGGCTGAAGACCCCCGCCATCACCCCCGTGGCCGGGGGCTTCCCCTGCCCGGTCCAGATCCGGCTGGACGACAGCGGCGCCTGCCCGGCCTTCGCCGGACGCCTGATCCGGGGCGTCCGCAATGGGCCCTCGCCAGACTGGCTCCAGAGGAAGCTGCTCTCCATCGGCCTGAGGCCCATCAGCGCCCTGGTGGACATCACCAATCTGATCACCTTCGACCGGGCCCGGCCCCTGCACGTCTACGATGCGGCCAGGCTGTCCGGAGGCTGGATCGAGGCCCGGCTGGGCCGCGAGGGCGAGCGCGTCGAGGCCCTGGACGGCAAGACCTACGCCGCCG
The DNA here is from genome assembly GCF_020253645.1 of Phenylobacterium sp. Lineage (GTDB taxonomy): Bacteria > Pseudomonadota > Alphaproteobacteria > Caulobacterales > Caulobacteraceae > Phenylobacterium. The sequence continues at coordinate 3,390 of NZ_JADCBG010000010.1, forward strand.
GCCCGGAGACCTGCGTCATCGCCGACGCCTCGGGCGCCATCGGCCTGGGCGGGGTGATGGGCGGAGCCTCCACCGGCTGCTCGGAGACCACCACGGACGTCTTCATCGAGAGCGCCTGGTTCGACCCCATCCGGATCGCCCAGACAGGCCGGACCCTGGGGATCGCCTCCGACGCCCAGTACAGGTTCGCCCGCGGGGTGGACCCCGAGAGCCTGCTGCCCGGCCTGGAGCTCGCCACCCGGCTCATCCTGGACATCTGCGGCGGCGAGCCATCCGAGGCGGTGCTGGCGGGCCAGGCCCCCGCGCCGCCCGCGCCCTTCGCCTTCGACCGGGGCTATGTCGAGGCCCTGTCCGGCCTGTCCATCGGACGCGAGCGCATTGACGGCATCCTTTCAGCCCTCGGCTTCGGACTCGACGGCGAGACGGTGGCCCCGCCCTCCTGGCGGCGGGACGTGGAGGGCAAGGCCGACCTGGTCGAGGAAGTGGCGCGGATCGCCGGCTATGGCGCCCTGCCCTCCACCCCCCTGCCGCCGGCGCGGCCTGCGCCCGGAGGCGTCCTGACCGTCCGCCAGTCCCGGATGCGGACCGCGCGCCGGGCCCTGGCCGCCTTTGGCTACGCCGAGGCCGTGACCTCGAGCTTCATGAAGCGGGCGACCGCCGAGACGTTCGGCGGCGGCGCCCCGGAGCTGGTCCTGTCGAACCCGATCGCCGCGGACCTGGACTGCATGCGGCCCTCCATCCTGCCCAACCTCATCGAGGCCGTCGGCCGCAATACCCGGCGCGGCTATCCCGACGCCGCCCTGTTCGAGATCGGGCCCATCTACCGGGGCGACCAGCCCGGCGACCAGTCGACGGTGATCGCCGCCGTCGTCTCGCCTCATCCCGCCCGGCGCTGGGACGGCCGTGACGTCGACGCCCTGTTCGCCCTCAAGGGCGACCTTGAGGCCCTGCTCGGCGAAATCGGCGCGCCGGCCCTGCAAATGGTGCAGGGCGACTCCTCCCCCTGGTGGAGTCCCGGCCGCTCGGCCCGGCTCCAGCTGGGCCCTAAGACGGTGATCGCCGAGTTCGGCGAGATCCATCCCGCGGTCCTGAAGGCGCAGGACGTGGACGGACCGGTCCTCGGTTTCGAACTTCACCTTGACCTCCTGCCTGAGCCCAAGCGCCGGGAGGTGAAGACCCGGCCGGCCTTCCAGCCCTCGCCGCTGATGCCGTTGTCGCGCGACTTCGCCTTCCTTCTGCCGGAGGACGCGCCGGCGGGCGACCTGGTCCGCCCCATCCTCGCCGCCGACAAGGCCCTGATCACCGAGGCCCGCATCTTCGACGTCTACCAGGGCCCCGGCGTGCCGGAGGGCTTCAAGTCCGTGGCCGTCGAGGTGCGCATCCAGCCCCGGGAGCAGACCCTGACGGAGGCCGACATCGAGACCCTCTCCGCCCGGATCGTCGGCGCCGCCGAAAAGGCCTGCGGGGCCCGCCTCAGAAGCTGAGGCCGGCGGCCCGATTGATTCTGGTCAATGAGGCCAGCGCGGCGCGGGCCAAACTGCCCCTTGCGTCCCCGAATCTGATCCTGTCCCCTCCCCCCATATGGACAGGAGTCCCGGACCGGAGGCGATCCCGCGCCCTGCAGGTAGGCAGGCGACCGGGCAGGAGAGGTGAGGATGAACATGAGCGCGACGGAAACCCTGAGCCGTACTGGGGCCAAGACCGAGCATTTCGACGTCCTGATCGTCGGGGCCGGCATCTCCGGGATCGGCGGCGCCTACCACCTGAAGACCCAGACCCCCGGGACCAGCTACGTCATCCTCGAGACCCAGGAGACCTTCGGGGGCACCTGGAATACGCACAAGTACCCGGGCATCCGCTCGGACAGCGACCTCTACACCTTCGGCTACCGCTTCAAGCCCTGGGTCAACGCCCCAATCGCCTCCGCCGAGGAGATCCTGAAGTACATGGGCGAGGTGATCGAGGAGAACGACATCGGCCGGCACATCCGCTACCGGCACAAGATCCTGAAGACCGCCTGGTCCAGCCTGGACAACACCTGGACGGTGGAGGCGGTGCGCCTCGACACCGACGAGACGGTGACCTTCACCTGCAACTTCCTGTGGATGTGCCAGGGCTACTATCGCCACGACGTGGGCTACACCCCAGACTGGGAGGGGATGGAAGACTACAGGGGCCAGGTCATCCACCCCCAGAACTGGCCCAAGGACATCGACCTGGCCGGCAAGAAGGTCCTGCTGATCGGTTCCGGCGCCACCGCGGCGACCCTTGTGCCCGCCATCGCCGGCAAGTGCGCCCACGTCACCATGCTGCAGCGCTCGCCGACCTACTTCATCCCGGGCCGGAACGCCAACGAGCTGGCCGACATCCTGCGCCAGCTGGAGATCGACGAGACCTGGATCCACGAGATCGTCCGCCGCAAGATCCTGTTCGACGGCGGCGAGTTCACCCGTCGCTCCTTCGAGGAGCCGGAGGTGGTGCGGAACGAACTGCTGTCAGGCGTGCGCGCCTTCCTGGGCGAGGAGGCGGTGCAGGAACACTTCACGCCCAAGTACCGCCCGTGGAGCCAGCGGATCGCCTTCGTCCCGGACGGCGACCTCTTCAAGGCGGTGATCGAGGGCCACGCCAGCGTGGTGACCGACGAGATCGACCGCTTCGTGCCGGAAGGCGTGAAGCTGAAGTCCGGCAAGGTGATCGAGGCCGACATCGTCGTCACCGCCACGGGCTTCCACCTCAGCGTCCTGGGCGACATCGCGATGACCGTGGACGGCAAGCCGGTCGACATGTCGAAGACCGTGACCTACCGCGGCATGATGTTCACCGGCGTGCCGAACCTGGTCTGGGTGTTCGGCTATTTCCGCGCCAGCTGGACCCTGCGGGTGGACCTGCTGGGCGACTTCGTCTGCCGCCTCCTCAACCACATGAAGACAAAGGGCGTGAAGCGGGTGACGGCCGAGCTCCGGCCCGAGGACAAGGACATGACCCTCGGCCCCTGGATGGACCCGGAGGACTTCAACCCGGGCTACCTGCAGCGCGGCGGCCACCTGCTGCCCAAGGCGGGGAACAAGCCCGAGTGGCGCCACAGCCAGGACTACTGGCGCGAGAAGGACGAGCTGCCGAAGATCGACCTGGACGACCCGATCTTCCGGTACGGGAACTGAGGCGGGAGGGCGCGGGCATCAGTTGAGGGTCGCGCCGCCCGTCCCCCCGGCCTGCAGCACGGCGACGCAGGCGATGATGTCATCCCAGTCGGCGAGGCCCTTGCGGTCGCCCAGGGCGGCGAACTCCGCCGCGCGCAGGGTGGCGATCACCTCGGCGTCCTCGCCGTACTGGGCGATGAGGGCCTCGGCGGCGGCGCGGGTCTGTTCGGAGAAGGCGGGGCCTTCGGGCATGACGTTCCCTTGAGCAGCGGTGCGGCAAGCTCTGGACCGGCGCGCGGCGCGTGGCAAGATCGGGACTTGAGGGGGACCCGCGCATGAAGGACCGGTTCGGACTGGAAACCCGGGGAACCCCCCGGGCGGTGGCCGCCCTGGAGCAGGCGCTGGAGGCGCTCTTCGCCATGCGGCCCGAGGCCATGGGCTTCCTCAAGACCGCCGCCTCCGACCCCGAGTGCGCCCTGGGTCGGATGCTGGGCGCCTATCTGGGCCTGATGTCCTCCGAGCGGGGCCCCGGCGGCGCCGGCGTGGCGCGGAGGGGCCAGATCGCGCCGGCGGATGACCGCGAGGCGGCGCACCTCTCGGTGATCCGGGCCTGGGCGGCGGGGGACTGGGCGGGGGCGAGCCGGCGGCTGGACGACCTGCTTGAGGCCTGGCCGGCCGATCCCATCGCCCTGAACGCCGGCCACCAGCTGGACTTCTTCATGGGCGACGCCGAGCGCCTGCGCAGCCGGCCGACCGAGGCCCTGCAGGCCTGGGACCCTGGCGATCCGGCCTATCCCTACCTGTCGGGCATGCAGGCCTTCGGGCTGGAGGAGCTGGGCGACTATCCGGCCGCCGAGGCCGCCGCACGGCGGGCGCTGGACGGCGCGCCCCGGGATGTCTGGGCCCAGCACGCCCTGGTTCACGCCCTGGAGATGCAGGGCCGCTCGCAGGCGGGGCTCGACCTGCTGGAGGCCCGCCGAGCGGACTGGGCGCACGACCACTTCCTGAAGGTCCACACCTCCTGGCACGCGGCCCTCTTCGCCCTGGAGACCGACGGGGCCGAGCGGGCCCTCGCCCTGCACGACGCGGCGGTCTGGGACGGAGGACCCGATCCCCTGGCCATGACCCTGATCGATTCGGCGGGCCTGCTCTGGCGGCTGAAGCTCGACGGGGTGGAGGCGGGCGGGCGCTGGGACCGGCTGTCGGAGGAATGGGCCCTGAGGGACGAGGGCGCCTGGTACGCCTTCAACGACCTGCACGCCGTGCTGGCCCACTGCGGGGCGGGGCGGCTGGAGCGGGCCCGGGCGCTTGTGGACCGGATGGCGGCGGCGGCGGCCAACCCGGACCCGGCCGCGACCAACGCCCAGGCCCTGAGGTCCGCGGGGCTCCCGGCGGCGCGGGGGGTGCTGGCCTTCGCGGAGGGCGACTTCGCGGCCTGCGTGGCCTGGCTGGCGCCGGTGCGACGTCTCCTGTCGGTGTTCGGCGGCAGCCACGCCCAGCGCGACGCCTGGCAGAGGACCCTGCTGGTCGCGGCCCTGCGGAGCGGCCAGGCGGGCTTCGCCCGGGTGCTGGTCGAGGAACGCCTCGCCGAGCGGCCGGAGAGCCCCTGGAGCCAGGCGCGCCTGGCCGAGGTGGACGCCCTCAGTCGATGAAGGTGAAGCGATTGAAGCCCTCGGCGTCGGTCTCCAGGCGGACCCGGCGGCCGATGGGCTCGCGGGCGGCCAGCTCGGCGAAGGCGGCCTCCGAGGCCTGGTTGGCGGCGGCGCGGCGGCCGTCCGGCAGGCGGGCGATGACCACGATGGCCGGCCCCGAGCGGGTCGTCGTGGTGGTGTAGGTCTCCACCGTCGCCTCGCCCGTCGCCGTGTCGACCTCAAGGCCAGGGACCGGATCGTAGGGGATCTTGGCCCGGCGGGCCTCGGGCCGGCTCCAGTCGGCGGGCGTCGTGGAATAGACCCCGGCGGAGTACTTCGAGAGCATGCCGCCATTGGCGCCGATGAAACCGAACGCCCCCGGCCGCGCGCGCAGGGCCGGGACGACCTCGGCGATGGCGTGCATGGAGTAGTTGTTCCCCGCACCGCCGAAATAGGGCAGGCCGCCGGTCAGGGTGAGGCCGCGCGGGTCGTCCGGCGCGATGCCCAGGCCGTCGGTCATGTTGAACACGGCGATGGGGAAGCAGGAGTAGAAGTCGAAGACCGCCATGTCGTCGACGGTCTTGCCGGCGAGCTCAAGCGCCCTGCGGCCGGCGGCGATGGCGGAGGGGCTGGCCGACAGGTCCGGCCGCTCCATGATGGTCAGCTCGTTGGAGTCCCCTTGGCCGTGCAGGTAGACGAACTTGCTTTCCGGCACGCCGAGGGCGCGCGCGACGCCCACCGAGGTCAGGATGACGGCGGCGGCCTGGTTCACCTGGTCCCGGGCCACCAGCATCCGGGTGAAGGGATCGGCGACGATGCGGTTCTTGTCGCTGACGGCGACCAGCTCCTCCGCCGTCTTCTCCAAGGGCGAGGCCGAGTAGGGGTTGGCGGCGGCCACCCGGGTGAAGGGGGCAAAGAGCTCGCCCATCTTGCGGGCGTAGGTCGGCCGGTCGAGGCCCAGGCGGGCCCGCCGGGCGTTCTCGAACAGGGCGTAGGCGGGAATGGC
>NZ_JADCBG010000100.1 GCF_020253645.1 Phenylobacterium sp.
ATTAGAGGGCTCAGCCGTAGATGGGAAAGCGTTTCGTGAGAGCCAGGACCTCGCCCCGGACCTTAGCCTCGACCACCGAGTTATCCCCACCTGCGGCCACGCCATCCAGCACCTCGCCGATCCAGCGACCGACCTGGCGGAACTCGGACTCGCCGAAGCCCCGAGTAGTGCCCGCCGGTGTACCGACGCGGATCCCCGAGGTCTGGACCGGCGGGAGCGGATCGAAGGGGATGCCGTTCCTGTTCGTGGAGATGCCGGCGCGATCGAGGGCGATCTCGGCGTCGACGCCGTTCACGCCCTTGGGCGTCAGGTCCACCAGCATGAGATGGCTGTCCGTGCCGTTCGAGACGATCCGGAAGCCGGCCTCCTGCAGGCTGTCGGCCAGGGCCCGGGCGTTCTCGATCACCTGGCGGGCATAGGCCTTGAACTCGGGACGCAGGGCCTCGCCAAAGGCGACGGCCTTGGCGGCGATCACGTGCATCAGCGGCCCGCCCTGAAGCCCGGGGAAGACCGCCGAGTCCAGCTTCTTCGCGAGCTTCTTGTCGTTGGTCAGGATGAGGCCGCCGCGCGGACCCCGCAGGGTCTTGTGCGTCGTGGTGGTCACCACGTGGGCGTGCGGGAAGGGATTGGGATAGACGCCCCCGGCCACCAGGCCCGCATAGTGGGCGATGTCGGCCATCAGGATGGCGCCGACGGAATCGGCGATCTGCCGGAACCGGGCGAAGTCGATGTGCCGGGAATAGGCCGAGCCGCCGGCGATGATCACCTTGGGCTTCTCGGCCAGGGCCAGTTCGGCGGCCTGGTCGTAGTCGATGAGGTGGTCCTGTCTGCGCACCGCGTAGGAGACCGGCCGGAACCACTTTCCCGACTGGTTGACGCTCTTGCCGTGGGTCAGGTGGCCGCCGGCGGCCAGGTCCATCCCCATGAAGGTGTCGCCCGGCGTCAGGGTGGCCATGAAGACCGCCTGGTTGGCCTGGCTGCCCGAATGCGGCTGGACGTTGGCGAACTCGCACCCGAACAGGGCCTTGGCCCGCTCGATAGCCAGGACCTCGGCCTCGTCCACCACCTCGCAACCGCCGTAGTAGCGCTTGCCCGGATAGCCTTCGGCGTACTTGTTCGTCAGGACCGACCCCTGCGTCTCGAGCACGGCGCGGGAAACGATGTTCTCCGAGGCGATCAGCTCGATCTGGTCCTGCTGCCGCCGGAGTTCACCCGAGATCACCGCACCGAGGGCGGGGTCGGAGTCCGCAACGGATGCCGAGAAAAAACCAGCCGGGACGCCGGCGGCGAGGGATTGTGTGATCATGAGGCCTGTCCTGAGGATTCGGCGCGACCGAACGCGGGCTGTTTACAGCCTCGATGCGGCGGGCGGAACCGCCTACGCAGGGTCAAGACCCGAAAAGTAGGAGACGTCAGGCCGCCTGGCCGCCAACCCGCTGGATATTGCAGCGGACCCACAGCTTCTCCATGGCCCGGACCAGGTCGTCCATCATCTCGTCCGTATGCGCCGGGCTGGGCGTAAAGCGGAGCCGCTCCGTCCCGCGGGGCACGGTCGGGTAGTTGATCGGCTGGACATAGACGCCGTGCTCTTCAAGCAGGATGTCCGAGATCATCTTGCAGTGGACGGGGTCGCCCACGAGGACAGGGACGATGTGGCTGACCGAAGGCATGACCGGCAGGCCCGCCGCCTCCATCCGCGCCTTCAGGGCGGCGGCGCGCGCCTGGTGCTTCTCGCGGACCTCGTTGTGCTCCTTGAGCCAGCGGATCGAGGCCACGGCGCCCGCGGCCACGGCCGGCGGCACGGAGGTGGTGAAGATGAAGCCGTCGGCATAGGAGCGGATCGCATCGACGATCACCGCGTCGGCGGCGATGTAGCCGCCCATGACCCCAAAGGCCTTGCCCAGGGTGCCCTCGATGATGTCGATCTCGGCCATGACGCCGTCACGCTCGCACACGCCGGCGCCCCGCGGGCCGTACATGCCCACTGCATGGACCTCGTCGATGTAGGTCATGGCGCCGTACTTCTTCGCCAGGGCCACCGTTCCGCGGATGTCGGCGATGTCGCCGTCCATGGAATAGACGCTCTCGAAGGCGATCAGCTTGGGCGCCGCCGGGTCGGCGGCGGCCAGCAATTCCTCGAGATGGGCCAGGTCGTTGTGCCGGAAGATCTGCCGCGGGCCCCGCCCGCCGCGGATGCCCGAGATCATCGAGTTGTGGTTCAGCGCATCCGAGAAGACGATCAGACCGGGCAGGATCTTGTAGAGGGTCGACAGGGACGCTTCATTCGAGACGTAGCCCGACGTGAACAGCAGGGCGGATTCCTTGCCGTGCAGGTCGGCCAGTTCGAGCTCCAGCTCCACATGATAACGGGTGGTCCCGGAGATGTTCCGGGTGCCGCCCGAGCCGGCGCCGGCCTCGTCGAGGGCCGACTTCATGGCGTCCAGCACCACCGGGTTCTCGCCCTGGGCCAGATAGTCGTGCGAGCGCCAGACCACGACCTCGGAGGTCGAGCCGTCGGGCCGGGTCCAGGTGGCGTTCGGGAACCGGCCGCGATGGCGCTTCAGGTCGGCGAAGACCCTGTAGCGTCCCTCGGCCCGGACCTTGTCCAGCGCGTCAGCGAAGGCGGC
>NZ_JADCBG010000101.1 GCF_020253645.1 Phenylobacterium sp.
CGTGCTCATCCTGATCCTCTGGGTTCTGGTGGCGGTCATGCGCGGCGGCGGGCGCTCGGCGCGCGCCTTTCGCCGCGCAGGACTGGGCGGCCCGGTGATCCTGCCGCCCCTGGGAGGCTGGGGACGCGGCGGCTTCGGAGGCGGGGGCTTTGGCGGCGGCGGCGGCGGCTTTGGCGGCGGCGGATCTTCGGGGAGCTGGTGATGTTGCTGGACGAGGATGAGCGGCGGCGTGTCGCGGACGCAGTGGCCAGGGCCGAATCCGCCACCAAGGGCGAGATTTTCTGCGTCGTGACGCCGGAGAGCGGGGACTACCGGGAAACGCCCCTTGCGGCTGCGGCCTTTGCGGCCCTTGCGGCGCCCGTGCTCCTTCTCGCCGCCGGCATACAGGTGACGGCGCCGGCGCTCATCCAGGGCGGCTGGACCGCCAATGCCGTCGGGGCCGCGGCCGGCGCCGCCGCCCGCGAGGCGGTGATGGGCGTCATCCTGCTGCAGGTCTTCCTGTTCCTGCTGGTGCTGATGCTGGCCTGGCTGCCGCCGGTTCGCCGCCTTCTGACCCCCGCCAGCCTCAAGCGCGAGCGCGTCCGACGCCGGGCCTATGAGCAGTTCCTGGCCCGGAACCTGAAGGCGACCCGGGAGAGGACCGGCATCCTGATCTTCGTCTCCGAATGGGAGCGCATGGCCGAACTGATCGCCGACGAGGGCGTTGCATCCAAGGTTGAGCCCGGGGTCTGGGATGAGGCCATGGCGCGGCTTGTGATGGGGCTGAAGTCCGGTCGCCCGGCTGAGGGCTTCGAAGCCGCCGTCGCCCTTTGCGGCGAGGTCCTGACAGAGCACTTCCCGCTCGGAGACGGCGACAATCCCAATGAACTGGCGGACCACGTCATCGTGATTCGATAGACTGCGCACTGGCGCCCGCGAGGCGTCCTGACTAAATGCGATTCAGGGAGAACCTGGAGCGCGGGCATGGCGATTACCTTGAGCGTCAATGGGCGGAACCGCCGTGTGGATGTCGAGGCGGACACGCCTCTGCTTTGGGTGCTCCGCGACACCCTCGGCGTCCTGGGTCCGAAGTACGGATGCGGAGTCAGCCTTTGCGGGGCGTGCACGGTCCATATTGACGGGGCTCCGGTCCGGTCCTGCTCCCTTCCGGTGAGCGCCGTCGGCAAGGGTCGAGTGACGACCATCGAGGCGATCGGAGATTCCGAGGTCGGCGCCCGGGTCCAGAAGGCCTGGTCGGAACTGGATGTCGCCCAGTGCGGCTACTGCCAGCCGGGTCAGATCATGTCGGCGACGGCCCTGCTGGCCTCGAACCCGCGGCCGAGCGCCGAGGAGATTGATGCGGCGATGAGTGGAAACATCTGCCGCTGCGCCACCTACAATCGCATCCGGGCCGCCGTACGTCGCGCGTCCGGCCAACCTGAGGAGGCCTGATCATGGCGGACGGCTCTCAGACTGGCGCCTCGCGGCGCGACGTCATCCAGCTTGCCGCCGGGGGCGGCGGCCTCATGCTGGGGTTCGCCCTGACCGGCAAGGGCGAGGCCGCCCCGACCGGTTCGGCCAAGCTCAACACCTACGTCACGGTCCGGCCGGACGGCTGGGTCGAGGTGGTCAGCAAGAATCCCGAGGTCGGGCAGGGGGTGAAGACCTCCATGCCCATGATCATCGCGGAGGAACTGGACGCCGACTGGGACAAGGTGCGCACCCTCCAGGCGGTTTCCGATCCGGCCCAGTTCGGTCGTCAGTTTGCGGGCGGCTCCCTCTCGATCCCCCTCCACTGGGATGAATTGCGCCGCGTCGGCGCCACGGCCCGGGCCCTTTTGATCGCCGCCGCCGCCAAGTCCTGGGGCGTGGACGCGTCCACCTGCGCTACGGAACCGGGCCGGGTGGTCCATAAGGCTTCCGGTCGGTCTGCGGACTATGGATCTCTCGCCGCCGCCGCCGCCACCCTTCCCCCTCCGGATCCCCAGACCCTGAAGCTGAAGGCCCCTTCGGACTACCGGATCATCGGCCGGTTCATACCGCAGGTGGACACCCCCGCCATCGTCACGGGCAAGCCCTTGTTCGGCATCGACATCGTCCTGCCCGGCATGCTCTTCGCCACCTTCGAGAAGGCGCCGGTGTTCGGCGCTGGGGTGGAGTCCGCCGACCTTGACGCCGCCCGGGCGATGAAGGGCGTCCGGAAGGCCTTCGTGGTCGAGGGATCCGGCGGCCTTGAGGCGCTTGCGCCGGGTGTCGCGGTCGTCGCGGACAGCTGGTGGCGGGCCCTCAAGGGGCGCGAGAAGCTGAACACCCGCTGGAAGGCCTCCGAGGCGAGCCAGATGTCCAGCCGCCGGTTCGAGGAGATGGCGACGGGTTCGGCGCGGTCAGCCGCCGACAAGGTCGTCCGTCATGACGGTGATGTCGACGCCGCGCTGAAGTCGGCCTCAAAGACGATCGAGGCCGAATACGCTTACCCCTACATCTCCCACGCGAACCTGGAGCCCCAGAACTGCACGGCCCGGTTCCAGAACGGAAAGATGGAGATCTGGGCGCCGACCCAGAACCCGGAGCCCGGTCGCCAGCTTGTGGCCAAGACCCTTGGCCTGAAGCCCGAAGACATCACGGTCCACATTGTCCGCGCCGGAGGCGGTTTCGGGCGACGCCTGTCCAACGAGTACATGGTCGAGGCGGCCTGGATCGCCCGCGAGGCGGGGGCGCCCGTCAAGCTGGTCTGGACCCGCGAAGATGACATGCGCCATGGCTTCTACCGCCCGGCGGGCTGGCACCGCTTCAAGGGGGGCCTCGACGCCCAGGGCCGGATCGTCGCCTGGGAGGATCACTTCATCACCCCGGGATCCCGGGACGGACAGCCCGGCAGGTCGGCGGGCATGGCGGCGACGGAGTTCCCGGCCCGGTTCACGCCCAACTTCCGGTACAACCTGTCCGTACTCCCGATTTCAGTGCCGACGGGCCCCCTTCGAGCGCCCGGCTCGAACGCCATTTCGTTTGCGGTGCAGGGCTTCATCGACGAACTGGCCCACGCCGCCGGCGCCGACCCGGTGGACTTCCGCCTGAAGCTCCTGGGCGACTTCGGACTGGTCGGGACCCCGGGACGGGATGGTTACGACGCGGCGCGCATGCGCGGTGTCCTGAAGAAGGTGGCCGAGGTCTCCGGCTGGGGGCGGACCAAGATGGCGCCGCGCCAGGGGCAGGGCGTCGCCTTCCACTTCAGCCACATGGGGTACTTCGCCCAGGTGGCGCAGGTGCGCGTGGCCGACGATGGCCAGGTCAAGGTCGAGAAGGTCTGGGTCGCAGGCGATGTCGGCCGCCAGATCGTCAATCCCTCCGGAGCGATCCAGCAGGTGCAGGGCTCTGTCCTGGATGGCCTGTCCGGCGCCCTCAGCCAGGAGATCACCCTCGAGAACGGGGCCGTCGTCCAGGGCAACTCCGACACCTACCGGCTGATGCGCATCAACGAGGCCCCGCCGGTGGACGTGCACTTCGTGCTCTCTGACAACCCGCCGACAGGGTTGGGTGAGCCGGCTCTCCCGCCCGCTCCGCCGGCCCTCTGCAACGCCATCTTCGCGGCGACCGGCAAGAGGGTGCGCCGCCTGCCTGTGGACCCGGCCCTGCTCGCTGCGGGCTGACGGCCCGCTCA
>NZ_JADCBG010000102.1 GCF_020253645.1 Phenylobacterium sp.
CCCGGGCCCGCACCGCCTCCAGCACCTCGCGCACGGCGGAGTCCACCGTCTCGGGCGTGTCCCGCCGGGCGTCGGCGAAGTCACCGAACCGGGCGTCGAAGTCAGGGTCCTGGAAGTTGAAGCGGCGCATGTCGCCTATCTAGACCCGGCGCGGCGGCGAGGCCATGGGGCTGGCGCCACACTCGGGGCAAAACCACCCGGGGGCGTCAGTCCTCGTGCCGGGGTTCCGACTTCGCCGCCCAGGGCTCTGAGATGTCGGCGAGCACCAGGTCGATGCACTCCACCTCGACGGCCAGGTCCGCGTCGCCGGCGAACCGAAAGACCAGCCGCCCGCCCGGCGCCTCTCCCGGCTCGAAGGCCAGGGTGAGGAGCTGGACCACCGCCTCGGAGGCGCTCCGTCGCAGGCGACGAGCCTTCACCCCGAGGACTGAGCCCATCTGCACCGCGCTGCGCACGCGCTCGGGTTCCCGGGCGCCCCAACGATAGCGGTTGACGGTCAGGGTGAGCCGCCGGGCCTTCGTCTCCCAGGCGATGTCCCCGATCTTCAGCACGGCGTCCTGCAGGGCGGCGGCCACCACCTCGAGGTCCTCGGCGTCCTCCGCAAGGAGCTTGAGCGGTGCGGTCTTGGCGGGCGGCTTGGCCACGTCTTGCAACTCCGGACTACACGCCCGCTTCTAGCCGGGCGGGCGCGAGTCGCAAGGGGGATCGGCGCTGTCCGCCGGAGCCGGAGCCGGCGGGGCCTTGCGGCGGCGCAGATTGTCCCTCAGGGCCCGGGCCCGCCGGGCCTCGCGCCGCTCAGCCTCAGAGGGTCCAGGGGAGCCGGGCGTCTTCACCCGCTCCCGATGCCGCCCTCCACCCCGCCGGTCAAGCCGCCCCTCCCCCGCCGTCACGTTTTTCCCCTTCCCGTCCGGCGCGGCTTTGGCTATAGCCCGCGCCTCTCCTTTCGCCGCCGTAGCTCAGTGGTAGAGCGCATCCTTGGTAAGGCTGAGGTCGGCAGTTCAATCCTGCCCGGCGGCACCATCCTCCCCCTCCAGTAAGACATTTCCCCTTCCGGGGCACTCCCCCTGCGCAAGGGCCGGAAGCCTGTCTCAACGACCCGCTCCCCGGCCCACCTCCCCCTCAAGAGGGGGAGGAATTCCACCCTCTTAATTGCTCCCCATCAGGGGGAGCTCCCGGCGAAGCCGGGTGAGGGGGTGCAACGGCCCCTCCGCAAACCCCCTCCGGCCCGCTTCGCGGTCCACCTCCCACTCAAGAGGTGGAGGAATTCGGGCCTTGTGGGCGTAGACCGGTGAAGGGGTGATCCAGCCCTCCTGTTTTTTATCCGGGTAATATTGACTCCCAGGCCAGGCGCCCCTAGAGCCGGGCCATGACCCAGGACCAGTTCACCGCCTTCCACCACGGCCGCCGGATCGCCTCCGGCGACCTTGACACCGTCGTTTCCGCCGCCTTCGCCGCCCTCGCCGCCGACTCCGTCGAGCCCCTGGTCTTCAGCGACCACACCGGCGCCGTTCAGCCCCTCGCGCCGCCGCGCCCGTCCCGGGCCGCCCCCGCCCGCGGCCGGCCCCGGCTGGGGGTCGCGGCGCGGGAGGTCACCCTCCTGCCCCGGCACTGGGACTGGCTCTCCGCCCAGCCGGGCGGCGCCTCCGCCACCCTGCGCCGGCTGGTCGAGGCCGCCGCCCGCGCGCCGGAGAGCCCGGAAGCCGCCCGCCGCCGCGCCGCCGACGCCGCCTGCGCCGTCATCTCGGCCCTGGCGGGCGACGCCCCGGGGGCGGAGGCCGCCGTCCGCGCCCTCTACGCCGGCGACGGGGCGGCCTTCACCTGCGAGACCGAAGCCTGGCCCGCCGACATCTCCGCCTACGTCCGGCGCCTCGCCGGCCCCGCCTTCAGCGCCGTTCCCGCCCCGCCCGCCTGAGGGCCTCAGCCTCCAGGGCGTGCTCGGCCTCCAGGGTCTCCAGGGCCAGTCGCCGGGCCGCATCGCAGGCGGCGATCTGGGCGCCCCGGCGCACATAGCCCGCGTCAAGGTCGGCCCGGGTCGCGTCCGGCGGCAGGACGTAGACCTCGCACGGCGCCGTCGCCGCCGGCGGAGGCGTCAGCTGCGGCAGGGCTGCAGGCGAGGCCGGGGGACGCGTCGCACAGGCCCCGGTCAGCCCGGCGCAGCTCAAGAAGGCGGTCAGGATCCAGCGGCGCATCGGCATCCTCCAGTCGGTTGAGGGCGTCGATCCGCGCCCGGGTCTCGGTTTCCAGTCTCAGGGCCGCCCGGGAGGCGGCCTCGGCCCGGGCCAGCTGGCCCCGCGCCCCTTCCGCCTCCAGGGCCGATCGCGACGCCTCGGCGCGCAGGGCCGCAGCCTCGGCCAGCAGGGGCGCGGCCCCCGCCCGTCGCCCCGCCTCCCAGAGCCGCCCCGCCGCCAGGGCGAGGAACAGCGCCGCCGCCAGGCCGAGCGCCAGCCTCCAGCCGTTCGGGCTCGCCAGGATCACGACCCGCCCTCCCCGGTCTTCGCCCCGCCCCGGGCCGCCCCGGCGATCCGCGCCCAGTCGGTCACCGTCGCCCCGGCCAGGTAGAGGGTCGCCAGCACCACATTGGCCGCCACCAGGGCCAGGCCCAGGGTGGCCAGCCCCTGCGGGTCCTTCACCTTCGCGATCACCGCCGCCAGCAGGCCGGCGTTCACCAGGCTGGCCAGGTAGGTGAAGATCCGCCGCCACAGCCAGGTCACCTCCACCGGCGGCCGAACGCCCTCGCTCATTGTCCGCCCTCCCGCGCGACCAGGCCCGCGCCGAAGGCCGCCAGGGCCGCCGCCAGCCAGGGCGCGTGCCGGCCCAGCCAGGTCCAGAAGGCCGCCGCCCCGGCCACCCGGTCGCGCTGCGCCTCCAGGGCGTCGATCCGCGACAGGGCCGATTTCAGCTCGCGCCGCACGGCCTCCACCAGCACCCCCGCCTCCTGCGCCTCCAGCCGCGCCAGCCGCTCGCGCACGTCGTCCACCTTCGCGCCCAGCCCCTCCAGCCGCCGGGTCTGGGCCGCCAGGTTGTCGCTGATCTGCCTCAGGGCGAAGAGCTGGGCCTCGCCCAGGCTTCCCGTCTCCGCCATTTCAGCGCCCTCCCGTCGGGAACAGCCGCGACAGGGGCGAGCCGGTCAGGCTCTTCACCAGGTCGGTGATCTCCCCCAGGGTCGCCCCGCTGGTCGTCTCGGTCCCGTTCCTCTGGCCCTGGCTGTTCGTCTCGCTGCCCTGGAACAGCCCGAGAGGCAGGCCGGAGAACATCTCGATCCGCCGGGCCAGGGCCTGCTCGGGCGCCGACAGCCGCGCCTGCTCCACCGCCCGCACCTGCGCCCCGATCCGGGCCTGGGCCTCGGCGTCCGCCCGCCGGCTGGCCGCCTCGTCCAGCCCGAGCCGGGAGCGCGCCAGTTCGCCCTCCTGCCCCAGCTGGGCCCGGGCCAGGGCGTCCTGCATCCGCGCCGCCTCGGCGGCCTGTGACAGGCGCGCGGTCTCAAGGTCCCGGGCCTGGGCCAGCCGCGCCGTCTCCAGCCCGCCCTCCTGGGCCAGCCGCGCCCGCTCGATCTCCCGCGCCTGGGCCAGCTGGGCCGCCGAGGTCGAGGCCTGCTGGCGCCGGTCCGCGTCGCCCGCCGAGAGGCTGGCCCCTTGCGTGAACATCTGGTCCAGCAGGCCCGCCAGGCGGCTGTTGCGACCCCGCGCCAGCTCGCCCTCGGTCAGCGACCGGGTCAGGGCCGCGCCGGAGCCGCCAAAGGCCCCCTGGCCGGCCAGATCCAGGTCCTGGGCCGCCCGCCGCCGCCCCGCCTCGGCGTCATAGTCGTCCATGGCCGCCTGCAGCACCTGGTCGCGGAAGGGCGTCATGTAGGCCGACAGATTGTCCAGCACACTCGCCGCCCGGGGAACCTCGCCCGCGCCGTCCAGCCGGGCGCCGGAGAGGTCGGGCGCAGTCGGCGCCAGGGCCGGCGCCGGCGCCGGCGCCGCACGCCCCCACCCGGCCCAGTCCGTCCCGCCCGCGCCCCATCCCGCGCCGACCCCCAGGCCGGCGGCCCCCTCCGAGGCCCGACGCTCCAGGTCCGAGACCGGGGCCACCGAGGCCGCCGGGTCCCGCCGGCCCAGGTCGGTCAGGGCCTCGTTCAGCCCCCGAGCCTGGGCGTCCACCCAGTCCGGCCGGATCGGCGTCGTCACCGTCCGGCTCGTCTCTGTGGAACTCGTCTTGGTCTTCTTCTTTCCCATCACAGTCTCCGTTCAATCTCGTGTCCCGCCTGCCTGTAGCCAAAGGGCGCCAGCACCCGGGCCCAGCCCTTGCGCCCGTCCAGGGTGATCCGCCGGCAGCCCGCCCCCCGCGCCCAGGCCTCAAGCCCCGGCCTCAGGGCCAGCACCGCCGAAAGCCGCCCCGCCGCCAGCCAGACGTGCAGGCAGGGCCCCTCCGGCTCCTGCGCCAGCTCGGTGGCCAGCACCGCCCCCTCGCCGATCCACAGCCGCGCCCGGCCCGTCCTCAGCGCCCCGGCCAGGTCCGCCGGCCCGGCGTCCGCCGCCAGGGCCTTCAGCGCCAGGGCCAGGGCCTCGCGGTCCGCATCCGCCCCCTCGCTCACCGGCCGCCCGCCGGCGCCAGGTCAAACACCAGCCGCCCGATCCGCCCCGCCGTGGGCGAGGCGTTTCCGCTCAGCCGCACCCGGAAGAGCCGCCCCGACAGCCTCAGGTCCGCCCGCGCCTGCCCGGGCGCCAGGGCCGCCGCCGGGGCAAGCCGCGCCGGCCCCTGCGGCGTGCGCCGGGCCGAGACCTCCAGCACCACCGGCCCCTGCTGTCCCGCCAGGTCCGGCCAGACCCCGCGCACCAGGGCCGTGCGGTCCTCGTCCAGCACCTGGTCGGCGCTCTCCAGGAACCAGGCGAAGGGCGCCCCGTCCGCGCTCGATCCCCGCTCGCACCAGAACATCGAGCCGTCCGGCGCCGTCGCCACCGGGTGCTCGGCCGGCCCGGCGTCGATCATGGCCGTGCGCGGCGCCGCCCCCCGGCTCCAGGCCCCGTCCGCCAGCGACAGCACCAGGCACCGGCTGTTCTCCGCCCCGTCCCGCCGGTCGGGATAGTCGAACCTCACCGCGGACAAGGCCGACAGGGTCGAGGCGAACACCTTCTCCCCCTGCCCCGCCGCCAGGCTCTCGGCCAGGTCCGCCCGCAGGGGGCAGCTCAGCGGCTCCGGCGCCCCGCCCAGGGCGTAGCGCCAGGCCTGCAGGTCCGGGCCCAGCCAATAGGCCGCCTGCCCGCTCACCGTCGCCGCATTGGGTCCGATCAGGCCGCAGGCCTGCCCCACCCGGTCAAACCGCCAGGGCTGGCCGGGACTGCCCGTGAACACCCCCAGGAACAGGGCGTGGGTCGTCCAGACCAGCAGGTGCGGCCCCAGGGTCCGCCCGCCCACGATCCGCCCGCCGCCGGGCAGCACGTATTCCCGCGACGTGGTGTCCGGCGCCGTCGTCCACTGGTCCAGCCGCCGCACGCCCCCATGGCGGATGCACAGGGGGTTGAACCGGCCCGAGACCTCTTCCTGGCATCCCAGGGCGAAGACCTGGTCCGTGGCCGAGACCAGCATGGCGGTCATCCGCGCCGGCGCCCCGGAGACCGGCTGCGCCCGCCCGCCCGGCCCCGGCGACCACTGGTAGAGCCCTCCGTCCCGGGGCGCCGCAAGCAGGCTTTCGCCCCAGGCCGCCAGCGACCAGGTCCGCGGCGCGAGCTCCCCGTCCGAGGGTTCCGACCAGGCCCCCGCCCCCCAGGCGCCCGTGCCGTATCCCCGCCCGCCCGAGCCGTCCGCCGCCCCGGGGGCCAGGCCCTGCGGCGTCGCATCGGCCAGCTCCCCGCCGCGCCAGATCTCCAGCCGCCGGGGCCCGCCAAAGGCCAGGATCAGCCCGCCCGACAGGTCGCTCCAGGCCAGCAGCCCCCGGCACGGCCCGTCCAGCCGCCCCGGATGCAGTCGCTCCCAGCCCCCGATCACCTGCGGCCGCCCCCGCCAGAACCGGATGTTGGACCCGTCCGCCCACCGCCCCGCCGCCGCAAACGAAGTGTCATCCGCCGCCAGCCCCGGCGGCGGGTCGAGTGTGAAACGCATGGTGAAGGCTCCCGCGGGTTTGCGCAGTGGGAAGGGTCAAGCTATTCGAAACACCTGACCCACGAGGGGGCAGGGCGATGGCAAAGAGAGGCGCGGACATGACCGAGCAGGCACAGGACACCGGCCCTCAGTATGAGTTTACCCGTGACTGGTTCAGCCAGAATGTCCCCGTATGGCGTCAGATCATCAGCAAGGACAAACCGACCAAGATTCTTGAAATTGGATCATTCGAGGGTCGCTCAACCTGCTGGATCATCGAGATGTGCACTGAACACTCTCAATCAGATATCGAGGTATATTGCGTAGATACATGGGAAGGAGGTATCGAACATCAGAAAGGCGGTCAGATTGAGACACAGATGTCTGAAGTTGAGCGTCGATTTGACCATAATGTTTCCGTTGCTCGTTCCAGATCGCCGAAAGAAGCGTCGGTATTCAAGATCAAGAAGTATTCCAACTATGGCCTACCTGAAATCATGGCATCCGGAAAGCACGGATACTTTGATCTGATTTACATCGATGGATCACATCAAGCACCCGATGTCCTCACAGACGCAGTCATGTCATTCCAGCTCCTCAAGGTAGGCGGAGTAATGATTTTCGACGACTACCTTTGGACCATGGACAAACCTGGATTCCAAGATGTGCTCAAAATGCCGAAACCAGCGATCGACGCCTTCCTGAATATTTTTCAACGGAAGATGTCGATATTCTTCGGAGCTCCGATTGGGCAGTTGTACGCTCGGAAGATCGGCAACTAGACGATTTCCACCCAACCAGAAGATCGGAACACGAGCGTCCGATAGCCTGGACCTTCAATAGCTTCAGCGCCAGTCCAGCTAACTTCAGGGGAACTGACCCTGATGACAACGACTCCGTCACCTCCGCTGCCCCCCATAGCTCCGTAACCTCCGCCACCGCCGCCGCCGCCGCGGCCAACCGCTGCGTCGCGACCATGCCCGTGTATGGTACCATCGCCTGCACCGTCGCCACCTCGTCCGGCACCGGTCCCGCCTGTCGACGGGTTGTTTCCACCGCCTCCGCCAGAGCCATAAATGATGAGTTCGCCAGTGATTGAGCACTGGCGTCCGATACCGCCATTCCCGCTGACCGTTCCTTGTCCATCTTGCCCGGGTTGGGTCGCGCCTCCACCACCGCCGGAGCTTCCGCCACCGGCGGCAAGACGCGCATCTCCGCCCTTGTTTCCATTAGTTGCGGGCCCACCTCCCTGCACTTCGTTGCGGCTCCATGCGTTGGCGTACCCACCGCCTCCAGAGGCCACTTCCCCGCCGGGTGGCGCTTGGGAACTCCCGCCGCCACCACCGCCGAGCGCGACAATGATATCACCGATGGAAGAGTGGCCGCCGACCTCGCCTCGGCCGAACTGCGCCGCATTACCCCCGCGACCGCCAGTGCCCACAGCAATGCGATACCTGCCCGGAGCAAGACCCTGGTCTTGAGCAAAGATCACTCCGCCACCACCCCCCCCTCCCGATGGACCGAACCAGTCCCCCCCACCCCCACCCCCGCCCCCCACGACGAGGTAGTCCACGCGCACGCCGCCCCGGCGTCTGCGCCCCGGGCCAGCCAGGCCCTGCAGGCCCGGCGGGGCGATGAGGCCGGGCGGGCGGATCAGTCCCGGCGCGCCGCGCATCAGTAGTCCGCCCCTTCGACGCAGAAGACCACGCCCGTCTGGGCCTGGCCGATGGCGCCGTAGAGCTTCTCCCCCGCCCCCAGCAGCAGGGGGGCGCCGTCGGAATAGCCGAAGTCCACCGCCGCCTGGGCCGTGGAGGGCGAGACGGTCACGGCGGGCATGAGCCGGCTGGCGAAGAAGCGCTTCACCGTCCCCGTCCCGTCATGGTCGCGGAACAGCTGGCATTCGGTGGCCGTCAGGCTGGCCCGGGTCACGGCGGTCACCCGCGTCACCCGCGCCCCGTTGGGGCCGGCGGCGAAGATCAGGGCCGCCCCCGCCGGGGCGTCGCCATAGGCGGTGTTGGCCAGGCTCGCCACGCCGGAGGCCGAGCGCGGGGTCTGGGGGGTGATGATGGAATTGGGGGTCACGGGCATGGAAAATCTCCGGAATGAGGGGGGAATCAGAGGGCGGCGGCCATGGCCAGGGACAGGCCCAGGGCCGCCTGCGCCGCAGCGCGGTCGAAGTCGGAGATCGCCGAGGCGCTCAGGGGCGCCCAGCGGGGGACCTGGCCGTCGGTCACCAGGGGCAGTCCCGCCGCCCCCTCCTGGCCGGGCAGGTTTCCCGCCTGGGCGGCCCAGGCCTGGGCGTCGACATAGGCCTTCAGGGTCCGGCCGGCGATCTGCGCGCCCAGCACATTGACCCCGTCGCACAGCACCGGCCCGGCGTCCCCCGGGCCCAGCACCGCCGCCTGTCCCGCCCCGGTGGTCAGGGTCAGGGTCCCGGCGGTGGCGTTGACCACGTCATAGCGCTTGCTCACCGAGGGCAGGGTCACGGTGCAGCCGCCCGCCCCCGTGAACCTCAGCATGGCCGAGCGGGCCTGGTCGGGGGCGAAGTTGGCGCTGGACAGCACGGCGTTCCCGGTCAGGGCCAGGGTGGTCCATCCGGCGATGGCGAAGTCGATCAGGGCGATCACCGTGTTCAGCTTGGGCGCGCCCCAGGTGTTCAGGTTCTCGCCGGCGGCCTGCATCTCCAGGCGCAGGCTCGGCGTGGCGGCGGAAGGCATTCAGATCTCCTCTCCGGTGTCGTGACGGATCCAGCGGACGCCGTCGGAATGGGCCAGGACCCCCAGGTCCCGGACCAGGATCATCCGCCAGGGCCAGGCCGCGGCGGGGGGCAGGTCGGCGCGCCGGCAGGTCGCCGCCGGCATGGGGGCGGCCGGCGCCTCCAGGGCCCTCAGGGCGTCCAGCATGGCCGACAGGAGCGGCCGCAGGGCCTCGGGAGCCGCCGGGCCCGGATCGGCGGGGATCATGGCCGCGACTCCGGCGCCAGGGCCGGGTCCGGGCGCCGGGCCGCCGGGGCGTTCAGGCGCGCCTCGCGCATCCGCGCCTCGGTCAGGGCCGCGTCCAGCCGGGCGGCGAAGACGGCCAGCATCTCCCCGTCCCGCAGGAAGGGGGCGGCCTCGGCCAGGGCGCCGAACAGGTAGAGGTCCGGGTGCTCGGCCAGCACCGCATTGGTCGGGGCGGCCTCCGAGAGCCGCGGCCGGGCGCGGTAGTCCAGCACCAGCCGCTCGGGCGCCTCCGGCGGCGGGACCAGCCGGATTCGGCCGCCCTGCAGGCGATGGCTCCTCGCCGTCCCGTCCGGGCGTCTCAGGGCCAGGACGTCGCGCAGGTCCTCCGGCCCGGCCAGTTCGGCCTGTCCGGGCGCCGCCTCCAGCTCCGCCCGCGCCGTCAGGGCCGAAAAGCCCATCAGCCGGTTCAGCCGCGCCTCGGCCAGGGTGATGAAGTCCCCGGTGCGCCCGGCCAGGTCCTCGCGGTCCAGCCAGTCGGCCACGGCGGCCTTCAGGTCGTCATAGGTCGCTAGCCCCATGCGGGGGTCTCCTCTGTCAGGTCTGGAAGGAAGGACGCCTCGCCGCCCCCGGATCGCGTCCGGGGGCGGGAGGGCCGTCAGCCTCAGTTGCAGGCCAGGCGGCAGGCCAGCTGCGGGCGCAGGGTGCGATAGCCGTAGAGGACGTCGAGGCGGCAGGGGAACCTGTCGCTGTTGATGTCGTACTGGCGCACGATCCGCATCGAGATCCCGTCGAACACCTGCCGGGCGGCGAAGTCGACGCCCCGGGGCATCACCAGGTCCGCCGTCGCAAAGGCGAAGGCGCTCTTGTGATACAGCATCGACAGGCCGTGGGCGGTGTTGGCCACGCCCGCCACCTGGATCCCCGCCGCCGCATTGGTGGTGGCCAGGGTCACGGTCTGCATCGGCCCGGCGGTGATGATGGCCGGCGAGATCTGCACCACGCCCGCCCCGCCCGGATGGGCCTGGGTCACCACGAACTGCTGCGGGACCCCGGTGTTGGCCTTGGTCTCCGGGTGCACCCGCATCACCCCGGTGATGGTGATCACGTCGCCCTTGGCCAGGCTTCCCGTCCCTGTCGCCACC
Source organism: Phenylobacterium sp. (assembly GCF_020253645.1). GTDB lineage: Bacteria > Pseudomonadota > Alphaproteobacteria > Caulobacterales > Caulobacteraceae > Phenylobacterium. The sequence goes on from NZ_JADCBG010000102.1 coordinate 10,145, forward strand.
GTGATGGCGTTCACCGGGTTGGGCGAGACGGGCAGCACCGTCGGCAGGGTGTTGGTCGCATAGCCGGCCCCGCCGCCGCGCAGGTGCGCCGGCCAGAGGGTGTTCTCCATGAAGTCGAACCCGGCGGTCCGGCCCATATAGCCCTCGCGGTACTGCTTGGAGAGGGCGTCGGAGTCGTTGAACAGGCCCTTGAGCGCATCCACCAGGTCCATATTGTCCTGGGTGTTCAGGTTGGCCGTGCGGCCACCCAGGGGCGCCAGGTTGTCCACCAGGATCTTCCGGCCCTGCAGCACCCTCTGGAAGGTGGCCGGCTGGCCGTGGCTGTTCACCTGGTTGGACACGTCCTGGTACATCAGCATGGCGTCGGCCTCGATGGAGGCCGCCAGCACGCTCATGGCCGGCTCCAGGACCCGGTCGGAAAAGTCGTCCAGCCCCATGGTCAGGTCGATGCTGGTGAAGTTCAGGTCCACCCCCTTCTGGGTCTGGACCTTCAGCTCCACGCTGGTCTCGTTGGTGTCCTGCGTCGCCAGGGCCGGGCCGTTGCGCACGGCGTACTGGTTGGGCAGGCGCACCTTCAGCGTATCGCCGATCTTGGCGCCCTGCCGGGCGAAGCGGTCGTCGTACTCCCGTGAGATGGTGCCGACGAAGTTCAGTTTCTGGTGCAGGCCTGTGTGTTCACCCCGGGTCGCTGGGCCGGGGCCGCCCTTTCGGGCCGCTGCGGGTTTCCGCCGCAGAGCAGACTATCTCATCACCCGCGCCGCCCGGTGGACAGGGCGGGTGCGATGCGCTTCGGGCCGCTTGGCCCTACTCCCTTGCGGGATAGTCGTTACACCTTCCCGCCCCCGTCGCGCGGGGCCGGGCTTGGCTCGGTGTGTCCATGCGCCTTGCGGCCCGCGGGAGGGGGTGTCCGGGCCCGGGCGGCGTTTAGGAGTCCACCGAATTCACATCGTTCTTCGACGCGGGTCGCCCCGCGAAGGCGCCTCAGTCGACGCGGAGGGCCTCACGGGTGACCGTGGCGGCCGTCAAAAGCGAGTTGGGCATGTCTCATCCTTTCCGGGCGGCGCCCGGCGGGGGTTTGCGTTCAGGGTTCAGGTCGTTCAGGCGCTCCGGGGCGGCGGTGCTGGAGGTCTCCAGGTCCGCGCCGGGGCGCCGGGGGGCGGCGCGAGGTCCCTTCAGGAAGGGCCTGCTCGACGCCGGAATATCTCGCCCGTTCAGGGTCTTGGGCGGCGATGCTCGCGTAGGGTGGCGGCGTTGCGCCGGCGCATCCAGTCGACCGTCTCCATCCGGTCGTCCAGGCCCGGGACGCCGCCGCCGGGCCGCCCCGGGTCGGCGGCGGGGCGCACCTTCGGCCGTCCCGCCCGCCGATCGGCCTCGGCCAGTCGCCGGGCCAGGGTCTCGCCCAGGTGGGCCCGGTGCAGGATCCGCCACAGGCGCGGGTCGTTGATCTGGCCCAGCTCCTCGGCCTCCACGCCAAAGCCCCGGGCGTACTCCGCCAGCTCTGCCGCCAGGGCCGGCGACCAGCCCTCGATCTGCCCGGCCAGGGCCCGGCCCGTCGCCCGCACCGCCTCGGCCTCCGCGGCCTCCTCCGCCAGCCGGGTCTCGTGTTCCTGCCGCGCCAGGTCGAAGGCCAGGCGCTCGCGGGTCTCGGCCAGGCCCCGCCGGCGCTCGCGCAGGGCCCGGGCCCGCTCCGGGTCCGCCGCCTCCAGGGCCGGCCAGTCCAGCCCGTCCAGGGCCTGGGCCTGCTCGTCCATCAGGTGCAGCCGCGCCCGGCCCGCCACATGCGCCTCCGACGCCGCCCGCTCGGCCTCCAGCCGCCGCCTGTGCTCGGCCAGCTCCTGGGTCTTGCGGGTATAGTCCGCCTGCCGGAGAAACGCCGACTTCAGCGCCGGCGGCGCCAGCCAGACCTCCCCATCCACCTCGATCTCGCTCCAGTCCGAGCGGTCGTCTTCGACCTCGGCGGCTTCGGCCTCGGGCGTCTCCTCGATCACCTCCTCGGCCAGGTCCACGACCTCGTCCACACCCTCATCCAGGATCTCGTCCGTCATCCGCAATCCTCCATCCTGGAAACATCCTGCCACAACCGCGCGACGAGAACAAAAAAAGAACATCTTAATTCCTCCCCCTCTCGAGGGGGAGGTGGCCCGCGCATGCGGGCCGGAGGGGGTCTTCGGCTCAAATTCGCCCTGTTCCCCGCGGAAGCTGCCGAAACCCAGCCCTCCCCGGACCACCCCATGGCTGCCGCCCCCGAAACCCGCATCCTGGCCCGACGCCTTCGCCAGGCCCTGACCCTCCCCGAAGGCCTCCTCTGGAAGGCCCTCAAGGCCCGCCGGCAGGAAGGTCTTCACTTCCGCAAACAGCACCCGCTCGGCCCCTACGTCCTCGACTTCTACTGCGCGCAGGCGCGCCTCTGCATCGAGGTGGACGGCTACAGCCACGGCGCGGCGGATCGGCCGGAGCGCGACGCGGCGCGGGACCGGTGGCTCGCCAGCCAGGGGATCGAGACCCTGAGGCTCCGCGCCGGCCTCGTCCTGGAAGACCTCGACGCCGCCCTCGGCATGGTCCGCACGGCGGCGCGGACGAGGCTCGGCAAGGTGGATTGACCCCCTCACCCCGCTTCGCGGGGAGCTCCCCCTGGGAGGGGGAGCAATTAAGCCATTGTAATTCCTCCCCCTCTTCAGGGGGAGGTGGACCGCGAAGCGGGACGGAGGGGGTCAAAGGTGTCACGAGATCAGAGCGGGTTATACGCCATTGACGTATACACCAAGGGCGCATCACATGCCGACGCTCACGCCTTTCAGCAACACGAGCGCGAACTCCCCAATGACCCAAGCTGACAGCCTGATCCGCGGCCTCGAGGAAGCCCTCGCCTTCCGGCGCGGCGAAACCACCCCTGCGGCCGTCCGCCAGGTCGAGGTTCCCGCAGAGGTCGACGTTGCGGCGATCCGCGCCCGCACCGGCCTGTCCCAGGGCGCCTTCGCCCGCAGCATCGGCGTGCCCCGGGCCACCCTCCTGAACTGGGAGCATGGCCGCCGCCGCCCCACCGGGCCCGCCCGCGTCCTCCTGGCCCTGATCGACCGCCGCCCCGCCCTGGTCACTGAACTGCTGGGCTGACGCCCTCACCCCCCGCCGTTCGCCCGCGCCAGCCTCCGCGCCACCTCGTCCGCCCCCGGCCAGTCCAGGTTCCGGGCCAGCAGGTCGCCGATCAGCGGGGCCGCCGGGGGATAGGCCCGGATCAGCTCGATCATCTGGCTGGCCGCCTCCTCCCGGCGCGAGGCGAAGGAGGGTCCGGCCCTCACCGTCAGGTCATAGCGGCCGACGCCGAGGTCGAAGACCCGGCCCCCGCCGCCCTCGGCCCCGTTCACCTGCACCAGGGCCGGCGCCCCGTCCGGTCCCAGGATCCGCACCATCCTCTGGGTCGAGTACACCCTCGGGATCAGGTCGATCAGCACCCGCCCGGCGTGTCGGATCGCCCGCGACAGGTTGTCAATATAGTGGAAGGTCGAGACATCCCCCTCCCGCTGCCGGGCCAGGATGGCCTTGCCGGAGGTCTCGTTCGACCGCGCCCCCAGGCTGGCGTCATGCAGGCCCATGATCGACTTCAGGTCGTCGGCGGCGTTCAGCGCCTCCTGCAGGGCCCCGGCGGGAACGCCCGCAAACGGCTGGCGCTGCGGCGGCTCGGGGCCGTCATACTCGATGAAGGCGTGGGTCTGGCTGTTGGCGCTCGCCCACTTGGCCTGGTCGGTGTCGAAGGCGCCCTTGCGGCCGATGAAGGGCGCCTTGGGCGCCAGGGCCACCAGCTCCGTCGAGGTCGTCCGCCAGTAGTTGAACATGCGCTGGGCGTCCCGGGCGTCGCGCACCAGGCCCCTCAGCCGCCGCCGGCCATCGACCCGGATCTCCTCGCCATAGACCGGGACCAGGGGGATGAACCGGCCCGGCCAGTCCACCGTCTCCAGCACCGCCGCGCCCGACAGGATCCGTTGCACCACCCGCACCCCCGGCGCGGTCCGGGGCGGCCCTGCGGGCGCCAGCCCCGCCGCCTCCAGGAAGGGCCGGCGCGCCTCGAAGACCTCCGCCTCCATCTCCTGGCCGTCGGTCAGGGTGATCAGGCTCCGCTCCACCGCCTCCCGCCGCCAGAACTCCACCAGCCGCACCTGTCCCCCGGCCTCCCGGCGCGGGCCGCCGGCGCCCGCCGGGTCCTCGTCCTCGAAGTCTACCGCCTCGGCGTCCGGCCAGCGGGCGGCGAAGGCCCGCCGGTCCATCTGGCGGGTCACGAAGGCCACGTCCCAGTCCGAGGAGTCCGCCGCCAGGGAGTCCGGGTCGCCCCAGACGCTGAAGGGGTCGGCCACCCGCTCGATGGCCAGGTCCAGGTCCTCGCTCCCGCCCTCCGACGGCCGCGCGACGATGCGCAGCACGCCGAAGCCGCAGGTCACGGCGAAGTCCAGGGCCGTGTCATAGGCCACGTCGGCGTCGGACGACTGCTCGATATTGCGGATCAGGCCGTTCAGCACCTCCGCCGTCGCCGGGTCGGCGGCGGAGTCCACCGGATGGCAGGTGATGGCCGGCCGGTTCTGCCGGGCCTCGTTCACCACCTGGCGGATGAAGGCCGGGAGCCGGTTCAGGGTCAGGCAGGGCCGCCCCTCCTGCTCCCGCGCCCGGCGGATGGCCTCGGGCCACTGCTCGCCCAGCCGGGCGAAGCGCAGGTCCTCGGCGGCGGCCTGCCGGTCCTCCCGGCCCGCCTCCCGCGCCCGGGCGAAGTCCGCCCGCGCCTGCGCCAGGATCCGCTCGTCCGCCGGGCTCGTCTCGTCGTCCATGTCCATGTCCTCAGGCCATCCAGTCCAGTTGATGTTCGCGCCGGCGGGCCGGGCGCTTCACCGCGCTCCCGCCCCGCCGGTTCAGGGCGTAGAGCCCCAGGGCGTCGGCCGCGTGGCTCGCCCCGTCGTGCAGGGGCCCCGACCAGGCGTGCAGGGCGCCGCTCCAGCGCTTGCGATAGGCCCTCAGCCGGTCCAGCCCCGTGGCGCAGCGGGCGGCGTCGAACACCGCCATGGGGATCATCTGCCGCAGGGCGTGGATCCGGTCCTCCGGTGCGGCGGCGGGCGTGACCTCGATGGGGCTCACCCCCAGCCCCGCCAGGGTCTCCAGGCGCGAGCGTCCGTTCGCCCCCAGCTCGCGCACCTTCACGTCGTGCGGCAGGTAGTGGCGGCCATAGACGAAGGGCCGGTCGGCCAGGGCCTGGCGGACAATGGCCTGCAGCCCCTCCCCCGAGGCCTCGAAATAGTCGATCACCCGCACCTCTCGGCCGGCCTCCTGCAGGAACCAGATGGCCGTGGCGTCGTCGATGCCCAGGTCCCAGGCCGTGTCGACCTTCAGGGACGGATCGTGCGGCACGGCCATGATCCGCCCGGCCTTCTCCGCCTCCGCCAGCACCGCGCCGTAATAGGCGCCAGGCGCCGGGGCGTCGAAGGCCACCAGGTACTCCGTGGCGAACCGGGCCCGCCCCTCCTCCGCCGAACCGGTCTCCGCCACCAGGTCCGCCTCCTCCCGTGCCAGCTGCTCGGCGGTGAAGACGTCGGTGTGGGTGGCGGGCGACTTCAGGGTGAACCAGGCCGGGTCCCGGCTGCGGCTCTCGAAGGCCCGCACCGCGTGGTTGCGGCCCCGGGGCGTCCACAGGAACAGGGCCCAGCCGCCGTTCTCCGCCAGGATCGGCCGCAGGTAGGTCCAGGCCTCCGGCTTGGCCAGGGCCCACTCCGAGAACACCACCCCCAGGGGCGAGGCGCCCACCAGCCGGTCGTAATTGTCCGAGCCCGCCACCTGCCAGACCGACCCGTTCTTCAGCTCGATCCGCATGTCCCCGCCCCGGGTCGAGGCGCGCAGGGCCCTGGGGAAGGCCTCGTCGATCCGCCGCCGGCCGGTGTGCGGGTTCACCGCCTCCCAGATCGCCTTCCGGGCGTGGGCGGCCTCGGGCAGCATGTGCCAGTAGACCCCGGGCCGGGTGACCATCCGGCTCGCCGTCCAGTGCAGGGCCACCTCGTCCTTGCCCCAGCGGCGGTGGGCGGCCACGTCGGCCCGCAGGCCCCCGCCCTGCAGGTACCGCCACAGGTCCAGCTGGTAGGGGCGCGGGGTCCAGGTCGTCGGGATCCTCATCAGAACTCCGCCGCCTCCACCACCAGGCCGGCGGGCCAGCCGTCGGTCTCGCCGGCCCCCGCCGTGGCCCGGCCGGGCGCCGCCGCGATCTCCTTGGACAGGCGCGCGGCCAGCCACTGGCGGGCGGCGATGCGCATGCGCGAGATCTGCAGGGTCTCCGGGCTCGCCGCGTCGGCGATGGCCGTCACCTCGTCGGCCAGCCGGCGCGACTGGGCGTCCAGGGCCGCCGCCAGCATGGCCGCGAACTCGGGCCGTCTCTGCGTCCACCACTGCACCGTCGCCAGCGAGGGCATGCCCGCCTGACCGCAGGCCTCGCTGACCATGGCCCCGTCCGCCACCCGCCGGCAGAATTCGGCGGCCCGGGACAGGCTGTAGCGCTGGGGCGTCACCCCTGCGGCGCAGGCCAGGCCGAACAGGGCGGCGAACTCGGGATCGCCGTCCAGCCAGGCCCGCAGGTCGCGCTGGAGCACATTCAGGGGCGAGCGCCTCAGGGTCCGGGGCGCGCCGCCCGCCGCCGTGCGGTCACAGATTTCCAGGCCGAGCGCGCGGGAATAGCCTCCCGGCGCGCCGGCGTCGGTCGCCGTCGTGGTCATGGTGATGAATGTCCCGGAGGGTCAGGTTCCCGGACCGCAGGCGCAGCCCCGGATCAGACCTGCATCCTACCCCAGGGGTCGCGAGGCGCCAAAAAATTCCGCCCTCCAATTCCTCCCTCAAGAGGCGCCTGGCCCGCTCGGCGGGACGGGAAGGCGTCAGCAAGCCCCTCAATCGGCTTCACCGCTCCAATTCCTCCACCTCTTGAGGGGGAGGTGGACCGCGCAGCAGGACGGAGGGCGTCTTCCGAGAGGCCGCAGCGCCCCCTCAGTCGGCTTCGCCGACAGCTCCCCCGCAGAGGAGCAATTCACCGCTCCAATTCCTCCACCTCTTGAGGGGGAGGTGGACCGCGAAGCGGGACGGAGGGGGTTTCCGCTCCGCCCCTCAATCCCGCAGCAGCAGGTCCAGGGCGATGGCCAGCACGGCCTCCAGCCGGCCGGCCTCCCGGTCGCCGCCCGCCGCCTCCCGGGGCGTCAGCTCCTGGCCACAGATCCGGTCGCAGGCGGCCACCAGGGTCGGATGATCCTTCAGCCGCCGGCGCAGGGCGGCCAGATGATGGCGCGCCCGCAAACGGGCCTCCGCCGCCGTGAGGGCCAGGCCCGGATCAGGAGCGAGGCGGGCGCCCGACAGGGGTTCTGCGGCCCGGGCGAGGGAGGACGGGATCGATCCCGCCGTCCGCGATCGCCGCCAGACCGCGCCATAGGCCTCGCCGGCCGCCCTCTGGCTGCGGCTGATCCGGCCCCGCCTCTGCAGGGACTCAAGGCCGGTCTGCCGGCGGACCGGGGCGGCTCGCTCAGGCGCTTTGCGGGCGTTCATGTCTTCCTCCTGGAACAGGCGGCCGCATCGGCCAGCCGGTAGGCGGCCTCGCTCGCCGCGTCCGCGCCCTCCAGCAGGGTCAGGCCGGCCAGGGCGTGGGCCATGAGCTGGCGCAGGAACAGGCCCCTGCAGGCCGGGCTGCGTTCGCGCAGGGCGGCGGCGACCACCTCCTGGGCGGGGCGCGTGGGGTCCGTCGCGCTCACCGGCGCGCCCCTGCGCCGGGCGGCCTCAGAGGCAGGCAGACAGCCACCCCGTCCCGGCCAATCCGGCGCTCGGAGAGGGCCCAGAAGCCCCCTTGGGCCATCACGGCGCGGACATGCCGGTCGTGGTGGGCGAACTTGGGCAGCTGCCGGTCCCCCTCGCCCCTGAGGGACCGGGCCCGGAAGACCCGCTCCAGCCGTCGGGCCTGGCCGGGGCGGAGGTCGAGTTCGACGCGGGCGCGTTCAGGGTGCGTCCCGCTCTGACGTAGGGCGGCGTAATCGTGGATATCGCCGGGCCGGGGGGTTCGGGTCTGGTTCATGGCGGAAAACGTATGGAACATACAGTGAACACGCAAACAATTTTTGTAGTTTACATACACATGGGGATCGCTAGGGTCCCGGCATGGACGACCGCGCCGCCCGCCTGCGCCAGGCCCGCCTCGCCGCGGGCTTCGAGACCGCCGCCGCGGCGGCCGAGACGCATGGCTGGAACCGCAACACCTACGCCTCCAACGAGAACGGCAACGCCCCCTATTCCTGGCGGCGCGCCCGCGAGTACGCCGCCGCCTTCGGCGTCCGGCCGGAATGGCTCTACGACGCCCAGAGCCCCCCGTCCGGCGGCGGGGCCGGGTCTTCGCCTCAGGCGGCGGTCATCGGGCGCGTCGGCGCCGATCCAGGCGGCGAGGTCCTGCTCGCCGGCGGTCAGGCCCCGCCGGAGTTCGCCCCCCTTCCCCCCGGTGGAACGGAGCGCGCCGTGGCCCTGCGCGTGACCGGCCACTCCATGCGCGGCCTCGCAGACGACGGCGCCCTCATCTATTTCGAGGACCAGCGCACCCCGCCCAGCCCCGACATGCTGGGCCAGGTCGTCGTGGTCGAACTCGATACCGGCGAGGTCCTGGTCAAGCGGCTGCTGCGCGGCGCCTCACCCGGGCGATACGACCTGGAGAGCGTCGCCGGCCCCACGCGCCGGGACGCGCGGCTGCGCTGGGCCGCCCACATCACCGCCATCGTCCCGCCCTGGCAGGCGCGGCGCATCCTGATCCAGGGCGGCTAGGCCGGAAAATCCCCGCCGAAACTGGCGTATGACTGTATTTTTGATACAGTCCCGCCATGACCCTTTCTCCTGACCCGCCCGGCGAGCTGGGCGATTGCCTGGCCATCGAACGCCGGATCGACGCCGCCTTCGAACAGGCCTGGTCCGAGGCCATGGCCCGGCGCCAGGGCGCCTGCCTCTCGGGCTTTGACCCGCGCCGCATCCCGCCGCGCAGCGAGCGCCAGATCCTCGCCGCCGCCCGCCGACGCCTCGCCAGCCGCCGGGCCAGGCGGCGCAGTCCGGCGGGACGGCTGGAAAGCCTGTCCGGTGAAGCTGTCGCCCTCGTCTCCGGCCTTCCGGCGGCGGCGGGGGACCTGAACACGCGCCGAGCCCGGCGCGCCGTCCAGGACCTCGCCCTCGCCGCCCGTCGCCTGTCGCGGATCGCGGCCTCAGCCCGAAGGGTCCTGGACGCCCTCGACGGCGCCCAGGAGTGACCTGAAGTCGGGCCCGGCGCCGGGCGCGGGCATGAAAAAGGGGGCGGAGCCTGCGCCCCGCCCCCCCGTTCACAAATCAGTCCGGCGGCTCAGACCGTCTCCAGACGCCGCCCCGAGGTCAGGGCCGTCTTGGCGGCCAGTTCGGCCTTGGCCGCCTCGTACTCCGCCGCCAGCCGGTCGACGAACTCGCCGGCGGACGGGATGTCCTTGAGCACGCCAATGCCCTGGCCGCAGCCCCAGATGTCCTTCCAGGCCTTGGCTTCGGTGTTGCCGCCCGAGCCGAAGTTCATCTTCGAGGGGTCGGCCTCGGGCAGGTTGTTCGGGTCCAGGCCCGCCCGCTCGATGGAGGGCCGCAGATAGTTGCCGTGCACGCCGGTGAAGAGGTTCGAGTAGACGATGTCCTCGCCCGAGCTCTCGACGATCATGTCCTTGTAGCCCTGGACGGCGTTGGCCTCCTTCGTGGCGATGAAGGCCGAGCCCACATAGGCCAGGTCCGCGCCCATGGCCTGGGCGGCTAGGATGGAGCGCCCGCAGGCGATGGAGCCCGACAGGGCGATGGGCCCGTCGAACCACTGGCGCAGCTCCTGCATCAGAGCGAAGGGCGACAGGCCGCCCGCATGGCCGCCTGCGCCCGCCGCCACGGGGATCAGGCCGTCGGCGCCCTTCTCGATCGCCTTGCGGGCGAACTTGTCGTTGATCACGTCGTGCAGGATCACCCCGCCCCAGGAGTGGATTTCGGCGTTCATCTCCGGGTTGGCGCCCAGCGAGGTGATGACCAGGGGAACCTTGTACTTCTTGCAGAGGGCCACATCCTCATCGAGCCGGTTGTTCGTCTTGTGGACGATCTGGTTCACGGCGAAGGGGGCGGAGGGCCGGTCGGGATTCTTGCGGTCCCAGTCAGCCAGCTCCTCGGTGATCCGGGCCAGCCACTCGTCCAGCTGGCTGATCGGCCGGGCGTTCAGCGAGGGGAAGGAGCCGACAATGCCCGCCTTGCACTGGGCGATGACCAGGTCGGGACCGGAAATGATGAACAGCGGCGAGGCGATGACGGGCAGGCGCAGGCGCTGGGAAAGAATGGGAGGCAGGGCCACGGGCGAATTCCTGTTCTGAGACCTGAATGTTTACAGTGTACGATAAAACCCCGGAGCGGAAAAGCCCCGGGGTCGCCGGCGACCGGCCGGGGCCCATTCTAACCCTCCCGCCGGCGGGGGAAAGGGGGAGCAATTGGCGCTGTAATTCCTCCCCCCAGGGGGAGGTGGACCGCGAAGCGGGACGGAGGGGGTCTCCTGAGTCGCAGTTGAACCCGTTAGCCGGCGTCTCCGAAAGCCCCCCTGGGGGAGCCATGGCGCCAGGCCAAGGCGGGTTGACCCTCCCCGCCCGCAGGCGCACCCTCAGTCCGGTCCAACTCCGGAGACCCGCCATGGAAAACCCCAGGAAAGCCGCCTTCGCCTGCGACCCTCTCCTGACCGGGGCCTTCCATGCCGCTTCCCACCTTCACCCTCGACGCCCTCAGCTACACCGCGCCTGACGGGCGACGGCTGTTCGAGGACCTGAGCCTGTCCGCAGGACCCGGTAGGATCGCCGTGACCGGACGCAACGGGACGGGCAAGTCGAGCCTTCTTTCCATCCTCGCCGGCGAGCTGCGGCCGACCTCGGGCTCAGTCTCGGTCACCGGCCGTGTGGGCCTCTTGTCCCAGGAGACGGGAGACGGCGCCGGCCTGTCGGTAGGCCACCTGATGGGGGTGAGCGAGGGGCTGGCGCGGCTGGCGCGGATCGAGGCCGGCATTGCCCTCGGCGATGACCTCGACCTCGCCGACTGGGCCCTTCCGGCGCGGATGGCCCTGGCTCTCGACGGCATGGACCTTGCGGGCCTGCCGTCGGAGCACCCTGCCGCCAGCCTGTCCGGCGGCGAGCGCACCCGGGCGCGGCTGGCCGGCCTGCTGGCCCTGGAGACCGACATCCTCCTGCTGGACGAGCCCACCAATCACCTCGACGCCGCCGGCCGGGCCCAGGTCTCGGCGGCCCTGGCGGCGCACCGGGGCTGCGTGGTGCTGGTCAGCCACGACCGGTCCCTGCTGCGTCTCGCCGACCGGTTCCTTGAACTCTCGGGACTGTCCCCCCGCCTGTTCAGCGGGGACTACGACGCCTTCCGCGCCCTCAGGGCCGCCGAGGCGGAGGCGGCGGTCGGGGACCTTGAGGCCGCGCGGCGCGACCTGCGCCAAGCGGAGCGCCAGGCCCGGCAGGAGGCGGAGAAGGCGGCGCGGCGGGCCCGTCCGGGCAAGGAGGCCCGCCGGCGGGGCGAGCCGAAGATCATGATGAACGCTGTCCGCAACTGGGCCGAGAACAGCGCCTCGCGCCGCAGCCGGACCGGCGAGGCCCTGATGGAGCGGGCGGAGGCCGCCGCCGCCGAAGCCGACGCGCGGGTCGAGCGGCTGAACCTCCTGGCCTTCGACCTGCCGCCGTCGGGCCTGCCCGCAGGCCGCCGGGTGCTGGAGATGCAGGGGGCGGGCTTCGCCTGGCCCGGCGGTCCCGCCGTGCTGTCCGGCGTCGACCTTGTCGTCACGGGGCCGGAACGGATCGGCCTGACCGGCCCCAACGGAGCGGGCAAGTCCACCCTCCTGCGCCTGGCCTGCGGCGAGCTGGCGCCCACGGCGGGGCAGGTGCGCCTGTCCGTCGCCGCGGCGCGCCTGGACCAGGAGGCCAGCCTGCCGGCCGGATCCGCCTCCCTGGTGGACGCCTTCCGCCGGATGAACCCCCTGGCCAGCGAGAACCGGGCCCGCGCCGCCCTGGCCACCTTCCTGTTCCGCAACACCGCCGCCGACAAGCCGCCCGGCGCCCTCAGCGGCGGGGAGACGCTGCGGGCCGCCCTCGCCTGCCGGCTACTGGGCGATGATCCCCCCGCCCTGCTGGTGCTGGACGAGCCCACCAACCACCTCGACCTCGATTCCGTGGAGGCCCTGGAGGCGGCCCTGCGCGGCTACGACGGCGCCCTCCTGGTGGCCAGCCACGACGCCGACTTCCTGGACGCCCTGAACCTGACCCGGCGTCTGGAGCTGTCGGGGAAGTGATGCGGGACGGCGGGGGGATCCCGAGCCGCCCTTGACCCCCTTGTTTGTTTCAGAAGCGCTAGATTGGGTCTGTCTTCCGGGACGTCCGCCTGGCGCTCCAACGCCAGGCGGACAGTCGGTGGAGGGGCCGAGATCCCCCGAGCCTTTTGGGCTGGGACTGAGCAGGGTCGCCACC
>NZ_JADCBG010000103.1 GCF_020253645.1 Phenylobacterium sp.
CTGGCGGATGTAGGGGTCCGGGCTCATGCCGCCCCAGGGTCCCCAGACCGTGCCGGCCAGGGCGGCGGTGACGTCCTCGGTCAGGCCCAGGGCCTTGCCCACCTGGCGGATGGCCATGCGCGGCCGGAAGTGGATCACCGTGGCGGCGATGGCGGCCCGATCCCGGCCATAGCGGCTGAAGAGGTACTGCATCACCTCTTCCCGGCGCTCGTGCTCGAAGTCCACGTCGATGTCCGGCGGCTCGCCCCGGGCCTCGGAGATGAAGCGCGAGAAGAGCAGGTCCTGGTCCTTCTTGGTCGGGTCGACGGCGGTGATCCCCAGGCAGAAGCAGACGACGGAGTTGGCCGCCGATCCGCGCCCCTGGCAGAGGATGCCCTGGGCCCGCGCCCAGCGGACGATGTCGTGGACGGTCAGGAAGTAGTTGGCGAAGCCCAGCTTCTCGATGAGGTCCAGCTCGTGGGCGATGGTCCGGCGCTCGGCCTCGCCCATGCCCGCCTCGAAGCGCCAGGTCGCCCCTTCCCAGGCCAGGTCGCGCAGGTGCTGCATGGGGGTCTTGCCCGCCGGGACCGGCTCGTCGGGATATTCGTAGCGCAGCTCCGACAGGTCGAAGCCGACCCGGCCGGCGATCTCCAGGCTGCGCTCGACGGCGCCGGGGAAGCGGGCGAACAGGCGCGCCATCTCGGCGGGGGACTTCAGCCGGCGCTCGGCGTTGGCCTCCAGCCTGAGCCCCGCCTCGTGGATCGTGCAGCCCTCGCGGATGCAGGTCAGGACGTCCTGCAGGGGCCGCCGGCGGGCGTCGTGGTAGAGCACCTCGCCCGCCGCGACCAGGGGCGCGCCGGCCGCCGCCCCCAGGGCCTCCAGCCGGGCCAGTTCGGACAGGTCGCGGGGGCCGTAGCGGCGCACGCCCCCCAGCCAGAGCCATCCTCGCCGGGCCGACGCCAGCGCCTGGAGCCGCCGGGGAAAGTCCGTCGCCCCGGCCTCCCCCGGCGCCGGAGGCAGGACGACGCCCAGCTGGCCCTCCGCATGGTCCAGGAAGTCGCCGAGGGACAGGTCGCACCCGCCCTTGGGCGCCCGCCGCTTGCCCAGGGTCAGGAGGCGGGTCAGCCGCCCCCATGCCGCCCGGTCCTGCGGATAGCAGATCAGGTCCGGCGTCCCGTCGGCGAAGACCAGGCGGGCGCCCGCCAGCACCTTCAGGGACCCGCCCGCCTTGCGCCCCGCCCCCCAGGCCCGGACGACGCCGGCGACGCTGTTGCGATCGGCGATCCCCAGGGCCTCCAGGCCCAGGGCGGCGGCGGTCGTCACCAGCTCCTCGGGGTGCGAGGCGGCGCGCAGGAAGGAGAAGTTGCTGGCCGCCGCCAGCTCGGCGTAGCGGCTCATCCGAACAGGCCGTGGAGCCACCAGCGCACCGGCCGGTCATGGTCGTGAAGGCCCGAGCGGAAGACCCAGAACCGCGTCCCGTCCTGGTCCTCCACCCGGTAGTAGTCGCGCACCTGGTCGGTCCGCACCGCCTCGATCCCGGCCCGCCACCACTCCGCGCCGATCCGCTCGGGCCCCTCGGCCAGGTGGATGCGGTGCACCCGCCGGCGCCAGCGGAACTGCCGGGGCGGCTCATCGGGGGTCAGGGCGATCACCGCCTCCAGGGGCTCGGGGCGGGGCAGGAGGCGTAAGGGGCGGGGGCGCCAGGCGGGCCAGCCGCCGGCGGGGCCGGCCGCCACCTCCAGGGCCGCGGTCCGGCGTACCGAGCGTTCAGGGACATGGCTGGCCCGGGGCCGGCTGCGCCAGACCCGCTGGGTCCCGAGCCGGGCGGTCAGCCGGTCGATCAGGGGCGCCAGGGCCTCGGGTCCCTCGACGGGCTCCAGAAGGCTGGCCAGGTCGGCCTGGCCGGGGGCCAGGACCTCGGCCTCCGCCGCCTGCAGGCTCACCGCCTCGATCCCGAAGCCGGGGTCCAGGGTCTCCAGCCGGGGCAGGAAGAGGCGGGCGAGGCGCTCCGGGTCGCGGGCGGCCCGGGACAGGCCCAGCTCCAGGCCCACCGGCGCGCCGTCCACCCGGTGGAAGTCCAGGCGGAAGCGCCGGGCCCCGCGTCCGGACGCCTCCAGCCGCGCGCACAGGCCAAGGGCGGCGTCCCGGCACAGGCGGGCCAGGTCCTCCGGGGCGCTCACCGGCTCGGCCAGGTCCAGGCGAAAGAACCAGGGGGTGGGCGGGCGCCGGAAGGCCAGGGCCTCGGGGGCCCGGCCCAGGGCCTGGTCCAGGCGCAGCAGGACGCCGGCGCCGAAGCGCTTGGCCAGGGGGCCGCGGGGCAGGGCGGCCAGCTGGCCGATCCGCCTCAGGCCCAGCCGGGAGAGGCGCTCCACCGCCGCCGGCTCCAGACGCAGGGCCGCCAGGGGCAGGCCGGCCAGTTCAGGCGCGAGAGGCTCGGCCTCCATCCTGCCCGGAGCCAGGACCTGGGGACCTGTCGCCGCCGCCGGGCTCCGCGCCAGGGCCCAGGCCGCGCCGGCGGCGTCGGCGACGGCGATCCGGGCGGACAGGCCGTCCCGCGCCAGGCGGGCGGCCAGGTCGGCGGCCATCTCCGCCTCGCCGCCCCACAGGTGGGCGACCCCGCCGATGTCGAGGAAGAGGCCGTCCGGCGGGTCGGGGGCCACGGCGGGGGAAAAGCGCACGCACCAGTCGGCCAGGGCCTCCAGGGCGCGGGCGTCGGCCTCCGGCTCGGCCTCGGCCAGGACCAGGTCGGGGCGCAGGGCCTGGGCGTCGGTCACCCTCTTGCCGGGAAAGAGGCCCACGGCGGCGGCCTGCGGGCTGACGGCGGTCAGCACCCTCAATCCGCGATCCGGGCCGACCAGGGCGAAGGGCTCAGCCTGCGGCGCTGAGGGCCGCCGGCGCCGCCAGGTCTCGATCGCCCAGTTCGGCGACCAGACGCAGAGGATGCGCGACATCGGCTTCTCCTTCGTCCCCGCTTGCGCCGGCCTCCACGCTCCAGTCGCCGGTCCGGCCGCCCCGGCTGCGGACCAGGCGCAGGCGCCAGCGCGGCGCCCCCAGCCCCAGGCCGCCGGGGCCGGGGGCGCTGACGGCCGGTGATACGCGCCAGCAGGTGGCCGCCGCGGTTCCACCCGTGGTCGCCGCCGCGCCTCCGCCGAAGGGCCGGCGCAGCAGCATCAGCCCCGTCCCGCCCCGCGCCTCGCAGGCCAGCTGCAGGCGGCGGCCGGCGGTCAGGTCCACGGCGCCGACCTCGGCCAGCACCACCCCCACGCCCGGCGAGGCCAGGGCGTCCTCGGCCACGGCCAGGGCCTCGTCCTCGTCCCGGGCGCAGACCCCCACCAGCCGGTCCGCCGGCAGGCCCAGGCCGGCCAGTCCCGGGGGGAAGAGGTCGTCGCGGCGCAGGATCCAGACCGCCGAGCGGCCGCGCTGGTCCGGACGGGCCAGCAGGGCGGCGGCCAGCCGGGCGGCGAAGGCGGCGGGGGCGGCCCCGGTCTCGGCCTCCTCCCCCTCGCCGCCGATCTCGTGCCACTGGCCCAGGGGC
>NZ_JADCBG010000104.1 GCF_020253645.1 Phenylobacterium sp.
ACGCTCTTCCGATCTGCGGCGCTCTGCGCGCATCAGATTTTCGACCTCGCCGATCGTCCCCGCGCCGACGAGGTGGATCGCGCCCGGGCCCAGTTGAAGGCGTCGCAGTTCATTGCAGCGGAGTCTCTCCTCTCCCGGGCTGAGAAGGCCGCGCATCAAGTCCTGACCCATGGTCGGCTTGTTCCCCCGTCCGAGATCGCAGACCGGATTGACGCCTGCGACTTGGCGGCGGTCCGGCGAGCCGGGTCGCGGGTGCTTGAGGCGGGAACCTCCGCAGCGGCCGTGCTTGGGCCGCGCCAAGCGCACGGAGCGGCCGAGCGGTTCAGGCTCGCCCTCGGGCGTACGGATCGGCGCACCGGACCGTGACTTGACGGGCCTGAAAAACGGCGGACTTTTCACCCATGGCGCTTCTGGACTGGATCACGCCGGGCGAAGGCCTCAGGCTCCAGGGGGACGGGATTGAGATACGTCCCCCTCGACCCTCCGACTTTCCGGAATGGAGCGAACTCAGGCGAGCCTCACGCGAGTTCCTCCAACCCTGGGAGCCCTTGTGGCCCGAGGATGACCTGACCCGGGCGGCCTGGCGGCGGCGCCTTGCGTCATATGCCCGGGACATAGACCTGGGGTCGGCCTATCCCTTTCTGGTGTTCCGGAAGGCCGACGGGGCCCTGACTGGCGGCATCACCCTCTCGAATATCCGCCGCGGCGTGGCTCAGATGGGGACGGTCGGCTATTGGTGCGGGTCATCCTATGCCCGGCAGGGCCTCACGCTCGCAGCGGTCCGGACCGTGACCCGCTTTGCGTTCAGAACCCTGTCATTGCACAGGCTCGAAGCCGCTTGCGTCCCCGAGAACGCGCCCTCCCGCACGCTGCTGGGTCGCGCGGGGTTTAAGGAAGAGGGCATGGCGCAAGCTTATCTGAAAATTAACGGCGAATGGAGAGACCATGTCCTGTTCGGGTTGGTCGCGCCCTCATCGCGCACCGACCCGCCGAAGGAAGTGTTTTCCGCCTGACCGGGACGCCGGATGTTCAACGACCGCTGGACTTGGGACCCGACGACGACGCTTGAGGCGCTTGGGGCCGCGATGGTGGCGCTGTGGCTGTGGGAGCCCGCGACGGATCGCCTGAGTTTCACCGGTCCCACCCGTTCGCTGGGCCTTGGACCACTTGCGCCCGAGTGCTCGGGCGGCGCCCTTCGGGCCCTGATCCAGGCGGAAGACCGTCCGGCTCTCTCTGAACTCCTTCAGATCCGGCCTCCCGGCGCCGAAATCGAGCTTCGCCTCCGTTTGCTTGGCGGGGTCGACCCCTGCCTCTGGCAGGGCGTCTGGCTCGAGGATGGTGTTCGGGCCGCCGGCATTGTGAGGGCTGAGTCCCGTCGCAGCGTCTCGGGGTTCGATGGCCTTACCGGCCTGCTTGATCGCCGGACCTTCCTCGCGAGGGCGCAGGAACAGCTCAGATCCTCCCGGCACAGCGTCCTTGTGGTGGCGGATCTGGATCGGCTCAGGCGGTTGAATGAGGCGCTCGGGCCTGAGCGTGCGGATCTGGTCCTTGCGGCCCTCGGCGCCCGACTCAGCGCCGCCTTCCCATCAGGGGCGCTGACGGCGCGGGTCGGGGAGGATGAGTTCGCTGTCCTGACCCCGATGAGCCAGCCCAAGCCTGAGGAGGTTCTTCGTCGCGCCCTTGAGCAGCCTCTTCGCATCTCCGGCCTGGACATTCATCCCACCCTTTCGCTCGGGGCGGCCGAGGCGGCGGAGGGTGACGAGGCGGAGGCCAGCGAACTCCTGCGTCGCGCCGAACTGGCGGTGGAGACAGCCAAGCTCGAGGGGCGCGGCGCGGCCGTGGCCTACGGTCGCACACTGGAATCAGACGGCCTCTCCCGGCTCGCCCTTGAGGGCGACTTGCGCGGCGCCATTGGTCGGGGGGAGTTGCGAGCCCACTACCAGCCCATCGTCAACCTGGGGACAGGCGCGCTCTCGGGATTCGAAGCCCTGGTGCGCTGGAGCCACCCCCGTCGGGGGCTCTTGGCGCCGGACGCCTTCCTTGGCGTCTGCGAGGAGATGGGCCTGATCAGCGAACTCGGCGCCTATATGCAGTGCGACGCCGCCGTCCAGCTGGCGCGCTGGCGAAGGGATCACTGGGCCGCCGGAGACCTGACGGTCTCGGTGAATCTCTCAACCGGCGAGATCTACCGGGAGGGACTGGTCAACGATATTCGCAGGATCCGCCGTGAGACCGGCCTGCCGCCGGGCGCACTGAAGCTGGAGGTCACGGAGGGCGACGTCATGCGCGACCCGGATTCCGCCGCCTGCATTCTCGCGGATCTCAAGGGCGCGGGCGCGGGCCTGGCGCTGGACGACTTCGGGACCGGTTTTTCATCCCTCAGCTATCTCGCCCGACTGCCCTTCGACATCCTCAAGATCGACCGCTATTTCGTCCGCACCATGGCGGTCAATGAGGGGTCGGCCAAGATTGTCTCGTCAGTCGTGAAGCTGGGGCGGGACCTGTCCATGGAAGTGGTCGCAGAGGGCGTGGAGAACGCCCAGATCGCCCGTCGGCTACGCGCCCTCGGCTGCAATTACGGCCAGGGCTACGGCTATGCACCGGCGCTCTCCGCCCAGGAGGCGGAAGTCTACCTGAATGAGTGCTACGTCGATGGAGCCGCCCCTCTGAAGACCCGGGGATGAGCCCGCAGGGTCAGGCCTGTCCGGCCTCGGAGGTCAGGAGGGAGGGGTCCACTCCAAGTCGAGCGAGCGCCGCTGTCCAGACCTTCGACTCCGGGGTTTCGAAGACGATCTCCTGATCCGCCGGACAGGTCAGCCAGACGTTCCGGCGGATCTCTTCCTCCAGCTGACCTGGTCCCCAACCTGCATAACCGAGAACCAGACGGGACTGGCTCGGTCGACCGGTGTCTCGGGAAATCGCCTCCAGAGCCTCCCGGGTCGGCGTGCAAGCCAGGCCGCCCGGCGCCAACAGCGTGGCCCCGTCCTTCGCCCGGAAGTCATCGCTGTGTATGACAAACCCCCTCTCTGGCTGGACCGGTCCCCCGATCAGGACGGGCTCCAGGCGACGGGATTCGGGGGAGGGGAGGCCCAGCTGCTCCAGCACTTCGCCGAGCCTGAGGCCTTCAAGGCGACGATTCAGAACCAGGCCCATCGCGTGGTCGGCATCATGAGCGAAGATGAGCGCCACCGCCCGATCAAAGCGGGGATCGCCGATCGCGGGAAGGGCGATCAGCAGCTGACCGGTCAGATAGGCTGCAGGCTCCATGGCGGGGTTCTCCGACTCTCTTGGGGCGGTTTCAAGACATCGCGTCGCACTTCGCCTTTGCAGGCGGTCCGTCAGGGCTCATCTGTGCGCCATCCCGAACTCACCGCCATCCGGAGACAGGCCCATGACCCTCAAGGTCGGAGACACCCTTCCCGCCGCCAATCTCATCGCCGGCACGGCCGAGGGGCCCAAGCCCACCACGGTCGACGAGATCTTCAAGGGCCGGAAGGTGGCCTTCTTCGCCGTCCCCGGCGCCTTCACCCCCACCTGCTCGGCTCGCCACCTGCCCGGCTACAAGGACCTGGCCGCCGACCTGAAGGCGAAGGGCGTCGACGCCATTGTCTGCCTGTCCGTCAACGACGCCTTCGTCATGAAGGCCTGGGGCGAGAACCAGGGCGTGCTGGGCGAGATCGAGATGATCGCCGACCCCGCGGGCGACTTCACCAAGGCCGTGGACCTGATCATGGACGGCTCCAAGTTCGGCCTCGGGCTGCGATCACAGCGCTACTCGATGTACGTCGTGGACGGCGTCGTGAAGCAGCTGAACATTGAGGCGGCGGGTGAGTTCAAGGTCTCGGCCGCCGACTACCTGCTCGCCCAGCTCTGATCTCGCCGGAGGCCCCGTCCGCCGCGGCGGGGCTTGACCGCCGCGCCTCCCCGGTCCGAAGTGTCTCCAGGCAACAAATGGGGGAGGTCGGCCCATGCCCTATGTCGAGGGTTTCACGGTCCATGACGCGGACTCACACGTCATGGAACTGCCCGGAGAGATCGACCGCTATGTCGAGCCGGGCCTGAGGGCGGCCTTCTCCGAGGCGATCCGCAAGCCGGGCGACCTGACCGGCTGGGCGGACAAGGCCCGCGCCCAGCACGATGACCCGGAGTTCCGGTCCGGCGATGAGGCCAACCTGCTCCTGCGCAAGAATTACCAGGCCCTGGGCGCCTTCCGCCGGGAGGACCGGCCGCGCTCCCTCGACCTCCTCGGCTTCGCCAGCCAGCTGGTCTTCACCACCCACGCCCTGGGCAACTATGGTCTGGAGGAGGCGGGCAGGGTCGAGCTCGCCCTGGCTGGCGCCCGGGCCCACAACCGGATGATGGCGGACTTCTGTTCGGTGGACCGCCGGTTGCTGGCGACGGGCTACGTGCCCCTCGTCGACATCGAGGCTGCGCCCCGGATCGCCCGCGAGGCGATCGAGCTGGGATGCCGGGGCCTGATGATCCCCTCGCGGTGCCCCCCCGGTCACAGTCCCAGCCATGTGGGCCTTGATCCTCTCTGGGCCCTGATCCAGGAGGCGGGCCTGCCGGTTCTCTTCCACGTGGGCGGCGAGGAGAAGATGAACCCCGCCTACTTCGAGAACGGCCTGCCGCGGGTCCTGGACTTCCATGGCGGCGCCGAGAACTTCACCTCGCTGTCCTTCATGACCATTCCGGTGGCGGTCTGGCAGACCCTGGCGGCCCTGGTCTTCGACGGGGTCTTCGACCGGTTCCCGCGCCTGAAGTTCGGAGCCATCGAGCTGGGCGCCTCCTGGGTCCCGAGCCTGATGAAGTTTATGGACTCCGGGGCCGCGGCCTTTGGTCGCGAGGAGCGGCTCCAGCGTCTGTCGGCTCGCCCGAGCGAAATCCTGCGCCGCCAGTTCCGCGCCACGCCCTATCCGCACGAGGATGTGGCCTGGATCATCGAGAACGCCGGAGAAGAGGTCTGCATGTTCTCGTCGGACTTTCCGCACATCGAGGGCGGTCGAAATCCGCTGAAGCGTTTCGGCGAGGCCCTCGAGGGCGTGCCCGAAGCGTCGCATCGCCGGTTCTGGCGCGATAACTTCATCGATCTGATGGGCGAAGGCCTGCCTGTCGAACTTCACGACCTGCCGGGCCTTGAGGCAGCCTGACATTTCGAGGACACCGTGGACCCATTCTCAGGGGTTGTTGGCGGCAGGGAAACGCCAGAACCTCAGGATGCCGAGCTCCGGGAGGTCGCCTTCGCCTTGAAACTGGAGTTCCCCGCCGCCAGATGACGAGCGCATCGCTCACTGATCTGGAAAAGCCTCTGATGATCGCCACCCTCAAGCGTGACCTTCAGTTCGCCTCGGGCTTGTTCCGCACCATGGGCCGGGTGCGCGGCATACACCCGTCGAACCCCCGCCGTATCTGCGATGACCTCGAGGCCGCAGCGGCGCGTTGGAGCGATCGGGAGGCCTTGAGGTTCGAGGGGCGGAGCCTGAGCTATGGGCAGATGGAAGCCTTGGCCAACCGGTTCGCCCGCTGGGCGCTCGAAGGCGGACTTCGGCCGGGAGACAGGGTGGCCATCTTCCTTCCCAACCGGATCGAGTATCTGCCGGCCTGGTACGGACTGTCCAAGGTCGGAGTGGTCGCGGCTCTCATCAACAACCAGCTCACCGGGAAGGCGCTCGCGCACTGCCTGGGCCTCTCTGAGGCTCTGGAGGTCATTGTGGACGCCGAGACTTCGCCCGCACTCCAGGATGTCCTCGGGGATCTGGAGCGTGTTCCGCGGCTGTGGAGCCTGGACTCTCCCCTGCCGGGCGAGGGCGACCTGACAGCCGTCCTGGAGGGGCTTTCGGAAGCCCCCCCGCCGCCCTCGGTGCGTGATGGCCTCACGGCCGCTGACACCGCCCTCCTGATCTACACCTCTGGGACGACCGGCCTGCCCAAGGCCGCCCGGATGACCCATGTCCGTGTCCAGCTCTACATGCGCGGATTCGCCGGCGCCACCGGAGCGAGACCGAAGGACCGGATCTATGTCGCCCTTCCCCTGTATCACGCCACCGGGGGGCTTTGCGGGATGGGCGCGGCGCTCCTCAACGGCGCCTGTGTCGTGCTGAAGCGTCGCTTTTCCGCGAGCCAGTTCTGGGAGGATGTCCGGAGGGAGGGTTGCACCCAGTTCGTCTACATAGGCGAGCTCTGCCGTTACCTTGCGAACCAGCCGCCCCACCCCGACGAGCGCCGCCACAGTCTGCGGCTCGCCTTCGGAAATGGCCTGCGACCGGACGTCTGGCCGGCGGTCGTCGACCGCTTCGGCCTTCCCTCGGTTCTGGAATTCTACGGATCGACTGAGGGTAATGTCTCCCTTTTCAACTTCGATGGTCATCCGGGCGCCATCGGCAGGATTCCCGGCTTCCTGAGGCGGCGGTTCAATGGTCGGATCGTTCGCTTCGATTATGAAGCGGAGGCCCCCCTGAGGGGGCCGGACGGCCTGTGCATCGAGGCGGCTCCAGGGGAGGCGGGAGAGTGCCTCGGGCGTATCGACAGCGCGGACCCCAGGGCGCAGTTCACCGGCTATCTGGACCCCGTCGCCTCGGAGAAGAAGGTGCTCCGCGACGTCTTCGCTCCCGGTGACGCCTGGTTCCGGACTGGCGACCTCTTGCGACAGGACGCGGATGGATACGTGTATTTCGTGGACCGTGTCGGAGATACCTTCCGCTGGAAGGGCGAGAATGTCTCGACAGCGGAGGTGGCTCTCTGTCTGCACGGCGCCCCCGGGGTGGTAGAGGCGAACGTCTATGGCGTAAGCGTTCCCGGGGCTGACGGCCGCGCGGGCATGGCCGCCCTGGTGACCGGGCCGGACTTTGACATCGACATGCTCGCCTCGCGTATCGCAGCCGACCTGCCGGAATATGCGAGGCCAGCCTTCGTCCGGCTTGAGCCCGAACTCGCCGTCACGGGCACCTTCAAGCAACGCAAGGCGGACCTTGTGGCGGACGGCTTCGATCCGGGAAGGGTCACGGCCCCCTTGTTCTATCGCGCCGCTGATGGCGGCTACAGGGCATTGGACGCCACCGCCTACGCAGCCATCACGAGCGGCCAGATCCGCCTCTGAGTCCCCAAGGCGTCGAAAGGCGGACCTTTGTCTTGGGGGTCTTCCGCCCCCTGGCGAACGAAGCCCCCGACGGGGTCCCCAGCCGGGCGGGAGTCGCCTATAGGTGAGGGATGTCCACGGACGTCGAAGCTCCAGCGCAGGCCGACGACCCACCCCTCACCGGGGCGGCCCTGATCCGCGATCAGGTGCGGAGGTTGCCCGACTCTCCCGGCGTCTACCGCATGATCGGCGAGGCCGGAGAGGTCCTCTACGTGGGCAAGGCCCGGTCACTGAAGAAGCGGGTCCTGCAATACGCCCAGGGCCGCTTCCACACCCAGCGCATCGCCCTGATGGTCGACCTGACCCGGGCCATGGAGTTCGTCACCACCCGGACCGAGACCGACGCCCTGTTGCTTGAGATCAACCTGATCAAGCAGATGAAGCCGCGCTTCAATGTCCTGCTGCGCGATGACAAGAGCTTTCCCGAGATCGTCATCCGGCGGGACCATCCCGCCGCCCAGCTGCGAAAGCACCGGGGCTCCCACACCCTCAAGGGGGACTATTTTGGCCCCTTCGCCTCCGCGAACGCGGTCAACCGCACCCTCAACACCCTGCAGAAGGCCTTCCTGCTGAGGTCCTGCACGGACAGTGTCTACGAGGGCCGGACCCGGCCCTGCATGCTTCACCAGATCCGCCGCTGCGCTGCGCCCTGTACGGGCGCGATCAGCCTTGAGGACTACGCCGCCCTGGTGGACCAGGCCGAGGACTTCCTGCGCGGCCGCAGCCGGGCGGTGATGACCCGGCTGTCCGAGGCGATGCAGGCGGCGTCCGACGAGATGGAGTTCGAGCAGGCGGCCCGCCTCCGCGACCGGATCCGGGCCCTGGCGGCCGTGAGCCAGGAGACCCTGGTCAATCCCGAAAGCCTGGAGGAGGCGGACGTCTTCGCCCTGCACAGCGATGGCGGTCAGGCCTGCGTCCAGGTCTTCTTCTTCCGCGCGGGCCAGAACTGGGGCAACCGGGCCTACTTCCCGCGGATTGACCGCACCGACCCGGACCCGTCGATCCTGGCGGCCTTCATCGGCCAGTTCTATGACGACCGGCCGATCCCGAAGCTCATCCTGGTGAGCTGCGAGCCCGACGAGGTTGATCTCCTGTCCGAGGCCTTCAGCCTGAAGTCCGGCCGCAGGGTCGAGATCCGCCGGCCGGAACGCGGCGAGAAACGCGCCCTGGTCGACGAGGCGCTGACCAACGCCCGGGAGGCCCTGGGCCGGCGCCTGGCGGAAGGGTCCGCCCACTCGAAACTCCTGGCCGGGGTCGCGGAGGCCTTTGGCTTGGACGCTTCCCCGGAGCGGATCGAGGTCTATGACAACAGCCACATCATGGGGACCAACGCCGTTGGCGGCATGATCGTCGCCGGGCCGGACGGCTTTCAGAAGGCCCAGTACCGCAAGTTCAACATCCGCAGCACGGACCTTACCCCCGGGGACGACTACGGCATGATGCGCGAGGTCCTCAGGCGACGCTTCGGCCGCCTGGTCCGTGAGGGCGGTTCCGGCGAAACCACGGTGCGACCGGACCTGGTGCTGATCGACGGGGGTGCGGGGCAATTGGCCGCGGCCCTTGAGGTCCTGACCGAGCTGGGGGTTGACGACATTCCGGTGGTCGGTGTGGCCAAGGGACCCGACCGTGACGCCGGCCTCGAGCGCTTCTTCCTGCCCGGCCAGCCGCCTTTCATGCTGGAGCCGAAAAGCCCGGTCCTCTATTTCCTCCAGAGGCTGCGGGACGAGGCCCACCGCTACGCCATCGGGAGCCACCGGGCGCGCCGGGCGGCCGACCTGAGGCGCAATCCGCTGGATGAGATCGACGGTATCGGGCCGGCGCGCAAACGGGCGCTGCTGCACGCCTTCGGGTCCGCCGCCGGCGTCGCCCGGGCCTCCGCCGAGGATCTGGAGAAGGTGGAGGGTGTCAGCCGGCCCCTCGCCGAACGCATATTCGCCGCCTTTCACAAGGAGCGTTGATGAAGGCCCTTCCCAATATCCTCTCGGTCGCCCGGATCCTGCTGACCCTCGCCATGTTCGCCGCCCTCGTGGCGGTCGGTGCTGGCCGTGATCCGGACGGGGGGCTGATTCACTTCGCCTTCTGGGGCTTCGTGATCGCGGCCATCACCGACTTTCTCGATGGCTGGCTCGCCCGCCGGTATGACGCCGTGACGGTTTGGGGGACCATCCTGGATCCGATCGGCGACAAGATTCTGGTCTGCGGCGCCATAGTGGGTCTGATGGCGGCCGGAGCTGGGCCAGCCTTCGCTGTTCCCGCCGGACTCATCCTGTTCCGCGAGTTCGCCGTGAGCGCTTTGCGCGAGGTCGGAGCGGCCAGAGGGCTGAAGCTGCCCGTCACCGGACTCGCAAAGTGGAAGACCGCATTCCAGCTTTTCGCTCTGGCGGTGGTGATGGGCGCCGGTCTGGTCACGGGCTTCCCGGAGGTCCTTGCCCTCGGACTTGTCTGGCTTGCCGCGATCCTGACCCTCTGGACGGGGCTGGACTACCTGCTGAAGACTCGCCGCGGTCTCAGCGAGCCATCCCCCGGCGATCCGGGTGCTAGACTTCCAGATAAGGCGTGACGAGGCCCAGCGGCGCGGCGGTCGTATTCTTGACGGACCGGATCACGATCCGGCTCTCGATATTCGAGACCAGGCCCAGCGACAGGAGCCTGTCGCGCAGAAAGGCGTCAAAGGCCGGCATGTCGCGGGTCACGACGCGCAGCTCGTAGTCCGCGGCGCCTGTGACCGTGGCGCACTGCACCACCTCCGGCATGTCCGAGATCGCCCGGTCGAAGGCGTCCAGGTTATCCTTGGTCGGCAGGGCGAGCTTCACCGTGCAATAGACCTCGAACGACAGGCCCAGCTTTTCACGATCCAGGATCGTGACCCGCTTCTGGATCACTCCGCTCTCCTCGAGCCGCTTGATCCGGCGCCAGCAGGGACTGGAAGAGAGGCCAACCCGGTCTGCGATCTCTGCAACAGACAGGGCGGCGTCAGCCTGGATCAGATCCAGGATCCGTGCATCGATGGCGTCCAGGGTTTCGGCCACGCAGGCTCCTTGCAGGATTACGTCTCAGTATCTCCTGTGCATGAGGAGACACGTCGCTTTCGCGCAGACTTTTGCCCGAAAAACGCTGTCTTGCGCAATACACTTCCTATGAGCTTCGAAGGAGAGGCGGCGGCTTGCTTTCCGCTCCCGGTCAGATAGGCCATGGGGCATGGTCAGCTTTGATTTCGATGCGGCGGTGGTGGGTGCGGGCGCGGTAGGGCTTGCCTGTGGCTACGCCCTTGCGCGGCGCGGTCAGTCTGTCGTCGTCCTGGAGGCCGGGGCGCGCTTCGGCGAGGGCGTGTCCTCGAGAAACTCCGAGGTGATCCACGGCGGACTCTACTATCCGACCGGATCCCTGAAGGCGCGGCTCTGCGTGACCGGCCGCAGGGCGCTCTACGCCTTCCTTGAGGCCCATGATGTCGCCTTCAGACGGTGCGGCAAGCTCGTGGTATTCAACGGTCCGGAGGAACTGGCGCGCATGGACGGCCTGCTCGCCCAGGCCCGCACCAACGACGTGGAGGGGATCGCGCCCCTCACAGCGGATCAGGCCCGGTCCCTCGAGCCTGAGCTCAGGTGCGACGCAGCCCTGATCTCCCCGGAAAGCGGGATTTTCGACAGCCATGGCTACATGCTCGCCCTGGTTGGAGAGATCGAGGCGCATGGAGGCGCCCTGGCCTTGTCGACTCCCTTCGAACGCGCCGAGGCTCTGCCCGGCGGGGGATGGTCCGTCCTCGCCGGGGGCGCTGACCCGACCCGGCTCTCCGCCAGGTGTCTGGTGACGGCCCCAGGTCTGGGAGCCCAGGCCGTCGCCGCCCTGATAGACGGCTTTCCCGCCGGGTCGATCCCGGCTGCGCATTTCGGCAAGGGCGTCTACTTCCGGCTCGCTGGCCGCGCGCCTTTTGATCGCCTGATCTATCCGCCCCCAATTCCCGGGGCCCTTGGGACACACTACCGCCGCGACCTGGGTGGGCAGGCCGTTTTCGGTCCCGACCTCGAGTTCGTACCCGCGCCTGACTATTCGGTAGATCCGGGTCGGGCGCGGGAGTTTGCGGCCTACATCCGCAAGTTCTGGCCGGGTCTGCCCGACGGGGCGCTGCAACCCGACTACGCCGGGGTCCGTCCCAAGCTGCATGGCCCGGGCGAGCCCCAGCCGGATTTCAGGATCGACGGGCCCGAGGCCCATGGCCTCGAAGGCCTTGTGGCGCTGTTCGGCATCGAGAGCCCCGGACTGACCAGTTCCCTCGCCATCGGCGAGGAAGTCGCCGGGCGGCTCGGCCTCTAGGCCGCCCAGCCGGCGATCCAGTCCGCCAGGGCCTGAGGCGACATGCCGCGTGCATTGGAGAGCGCAGAGAAGTTGTTTGGATTCAGGAGCTTGTCCGTCCGCGCATCGATCACCAACAAGGCGGGGACCCCAGGAAGGCGGCCGGTGATCCCGTACCGGGCTGGGATCTGCAGGTTGCGGTCGAAGCGGCCGACATCAACCATCACCGTCACGAAGTAGGCGTTGAGGAACCGGTCGAGTTCAGGAAGCGCCATGGTTCCCGCCAGAATCCGGCAATCCGGACACCAGTTCCCGCCCAGGTCGATCAGCAGGCGCTTGCCTTCGCGGCGGGCCTTGCGGCGTGCGGCGTCCACGGCGGCGGTGGCGTCCGCGCCCTCGTCGTACGGGAGCGGCAGGGGCGTCTTCAGCTCCGCAAAACTGCGGATCGAGAGGCGTGGGGCCGGCCGGGCCGCTAGGGCGGGGCCGGCGGTGAAGAGGGCGAGGGGCAGGGTCAGAAGGCTTCGGCGTTTCATGGGCGGTCTCCAGGCGGGCTCCCCAGACGGGCGAGGGCCTGTCCGGGGAGATCAGGATGGGGAGGAAGGCGGGTCCAGGCAACCGGCCCGGCGTCCCGCCCCAGCTGGGCGGTCAGGGTCTCCGGGGTGGCGTCGGAGGCGTCGCCCTCGCGGCGGGTGAGACGGTCCCGCAGGACGTCCTCTGGCGCCTCGAGCCACAGCCCCTCGAGGGCGAGGCCCAGCCGGGTGGCCAGGGTTCCGGCCTCAGACCGCCGACCGGCCTCCAGGAATGTTGCATCGAGGATCACGCTCCGCCCGGCGGCGACCAGCTCTGAGGCCTCGGCGAAGAGGGTGGCGTAGACCCGATCGGTCATCTCGGGATCGTAAGCGGACGCCGGCGCCCGCTCAGAAGGCCGCAGGCCGGCAAGGCGCTTTCGGACTTCATCGGAGCGCAGCACCACAGCCCCGGGCGAGGCGCCGAGGAAAGGGGCGATGGCGCGGGCGAGGGTGGTCTTTCCAGTCCCCGAGACGCCGCCGACCGCGACCAGCCGGGCCGGAGCCGGAGAGAGGTGTCGAAGGGCGGCGTTCAGGTAGTCGCGGCCCGTGGCGTCATGCCCGGAATTCGCCTCCACGTGCGCCCTCACGACCGCCCGTACCGAGAGCATCAGGGGAAGGGCGGCAAGGCCCAGGTGCAGGCCGGCGGACTCCCTGCGAGCGGATTCGTCCAGCCAGGCGTCGAGCACCCGGCAGGCGGCGTCACGCCGGTTCCGGAAGTCCAGGTCCATCAGCAGGAAGGCGAGGTCGTACTGGATGTCGATGTCCGAAAGCCGGTCGTTGAACTCGATGCAGTCGAAAAGGACCGGGCGTCCGCCCTCCAGGAGGATGTTCCCGAGGTGGAGGTCGGCGTGGCAACGGCGCGTGAACCCTGCGCCACGCCGGGCCTCAAGAAGGGGCGTCGCGGCGGCGAAGGCTGCGGCGGTCCCTGCGATGACCCTCTCCACCGCCTCGCGGCCAAGTCGATCGGCAAGCCCCGTCAGCAGGCGGGCGTTGGAGTCGACAGTGTAGCCAAGGCCCGCGGCGCCGCCTCCTTCGGGACGCAGGGGCGCCGATGCATGGAGCCGGGCGATCTCGCGACCGAGGGCTTCCGCCAGGACCCCGTCCACCGCCTGTGGTTTGGCCGAGAGCACGGCGTCCTCGTCGAACCGCCGCATCTCGACGGCGTAGTCGACCGTCTCGCCGGGACCGTCGAGCTCCAGGCCAGCGGCCGAGCGGGTGACGGCGTGGACCCGCCTGTAGATGTCAGGGGCGGCGGATAGGTTGAAGGCGATCTCCCGCTCGGCGGCCTCGCGCCTCTGCTCCAGGGTGGTGAAGTCCACATAGCCGAGGTCGACCGGGCGCTTGACCTTCCAGGCTGTGTCGCCGGCGAGGTAGATGCGGTTGCAGGCTGTCTCGATCCGCCGGCCTCCAAGGGCGGAGAAAAAGGCGTCGACCGCGGATTCGTCCGGCGAAGCGGAGCTCACGGATAGAGCCGACTCGTGGTCCAGCCGGCGGGAGTGGCGTCGAAGACAAGCCGTTCGTGGAGACGGAAGGGCCGGTCGCGCCAGAACTCGATATGCAAGGGGGTCAGCCGGAAGCCTGACCAGTGCGGAGGCCGGGGCGCCTTGCCCAGGCCGAACTTCAGTCCGTAGGCGGCGATGGCCTTCTCGAAGGCGAGGCGGTCGGGCAGGGGGCGAGACTGCTCAGAAGCCCAGGCGCCCAGCTGGGCGGGTCGCGCCCGGGTGGCCCAGTAGGCGTCGGCCTCGGCGTCGCTGACTGGCGAAACCGTCCCCCGGACCCGGACCTGGCGACGAAGGGACTTCCAGTGAAACAGGAGGGCCGCCTTGCCGCTCGCCGCCAGCTGGCGGCCCTTGGCGCTGCCGAGGTTGGTGTAGAAGACAAAGCCATCCGCCCCCGCGTCCTTCAGGAGGACCATCCGCACATCGGGCAGCCCGTTCTCGTCCGCCGTGGCCAGAGCCATGGCGTTGGGATCGTTCACCTCTGACTTCACGGCCTCGGAGAGCCATTCTGCAAACAGGGCGATCGGGTCGTCGGCCGTAAGGGGCGGCAGGTCCGCGGCGGCGACACCCTTGAGGTACTCGTCCTCTGTGGGGGAGGGGGGAATGGGAGGCTTCTTGATCATGCGCGCCCTATAGCGCAGGCCGGCCGCCGACGGTATGGCTAGCCGCACACGGGACGAAGGAGGGATCTCCATGGCCACGCGCGGACAGATGATCCGGATGACGATGAGCGACGGCGCCGAGATCGGCGTCTACCATGTCGAGCCGAGGGGACAGCGTCGTGGCGGCCTGGTGCTGATCCAGGAGATTTTCGGCGTCACCGAGCACATCCGGGAGCAGTGCGACCTGTTCGCCGAGCACGGTTACGAGGTCCTCTCACCTGCGTTGTACGACCGCGAGGTCCCGGGCTTCGAGGCCAGCTACTCCGAGCAGGATATCCAGCGCGCCATCCAGGTCGCCCGTCAACTTCATGACTTCGAGGTCTCGCTCAAGGATGCGCAGACCTGCGTCGACGCCCTCAAGGACAAGGGACCGGTCTTCATGACGGGCTATTGCTACGGCGGATCGGTGACCTGGGCCATGGCCTGCCGTTCAAGGGATCTGTCGGCGGCCTCCGGCTACTACGGCTCGATGATCCCCGCGATGGCCGACCGCAAGCCCAACTGTCCGACCATCCTGCATTTTGGCGAGCACGATCACGGCATTCCGATGGAGGGCGTGCGCAAGGTGGCTGAGCTGCACCCCGAAGTGGCCGTCCATGTCTATGACGCCGGGCACGGCTTCCAGTCCGACCGCCGAAGCGATTATCACGAGCCAAGTGCGAGCCTGGCCCGCGAGAGGACGCTTGCCCTTTTCTTCGCCAACGGCGGCTAGGCCGGGCGGAATGTCGCACAACACCTTCGGACACCTTTTCCGTGTGACGACCTGGGGCGAAAGCCATGGGCCAGCCCTGGGCTGCGTCGTTGACGGCTGCCCGCCCGGATTGCCGCTGACGACGCAGGACATCCAGGTCTTCCTCGACCAGAGGCGGCCGGGGCAGGGCAAGTTCGTGACCCAGCGCCAGGAGCCCGACGCCGTCCGGATCCTGTCGGGGGTTTTCGAGGATGAACGTACGGGCGGGCAGGTCACCACCGGAACGCCGATATCGCTGATGATCGAGAACGTCGACCAGCGTAGCCGGGACTATTCCGAGATCGCCCAGGCCTTCCGGCCAGGCCATGCCGACTATACCTACGCCGCCAAGTACGGGGTGCGCGACTACCGGGGCGGCGGGCGCTCGTCCGCGCGGGAGACTGCGGCCCGGGTAGCCGCTGGGGCTATAGCCCGCAGGGTCATTCCGGAGGTCGCGATCCGTGCGGCGGTTGTACAGATCGGCCCGCACGCCATCGACCGGTCGCGCTTCGACTGGGACCAGAGGACAGAGAACCCCTTCTGGGCGCCCGACGTCGGAATCGTCCCGGTCTGGGAAAAGCACCTGGAGACGGTGCGCAAGGCAGGCTCTTCCACCGGCGCGGTCATCGAGGTGGAGGCGACTGGTGTCCCCGCTGGCTGGGGCGCGCCTCTTTACGGCAAGCTGGACGCTGAACTGGCCGCCGCCCTCATGTCCATCAACGCCGCGAAGGGGGTGGAGATCGGCGACGGCTTCGCCGCTGCGGCGCTTTCCGGCGAGGAGAACGCCGACGAAATGCGCATGGGTCCGGAAGGTCCGGTCTTCCTGTCGAACCATGCCGGAGGAATCCTGGGCGGCGTCTCCAGCGGTCAGCCAGTCACGGCGAGGATCGCGTTCAAGCCGACATCCTCGATCCTCACCCTTCGCCGTTCAGTGAGCGAGGACGGGGAGGAGATCGATCTGCGCACCAAGGGCCGTCACGACCCCTGCGTGGGCATCCGCGCTGTGCCTGTTGTGGAGGCCATGACCGCCTGCGTCCTGGCCGATGCCTTCCTGAGGCACCGGGGGCAGACCGGCGGGTGAGGCGGGATCGGCGCGACCCGCCGTCACCAGGCCGCGCGGTAGAGGGCTTCCAGAGCCTCGGCATCCACGGGTCGCGGGTTTGACCGGTTCACGGGATCCGCCACGGCGTCCTCGACAAGCGTCCGGAGCAGGTCGTCCGCCCCGCCGAGCTCCCGGATCGATCTTGCGAGGCCGATCTCCTCGCGCAGCTTCAACACGGCGTCGACGGCATTGCTTCCGGATGCTGGCCGCCCGGGATCGAGGCACTCCGAGACGGCTGCATACTTCGCCTCCGCCACGGGCAGATTGTAGGCCATGACGTGCGGGAGCATGGTCGCAAGCGTCTGCCCGTGGGCGGCCGAGAGCCTCGCGGAGAGCGCATGCCCTGTTCCATGAGCCGATCCGAGACCCGCCACATTGAACGCAATGGCCGCCATGCTTGAGGCAAGAAGCATCTGCGACCGGGCTTCCAGGTTCGACCCGTCTCGAACAACGGTGCGTGCGTTCGCATGGACGCTCCGGATGGCCTCAAGGGCGACGGCGTCCGAGTAGGGGGTGGATCGCAGGGACACCAGGGCCTCGATCGCATGCGTCAGGACATCGAAGGCGCAGGTCGCTGTCGGATAGGCCGGAAGCCCGAGGGTCAGCTTGGGGTCCAGAACGGCGAAGGCGGGCGTGATGCTGGGGTGCATCACATAGGTTTTCCTGCCCATTTGACTGTTGGTGATGACGCAGGCGCTGTTGGTTTCCGAACCGGTGCCTGCGGTGGTGGGGACTGCGATGACCGGAGCTCCGGGATTGGCCGGTGGCCCGGCCTGGAGGGCGGGGACGGTCTCTGCGTTCCTCGCCAGGAGGGCGATGGCCTTGCCGCAGTCCATCGAGGAACCACCTCCGAATGCGATCACGCCCGCCGATCCCAGCTTTCGGAGCCTCTCCGCCCCTGCTTCCACATTCCGGTCCGTGGGATTTGGCTCGACCCCGTCGAAGACGTCGACCTCGATGCCCGCCATCCGCAGGGCGTCGATGACGGGTTCAGCCAGTCCGGTCCTGCGAAGGGACTGGTCGGTCACGAACAAGACGGCCTTCAGTCCTAGGGACTTTACGTGGCCTCCCAGCTGGAGGCTCGTATCGTCGCCGAAGACGAGGGTGGGAAGAGGACGTACGATAAAGGACTGTCCTGAGAGCATGGGGTTCCTGCTACGGAGTGTTAGGCGTCAAAGGTCTGTCGTGGCGAGGGCGGCCGCCCGATCTCCAAAAGGATCTGGTGGACAGCGTCCAGGATGGCCGACTGGGGAACCCATTCAGCCTGGGCCGCCGCAATTCCGGGGTCCAGCAGGCGCCGGGCGCGCTGAACATCCTCTTCGTGGACCATCCTGAGGAGTTCCTGTCTCTCCTCATCGCTGAGGCTCTGCCGGATCGACACTGAAGCCCTCCCGAAGTCGAAGACGGCCGCCAAAAAGCCGCCGTCAAAAGTAACATTATATCATAACATTCATGATCCCAGAACGTCTACTCTCGATGTGCGACTGGCGGGCGTCCGCCAGCACACGGGCGCCGTCGTCAGGTCGGGCGTTGCGGTCTCGTGGACTTCGCTGCAGAGCAGGACGCCAGACTTCCTTGGTCGGGGAAACACCGCGACATAAGCCCGCAGCGGGCCCATCCAAATGATCTGCCCTGATGTCCTGAGAGACCTTAGGGCCCTTCGAAGGTCTGCCGTGCGCGGTCCTTCAGAGGCTACCGCCCCGATGCGGGCTTGAATCTGCGGTACAGTCAGGGGGACCCTTGCCGAGCGCAGCGCGCCAAGGACGACGGCCTTCAGTTCCGACTTCCCGAGGGGGTGCGCATCATGCGGGGGGCGGAGGCGCCCCTCGCAAGCCAAAGTGACCTTGAAGGGCTCGATCATTGCGGCGGACTTGCCGCTCCCCAAGTGGGGAAGGGGTCCGGCAAGCGGGCCCAGGCCTTTGGACCCTTCTGCATCTCCGAGGGGGTGAGGAGGGCGGCGTCAAACATGGCGGTGAGCGCTGCCCGGTCCATATCCTTGCCAATCAGGACGATCTCCTGCCTCCGGTCGCCATACGGGCTGCGCCAGACATTTGAGAGGAACCGGCGGCTCTCGGTGTCCTGGGGGCGCCTCTCAGGCGGGATGGACGCCCACCAGTATCCGCCCCACTCATGCGTCGCAGCCGCTCCGGCCTGGCTCCATGAGCCCACAAAGCGCATTCGGGTCGCAAGCCAGAAGAACCCCTTTGATCTCCACACTCCCGGCCACTCGGAGTCGAGGATCGCTTTCAGGCGCATCGGGTGAAAGGGGCGTCGCGCGCGGTAAACAAAGCTGGAGACCCCGTATTCCTCGGTCTCGGGTGTTTTGCCGAACTCCAGTGCCTGCCGCCAGCCGGCAGCGCTCTGGGCGCGCGCCATGTCGAACAGGCCGGTGTCGAGGATATCCCCGAGGGGCGCAGCGCCACGCTCCGCATGCACGATCCGGGCCAGGGGGTTCAGCTGGCGACAGAGCGCCTCGACCACCGCCAACTCCGCCGGTGAGACAAGGTCGGTCTTGTTCAGGACCAGGACATCGGCGAACTCGATCTGGTCTACGAGCAAATCGACGACGGTTCGGGCGTCCTCCTCGCCGAGGCTCTCGCCGCGATCGGCAAGGAAGTCGCTGGAGCCATAGTCCCGGTGGAAGTTGAAGGCGTCCACCACCGTGACCATCGTGTCCAGCCGCGAGACGTCCCGGAGACTTTCGCCATCCTCGGAGATGAAGTCAAAGGTGGCCGCCACGGGCATGGGTTCGGAGATGCCGGTGCTCTCAATGAGGAGGTAATCGAAGCGCCCCTCGGCGGCGAGGCGGCGAACCTCTGCGAGCAGGTCCTCTCGCAGGGTGCAGCAGATGCACCCGTTGGACATTTCCACGAGGCGCTCTTCGGTCCGCGACAGGTCTGCGCCGCCCTGGCGGACCAGCGCTCCGTCGATATTGACCTCGCTCATGTCGTTCACGATGACAGCGACGCGGAGGCCTTCGCGGTTTCGCAGAACATGGTTCAGGAGGGTGGTCTTTCCGGCGCCGAGAAAGCCGGACAGGACAGTGACAGGCAGCTGGACCAAGGGCGCCCTCCGGGGCTAGACATTTGTTACAATATAACATATCTAATGAGCTGCAGTCGGCCGGGCAAGGTGAAACCAGTAATGTCAGTCTCTTCGAGCGGTGTGCCGGACGCCGTAGCCGTCGGAATTTCGGGCCTCTGCCTGGCGCACTGCCTGGCGCTTCCGCTCCTGGCGGCGGTCGTCCCCGTCCTTGGCGCACTGTCCCACGCCGGGTGGGTCCACATCCTTTTCTTCTGTGCGGCGACCCCGGTGTCCGCCCTGGCCCTGAGGGCTACGGGCGGCTGGCGTCATCCCGGCGTAAGGGCCCTGTTCCTTCTGGGC
This sequence comes from Phenylobacterium sp., assembly GCF_020253645.1. Taxonomy (GTDB): domain Bacteria; phylum Pseudomonadota; class Alphaproteobacteria; order Caulobacterales; family Caulobacteraceae; genus Phenylobacterium. The sequence continues at coordinate 19,372 of NZ_JADCBG010000104.1, forward strand.
GTCACCGGCCTGGCCGCCGGCCTTCCCTGGGGTTGGCCTGAGTGGATCGAGGTCGCCCTGACCAGTCTCGGCAGCGCCGCCCTGGTCGCCGCCCACCTCCTCAATCTCCGTCGGCGCGCCGTTCATCCGGCGGTTGTGGCTATGGCTGCAGAGAATTGACGCGAGCGCCTGCGCCCACCATTTAACGGGCCGAGGGCGTCCGCGCTCTTCCTCCCCGTTCTTCCGAGAGAGCCAGGACCCCCGACATGCCCGCCGTAGTTCGCATCGCCGCCGCCCTCGCCCTCGGCCTTGCCGGTCCCGCCCTGGCCGCTCCCGCCCCGGCCGTTCCCGCTGTAACGACCGCCCCCGCGCCCGCCGCCGAGCCCTTCTCCCTAGCGCCACTGCCCTATGCCTTTGAGGCTCTCGAGCCGGCGATCGACTCCCAGACCATGCGTATCCATCACGGTCGGCATCATCAGGGCTATGTGAACAACCTGAACGCTGCCGTGAAGGCGACCCCCGCCCTGCAGGGCAAGTCCCTGGAGGCCATCATGGCCGAGGTGCAGAATTATCCGCCTGCAGTCCGCAACAACGGCGGCGGTCATTACAATCATACCCTCTTCTGGTCGCTGATGGCGCCGCCCGGGCAGGGCGGCGAGCCCTCCGCGGCTCTGGCGGCCCAGATCCAAAAGGACTTCGGCTCCATGCAGGCCTTCAAGGATGCCTTCCAGGCCGCCGGCGCCCAGCGTTTCGGATCCGGCTGGGCCTGGCTGGTGTGGACCGGCGACCGGCTCGCCGTCACCAGCACGCCGAACCAGGACAATCCCCTCATGGGCGACGCCCCCGTGAAGGGCGCCCCGGTCATCGCCAATGACGTCTGGGAGCACGCCTACTACCTGAAGTACCAGAGCAACCGCGGCGCCTACCTCACCAACTGGTGGAGCGTCCTGAACTGGAACGAGGCCAACCGGCTGTTCGCGGCGGCGACCCGATAAGCCAACCCGGACTCAGCCGAGGGTGAGGGTGCAGGACTCTCCGAGGGTGGGTCGGGACACCGTGATCCTCGAGAGATCCGGATAGCGCGCACAGAGCCGTTCGGCGAACCACGAGCAGAGAGTCTCCAGGGTCGGGCGTTCCAGCCCCGGCGTATCGTTGAGGAGGCCGTGGTCCAGCTCACCCGCCGCCGAGCGGAGGTCAGCGTCGAGGTCGGCGAGATCCGTGACCCACCCGACCGAGCCGTCAGGCGTCCCACGGACCGAAGCCTCCACGCGGAAAGAGTGGCCATGAAGACGACGATAGGGCCGCTCTTCCGGACCCTCGGGCAGGTAATGCGCCGCGTCGAAGGTCGCGGCCTTGGTGATCTCGAACTGTCTTGGGGTCATGTCTTGGGGACCGCCGGGCGGTCAGGGGATGCCGAGGGACTTGTGAGTCTGGACGCTTAAACGCCAGAGCGGGTGTGAAAGGCAATAGTCGATCGCGGCCTGCGTATTCTCCGCCAGCCGTGGGCCGTCCATGGGTTGGAGCCTGAAACTCTCGAAGTCCCAACCCACAAGGTCGGCCGGATCGATCCCGGGCTGGGGATAGACAAGCTTGAGCTCCTGCCCCGATCGCTGGACGACGGGGACGCGGCCCTTGGGGCTGACGCAGATCCAGTCGACGCCGGACGGGCAGGGCAGGGAGCCGTTCGTCTCGATAGCAATCCGGAACCCCCGGTCGTGAATCGCGGCGACCAGGGCGTCATCGACCTGCAGGAGGGGCTCGCCCCCGGTCAGAACAACCAGGCGGTTCTCCGGACCTCCGCGCCAGGCCGAAAGGATGGCCTCGGCCAGGTCCCCCGGCGAGGCGAACCGTCCCCCTCCGGGCCCATCCATCCCGACGAAGTCGGTGTCGCAGAACGTGCAGGCGGCGGTTGCGCGGTCCTCCTCGCGCCCGGACCAGAGATTGCAGCCGGCGAACCGGCAGAAGACAGCAGCCTGGCCTGCCTGACCGCCCTCGCCCTGGAGGGTCAGGAAGATCTCCTTGACGGCGTAGCTCATGGGGAAAGGGCGGGCCGGCCCGCCGCCTCCCACTCGCGCCAGCCGCGGGCGCGCAGGTCGCAGGCGGGGCAAACTCCGCAACCGTACCCCCAGTCGTGCCGATCGCCTCGCTCCCCGGCGTAGCAGGTGTGGGTGTCCTCCAAGGTGATGTCCACCAGCGCCTGGCCGCCCAGCCCATAGGTCAGGGCCCAGGTCTGAGCCTTTGTCAGATGCATCAAGGGCGTATCGATCACGAAGTCGCGGTCCATGCCCAGGTTCAGGGCGTTCTGCAGAGCGTCAAGCGTCCGCCGCCTGCAATCCGGATAGCCTGAGAAGTCCGTCTCGCACATGCCGCCCACAAGCCGGCCCAGCCCCCTTCGATCCGCCAGGGCCGCCGCCCAGGTCAGAAAGACCAGGTTCCGGCCGGGTACGAAGGTGTTTGGCAGGCCACGGGCGTCCATCTCGAACGCGCGTTCGGAGGTCAGCGCCGTCTGGCCGATCGTTCCGAAGGCGGTGAGGTCCAACCGGTGATCAGCTCCCAGTCGCTCCGCCCAGGCGGGGAAGCCGGACCGCACCTGGTCCAGCACCCTTGTCCGCTGGACCATCTCCACCCCATGCCTCTGTCCATAGTCAAACCCGACCGTTTCGACGTGGGCGTAGCGGTCAAGCGCCCAGGCGAGGCAGGCGGCGGAGTCCTGCCCTCCCGAGAACAGAACAAGGGCGCGGTCGTGATGGGTCATGCGCCTGAATACCCCCTGGCTTGCTGCAACGCAAAACTTCGGACTCCGCCGGCAATGGCGGGTCGGTCGAGGCCTTTGTGAAGGATGCGACTGACGGGGAGGCGCTCACGGACACCTACCTGACGGATGATTCCCAAGGCCTGTTCCGGAATGGGTTCTACACCGAGCCCCGGATGCTTGGCATCGGGGTCTCCAAGACCTGCCGGCGGTTTGGGCCAGTCGGCGCGTCCTCCACCCAGAGACCGAAGGGGCCCGCGGAACACTGCGGGCCCTTTTTCCGGCGCCGCGCATGCGGCTGGCGAGAGCCACAAGGCTTCCGAAGCCTTAACTTCAGCGAAACGCCTCGGCGTCATCGTGTGACGAGAAGCATAAGGCTCACAGCTTCCCATGTCGGCGCCCGATTATCTCTTCGACAGGGTCACCCGGGAGATCCGCCAGCAGATGGAGGGAATCCTGGCGCTGACGGCCCGTCTGGCCTCCCCCCTGTCTCCCGCTGACGCCAGAGCCTGTGTGCAGGGTGTCGCTGCAGCCGCGGAGACCGTCCGCCGGATTACAGCGGCGTCCTCCGATATTCGCGCCGCCCTCTCCGATACCCTCACCCTGACACCCGGCCCCGTCGCCCTGCGTGACCTCGTGGATCGTCTGGACGATCGCTGGCGTCAGCGCATACAGGGCTCACGGGTCACCCTTCTGGTGTCGTATGACGGGCCGCCAGAGGGCGCCGCCATGCTGGACGCAGACCGGGTTCTTCAGGTCTTCGATGGCTTTGTCGCCCATGCGCTCTCCGCCGCGAGCGGGGGTGCAGTCGAAGCTATGCTGCGGGTCAAGGAGACCGAGGGAGGCTTCATCCTTGAGGGCCGGGTCAGATCCGCCTCGACAGCGGCCCGCGGGGAGTTCGAGGTCGATGTGCGGGAGATCGAGGCCATGTTCGGCCTGGAGACGGCCCTTGGCTTCATGCTCGCAAGGCACATCCTTCGCAGGCTCGGGGGGCGTGCGCGGACCCTCCACAATCCCGGCCTGGGAGAGACCCTGAGCTTCGCCTTCCGCACCGAGTCTCCACCTGAGCTTCCCGTTGAGACGGCGGCTGAGGGTCTTTCTGCGCATATCCTGGTCGTCGATGACAACGCCACCAACCGGATGGTGGCTGAGACCCTTTGCAGCATGTTCGGCTGCACAACCGAGCCCGCCGCGGATGGAGAGGAAGCCGTGACCGCGGCCGCCTCCGGGCGCTTCGACCTGATCCTCATGGACATTCGCATGCCGCGGCTAGACGGCGTCGCCGCCACCCGCCGCATTCGCGCTCTTCCCGATCCGGTCGGCCAGATACCGATTATCGCCCTGACCGCTAACGCCGACGTCGAAGAGACAGCCGCCTATCTCCGTGCGGGAATGAACGGCGTTGTCGAGAAGCCGATGAAGCCTGATCAGTTGCTCCAGGTCGTCCTGGAGAACTTGCCCGGGGGTCCGGGTGGGGCCATCGCCGCTACCTGACGCCGGGCATTCGAAAGACCGTCGGATCGGGGTCGGTAAGTCCAGGGTCGGGTCGATGTGCGGATCGTCGCGTGCACCGGGAGAAGCCCCTCTTCACCTGCATGGTCCAGTATAGCGCCGAAGTTTCTTTTCTCCGGGTCAGCTCCCAACCCGCAGAGTCCCCGCGCTCATTCCCCTGTCCAACGAGGCAGGGGCTGGAGCAAAAGGGCTCACTGCGCCCACGGAAGTCCCTGTCCGAACCGCTCTAGGTTGGAGGTGCTCGACGCGCCCGACCCTTCGCCAGTCCCCTGGCGGCGTAAGTGGGCTTGCGGGTGTGCCCCGAACCGGCATTGTGGCGAGGTCGATCACCGGGGGAGAGGCCATGGCGAGCTGGTATGAGCGAACGATCCTGCCGAAGTTCCTGGCGTGCGCCTGCTCAGGTCCCGAGATGATGCGCCAGCGGGGGCGCCTCGTACCCCGCGCAAGCGGGCGGGTCCTCGAGCTGGGCGTGGGCATGGGCCTGAACCTCGTCTTTTATGATCCGGACAGGGTCTCGTCGGTGAGTGGCGTCGATCCGGCGCCTGAATTGAGGGCCATGGCCGAAGCCGCCCCTCGGCCGGAAGGGCTTCCGGTCGAGATTCTGGCCGGAGTCGCCGAGGACCTGCCCTTCGAGGCGGCCAGCTTTGACAGCGTGGTCTGTACCTTCACCCTGTGTTCGGTCCACTCGCCGGAGCGGGCCCTCGCGGAAGCCCGGCGCGTTCTCAAGCCGGGCGGCCGGCTGTTCTACTGCGAGCATGGTCTTTCCCCGGATGTGGACGTCGCCCGCTGGCAGAGACGGATCGAGCCGCTCTGGGAGCGTCTGGCGGGGGGCTGTCGACTGACGCGACCAATCCTGCCCCTGATTGAAGGGGCGGGATTCTCCGCCCTTGACGCGGAAAGCGCCTACCTGCCCAAAGTCCCGCGCTTTGCAGGATGGAATGTGCTCGGAGAGGCTGGCCTTCACCATCCCTCGGCATGAATCTGAATTCCGAGACCTCCCGAGGTTGGCTTCGATCATTGGCTTTCGTCACCAGTTTGGAGACGTAACGCTGGCTTAACCCAAACCCGCGATGATTTGACCTATGGGTGCATGAGAATGAGGATATGCAGCACTATCCATCCAGTATGTTGGGCGAGGAAAACTTCCTACTCCAGCTTTCAGGCGTAGCCGCATGGAAGTATTTTGCGGATGGCCGGTTCGATTGGTCGCCAGCCATGTACCAAATGTTTCAACTTGAGCCCGGATGTACGCCAAGTGAAGTTGTCTCACGCTATCATCCCGATGACCGGAATCACGTTACGCGCAGCTTGGCTAAAGCATTTATAAGCGACGAGCCTTTATCGACTTATTACAGAATTTTGTTGCCAAATGGAGATATCAGGCAAATACATTCGAGGGTAGTTTCAAGGTTGGGAGATAAAGGTCCTGAAGTCGTAGGAGTAAATATAGACGTTACATCTCATTGGAATGATATGAAGCTCGATGTCAATGAGCTGCGCAGATTTAAGTTTATCGCAGAAAACACAAAAGATCTAATAATAAGATATTCGTCAGATGGATTATTCACATTTGTATCCCCTGCAGTGAAGTCGATACTCGGATATGATCCTGATGAGCTGATCGGTAAGCCGATCATCAGTCTGATTGATAGCGAGGCTCATCCGAGGGCCTCAAAAATGCTGGAAAACATAACTATTTCGAAGCGTACTCCAGGTCCAACCGAGGTCCTGACAATACGCAAGGACGGAAGTCGGATCTGGTTAGAAGGAAATCCAAGGCCAGCCCATAATGTCTTTGGTGATCTGATAGAATGGGTGGACGTCTTGCGCGACGTTACGGAACGCAAGGACGCTGAGAGAGCCCTCGTCAAGGCGCTCTCGGAAGCTGATGCGGCTGCGGAGGCGAAGTCACAGTTCCTTGCAAACATGAGTCATGAACTAAGGACTCCATTAACAAGCATTATCGGATTTTCTGATCTAATCGAGAAAGAAGATATATCATCTGAAAGAGTGAAATCCTATACAAATAAGATTTCTATGGGAAGTCGTACATTATTGAATGTTGTAAATGATATTCTAGATCTCTCCAAACTTGAGAATGGAGCTCTTGAGCTCGATCTAAGGCCGTTCAATCCTGAACGTCTTGTGGAGGATGCAATAGCGCTTCTGGTTCCACAGGCGGAAGGAAAAGGACTTGTTGTTCGAGGTCATTTTCGTCCGTCCCTGGACGACGGAACGCCAGACTGGCTCTTTGGCGATGATATGCGGATAAACCAGGTTCTGTTGAACCTCCTGTCCAACGCCATCAAGTTCACGGATGAGGGGACGATCAAGGTCGCTGTGGCGGCTCAGCGACGCGATCCGGGCCGCGCCCTGCTCACGATCCAGGTTGCCGACAGCGGCCTGGGAATGTCGGAAGCACAGATTTCCAAACTCTTCGAACGGTTCTCCCAGGCCGATGGCTCCATCAGCCGGCGCTATGGGGGGACCGGCCTGGGGTTGGCGATCTCGCGCCGCCTGATTGACTTGATGGGGGGAAGCATAACCGTCGAGAGCGAGGTCGGACGGGGCTCGTGCTTTACCGTGACGGTCGAACTGGACGTCACCGAACCCGCGGAAGAGTCGGTTCGGGCGCCCGCCGTCAGTCTCGCCCAGCCGATCAGGATCCTGCTGGCGGAAGACAATCCGGCGAATCGCGAGTTGATGGACGCCCTGCTCAAGGATACCGGCGTGAAGCTGAGTTTCGCGGCCGATGGGGCCGAGGCCGTGGAGATGGTGACCCGGGAGGCGTTCGATCTCGTCCTGATGGACATCCAGATGCCTGTCATGGATGGCGTCTCTGCGACCCAGGCGATCCGGAGGCTCTCAGGCAGGGCCGCGAGCATCCCGATCATCGCCCTTTCCGCCAATGTCCTCCCGGGGCAGGTCCAGCAGTACGCGGAGCAGGGTTTCAGCGGCCACGTCGGAAAGCCGATCAACGTGGGGGCTTTGTTTGCAGCCATCTCGGGCGCGCTCGAGGAGGCCGATTGAACCTGTCGCCGTGGTTTGCCTGCGCTCGGCGTCAGCCGGGGCTTGCTTTTCGGCTCCTGCGCCCGGGAAAGCGGCCGGTTTCGAGTGAAAACACGCAGGTCGTCAAAAGGGCTTCGGACTCAAGCGGAGTTCTCAATCGGACATGGCTGCGGCTATTCCACCCCACGCGGTGACTCCGAGGAGGAAGCCGAAGTCGTACCAGCCGCCGTCGTTGGGGTAGGCGTAAATCCGGATCTCAGGGCTGAAGATGTGCGCAATCAGCGCAAACCAGCTGAGAAACCCGTGCAGGAGCCCCGATAGAAACCCGGGGGCGTCGGGTGACGGCGCATAGGGCTGGGTGGCGCAGGCGCCAAGGGTCACCATCACCGTGGCGAGGACCATCAGCGCCTTGCGTCGACCAGGCGGCGGCGTCTTCGATCCGCCCCGCGGCGCCCTGGTCCACATCCTCGTCTCCATGTCCGGAACGACCTGTCAGGGGCCTTCAGGCATGATCGCCGCCCCAAGGACCAGGGTGAGTTCATGCAACCAGCCGCGCAAGGTTAAAGGTGTTTATCCCTGTCGGTTCTCACGCTCTTCACTTTCGGCAGTGCACGGGTTGGAAAGCGCCTTGTCAGGGAGTCGTTCGTATGGGGACCTATTACGCAGCCGGTCACACCTACCAGATCGTCAAGACAGCCATGACCTGGTCGGCCGCCAGGACCTGGGCCGAGAGCCAGGGCGGACATCTCGCCTACATCACCAGCGCCTCCGAGAACCAGGCGCTGATCACCATGACGCAGCTGGCGACCGGACTCGACGCCGCACCGACCGCCACCGACGGGGGCGGCGCTCGTTACCTCTGGCTGGGTGGCTCCGACGCCGACATGGAGGGGACCTGGCGCTGGGGAGACGGGTCACTCGTCTCATCGGGCTATTCGAACTGGGGCGCCGGCGCCCTTGGCGCTGAGCCGGACAATTTCGGCGGCGTGCAGGACGCGCTGGCCTTCGGGCTTCAGTCCTGGCCACAGCCGTCGGGCGGGATCGGAACGGCTTACAAGTGGAACGACGTCAACCCGTCCAACAGCCTCTATTTCGTGGTGGAGTGGGACTATATCCGCGGAACTACAGGCGCTGACACCATCTCCCGTTCCGGCGGGGAGACGGTCTATGGCCTCGAGGGCAATGACGTCATCAGCTACGCCTCAGGTTATAGCTACCTGCGCGGCGATGCCGGCGACGACTCGGTATCCGGAGGCTCTGGCTTCGACGACATCAACGGAAACATGGGGAACGACACCCTGCGCGGCAATGACGGCGAGGACTGGGTGGTCGGCGGCAGGGACAACGACCTCCTGTTCGGCGACGCCGGCTTCGACATCGTCTACGGCAACATGGGCAATGACACGGTCGACGGCGGAGCCGGCAACGACTGGGTGCGCGGCGGCCAGGGCGACGACTCCGTGTCGGCGGGCGCCGGCGATGACTGGCTGTGGGGCGACAAGGGCGGCGACACCCTCAGCGGTGGTCCGGGGGCGGACCTGTTCCACAGTCTGGCCGGCGCCGGCATCGACCGGATCACAGACTTCAACTCCGCCGAAGGCGACCGCCTGAAGCTGGAAGGGAACCCCTCGCGGACAATCGCCCAGGTCGGCGCTGACGTTGTGGTCGACATGGGCAACGGCGACCAGGTCATCCTGGTCGGCGTCTCCCTCTCCAGCCTCGGAAACGGATGGATCATTTGAGGCCTGCGACATCTGCGAGCGTTACGATCCGGCTGGCCCGGGCATCGGAACTTCGCGCCATAGCCGCCATCGAGCGCGAGTCTGCGCAGAGGTTTCTGGAGACGCACGAAGCCTGGATCGCCCAGGACCCTCCAGCCCCGGAAGAACTGCTCGCGGAACGACTTGAGGCCGGTGGCCTGTGGGTGGCGACCTTGCCCGACGATCGCCCCGTCGCCGCGATCCGGTTCCGGCCCCTCGAGGCCGTCCTCTACATCGAACAGCTCGATGTCCTGCCGGAGTTCTCAGGAAGGCGGCTCGGCGCCGGCCTGCTGGACAAGGCCGGGTCCCTCGCCGGCGCGGCGGGCCTCGAGGCACTGGTGCTCTCCACCTTCCGGGACATTCCGTGGAACGCCCCCTGGTACAGCCGGATCGGGTTCGAGGTGATCGAGGTCCTGCCTGCGGCGCTTGACGACATCCGCCGCGAGAATCTGGCGCGCGGTCTGGACGAAAGCCGGCGGGTGTTCATGCGCCGGGAGGTCAACCACCCTCTGGAGGGTCGGGCGGATCGAACCGGCCAACGCCCTCCGAACTGGTAGCTGGGGGCGGGATCGAACCGCCGACCTGTGGGTTATGAATCCACCGCTCTAACCATCTGAGCTACCCAGCCGCCGGGCCCTTCGGCGAGGGGCGGGTTATAGGGTCTGGCGGGGCGCGCTTCAAGCCGCTTGGGAAGAGGGGCCGGGCTTGCTAGGGTCACCCCTGCGATGAGCGTCCTGCATCTCCTGGGAACGGCCGGCGAAGGCGGCGCGGAGACCTATTTCGTCGACCTGGTCACGGCCCTGGCCGGGGCGGGGGTGGCGCAATCGGCGGCCTTGCGCGCCAACCCCCGGCGACAGGCCGCCCTGCAGGCGGCCGGCGTGCCGACCCGGGTGCTGAGGTTCGGCGGACCCCTCGACCTCCTCACCACGCCCCTGACCGGGCGGTTCGCCCGCCGCACCAGGACCCGACTCGCCCTGGCCTGGATGAACCGCGCCGCCCGGCATGCGCCGAAGGGCCCCTGGGCCAGGGTCGGCCGGCTGGGGGGCTACTATAACCTCAAATACTATCGCGGCTTCGACGCCCTGGTCGCCAACACCGAGGACATCGCCGACTGGATCGTCGCCCAGGGCTGGCCGGCGGGGCGGGTCCGCTGCATCCCCAACTTCGCCGCCCCCGCCGCAGACGCCCGCCCTGTGGCCCGCGCCGGGCTCGATACGCCGCAGGACGCGCCCCTGCTGCTAGCCATGGGCCGGCTGCATGAGGCCAAGGCCCATGACGTGGCCCTGGAGGCCCTGGTCCGCCTGCCCGAAGCCTTCCTCTGGATCGCCGGCGCCGGCCCGGAGGAGGGACGGCTGAAGGCCCTTGCCGAGGGGTTGGGCCTGTCGCGGCGGGTGCGCTTCCTGGGTTGGCGCACCGACGCCTCGGCCCTCTACCGGACCGCGGACCTCTGCCTCTTCCCCTCCCGCTACGAGCCCCTGGGCAATGTGGTCATCCAGGCCTGGGCGCACGGCCTGCCCGTAGTGGCCGCCGCCTCTACCGGTCCGGCGGCCCTGATCCGCGACGGGCAGGACGGGCGCCTGGTCCCGGTGGACGACCCCGCCGCCCTGGCCGACGCCGCTCGCGACCTGCTGGACGATCCCGCCGCCCGCGCCCGCCTGGCCGGGGCCGGCCTCGCCCGGGTGGCCGGAGAGTTCTCTCCCGACGCCGTCGTCGCCCGCTGGCGTGAGCTTTTCACAGAGTACGGGGCGGGCTGATGTGCGGCATCGCCGGCGTCCTGAACGGCGAGCGTCTCGCCGCCGACCTGATCGCCGCCCTGGCGCACCGGGGCCCTGACGGGATCCGCACCGAGAGCCTGCCTGGCGCGAACCTCGCTCACGCCCGCCTGTCCATCATCGACCTGGAGGGGGGCTGGCAACCCCTGCACGCCGCCGGCTCCGTGGTGGTGGGCAATGGCGAGATCTACAACTACCTGGAGCTGGCCCAGGACCACGGGCTCGGACCCCTCCTGGCCACGGGCTCGGACTTTGAGCCCCTCCTGCACCTCTACGCCCGGGAGGGGCCGGACGCCTTCCGCCGGCTGCGGGGCATGTACGCCTTCTGCCTGGTGGGCGGCGACGGGCGCACCTGGCTGGTGCGGGACCCCTTCGGCATCAAACCCCTCTATATCCTGGAGCGGGACGGGGCGGTCATCTTCGCCTCCGAACCCCGCGCCTTCCTGGCCGCCGGCCTGATCGATCCGGTGATGGACGCCTCCGCGGCGGAAGACCTCCTGGGCCTGTCCTATACAACGGGGGAGGCGACCATCTTCCCGGCCCTGCGCCGGCTGGCGCCCGGCGAAATCCTGGAGGTGACGCCCGCAGGGCTTATCGCGCACGAGCCCCGGCCCAGCCTGCCGGCCCGCTCTCCCCGGCGGGCGAGCGACGAGGCCGCCCTCATCGACCAGCTCGACGCCGTTCTTGAGGAGAGCGTCCGGGTGCACCAGAGGTCCGACGCCCCCTTCGGCCTCTTCCTGTCCGGGGGGATCGACAGCGCCGCCATCGCCACCCTGATGGCCCGGCTGGCCGAGAGGCCGGTCACCGCCTTCACCTGCGGCTTCGACATGCCCGGCGCCGCCGACGAGCGCGGCCAGGCCGAGCGGGTGGCCCGGGCCCTCGACCTCGACTGGCGCGAGGTGCGCTTCGATGAAACCGAGTTCTGGCGTCTGATGCCTCGGGTGGCCCTGGCCCTGGACGATCCTACGGCCGACTACGCCGCCCTGCCCACCTACCGCCTGGCCGAGGCGGCCCGGGACACCTTGCGCGTGGTGCTGACGGGGGAGGGGGGCGACGAGCTGTTCGGCGGCTACGGCCGCTACCGCCGGGCGCTTCGGCCGGCCCTGCTGGGCGGACGGCCCGCCGACCCGCGCCCGGACCGCCCCGAGGTGCTTGCCCGCTGGCGCGAGGCCGGACGTGCGCCCCGGGGCCTGTCCCCTCTCCAGTCGGCTCAGTGGTCGGATGTGGCGACTTGGCTGCCCAACGACCTCCTGATCAAGCTGGACCGCTGTCTGATGGCCAACGGCCTGGAGGGGCGGACCCCCTTCCTCGACCCCGAGGTGGCGGACTTCGCCTTCACCCTGCCGGACCGGTTCAAGGTGCGCGGCCGGTTCGGGAAGTATCTTCTCAGGACCTGGCTGGCGCGCACCTGCCCGGCGGCGGCGCCCTGGGCCCGCAAGCAGGGCTTCACCGTTCCCGTCGAGGCCTGGATCGCCCCCCGCGCCGCCGACATCGCCCCGCGGGTGGCCGAGGTCTCCGCCGTCCGTCGCCTGCGCTCGCCCGAGGCCGTCGCCGCCGCCTTCGCCCCGGGAGGGAAGGGCGCCTGGCCCCTCCTGTTCCTGGCCGTCTGGTCCCTCATCCACCTGGAAGGCGCAGAACCCGCCGACGCCCTGGAGGCGTGTGCGGGCCGGGTCTAGGGCCCCTCGACGACCACCACCGACTATGCCTTACTCTGGGTAAGGCTTGATTTCGGCCAGAGGGGGAAAACATGACCGAGATTTCAATGGCGTCGGGTAAGCTGAATGTCGGCGGGGTCTTCAATCAGGCCTTTTCGACACTCAAGGCCAAGCCGCTTTTCTTCGTCTTCACGGGACTCATGTTCGGGATTGCGCATCTGGCGCTGTCACGTTCGGGAATCAACGGGCCCGATCCCTCCGCCATCTCCCCAGGGCTCGTCCTCGTTGGCGTCCTGCTCCTGGTGGTCCTGGGCGCCATCTCGCAGACCCTGGCCGCCCGGGCGACTGAGGGACCTCTCGGGACCAACGCCAGCCTCGACTTCGCCCCGGCGGTTCAGGCCGCCCTTCCGCGTCTGCCGAACGTGATCCTGACAACCCTGGCCCTCCTGTTTCTCGTCCTCCTTGGCTTCGTCGCCTTGATCCTTCCCGGCATCGTCATCCTCTTGATGCTGTGCGTGGCCCTTCCGGCCTTCATCCCTGAAGACCTTTCCCCGATCGCTGCGCTGAAACGGAGCCGGGAACTGACCCGTGGCAACCGGTGGCGCCTGCTGGGGCTGGTTCTTCTCAACGGCCTGATCCTGATCGGGGTCGGCGTCGTCGTCAGTCTGCCCTTGGGTCTCGCCAGCACCTTGCCCGGGCCCGCCGGCGGCGTCTTCTCGATCATTTCCTCCGCCGTCGAGGGCTTCGTCGGCGTATTCATCGCCGTCCTCTACACCCACGCCTTCCTCGACCTGCGCCGCCTGCACGAGGCTTCGGCCCCGGCGCCCCTGATCTGACGGAAGGATGCAAATGGCGGATGCAGCCCGCTCTCCCGGTCGTCTGGGGGTCTTCCAGACCCTCCGGGAGGGGCTGAGTCTGCTGCCCAGGGCCATTGGCCCCTTGCTGCTCCTCAACCTCGCCGCCCTGGGACTGATGGTCATCCTGGCGCTTGTGTTTGTCCTTCCTCTCCAGATCCTCAGGACGGTCCTTGAGGTCGGGGGGCTCGGGGCCTCGGGCCTGGGCGCCAAGGTTGCAGAGGCCCTGCCCCTGGTCAGCATTGTCCTCTGGTGGATTATCCAGGCCTATGTCGCCCTCTGCCTGCTCGTCGCCCAGTACCGGATCGCAGCCGAGGTCCGGGCCGGCTTGCGCCCGCAGTCCCGGGAGGTCTTCTACAGGCCGGACCCGCCCCTCCTGCCGCTCGCCTCGCTGGTCCTTGTCCTCGGCCTTGGCGCCCTGATGGGATTTTCGGCCCTTGTGGTCCCCGGCGTGGTCTTCCTCCTGGTCTTCGGGCAGGCCCTGCCGGCGATGATCTTCGAGGGGACGAATGTGAGGGGCTCCCTGGCCGCCAGCTGGAGGCTCACTGAAGGCAACCTCCTGAGCCTCCTGGGCCTGACGCTGATCCTACTACTCCTGGCCTTCGTCCCGTCCCTTCTCAGCTACCTCGTCGCCAAGGCGGTGGGGCCGGGCGCTTCCCTCTTCATTGTCCTACCGACGGTTACCGTCGCTATCGTCCTGCTCTTTGCCGTGTCCTGCCTGCCGGCCCTGGTCGCCGTGATTGTCTACCAGCACCTGCGCGCTCAAGTTGCGGGCTCCATCCCCGCTGAACAGCCAGAAACCGACGGAGTCCCCGCATGAGCGACATCGCTTTCGCCCCCGCCAAGCTTCCCGTATTCGCGACCCTCAAGAAGGCCTGCAGGGTCAGCCTGAAGGCGGTGGGACCGCTCTTACTCTTGAGCCTGCTTTTCACGCCAGTGTTCTTCTTCGCCATTCTCACTGTCTGGTTTGTCTCACTCCTTGTGGGGATGTTCTTCTCATCTTCGGCTATTACCTTGGGCTCCACGGCCCTCGTCGACCTCGCCATGCTGGCCGTGGCCGTACCTGGCTTCTTGGCGATCCTGGTCTTCACAATCAGGGTCCTGGTCGGATCGTTCCGGCTGGCCGATGCGGCCTGCGACGGGCGGACCCTGAAGTTCGCCGACGTCCTGCGCAATCGGCGGCCCAATGTCCTTGTCTTTTTCGCCCTCGTCTTGACTGTGGTCGTGATGACTCTCCTGGGCCTGGTCGCCTTCATCGTCCCGGGTGTCATGGTCGTCATGGCTTTTGGCCTCGCCCCCATCGCTATGATCCTGGAAGACAAAGGTTTGAGGGACTCGCTGACGCGGAGCCGGCAGCTCACGGAAGGCAACCGTTGGCAGTTCTTTGGCGTCTACCTCATTGCCAACTTGGTTTACTTGCCAGTTTACATCGCATCCAAGCCCTTAATGGCTGCACTCAATGAGACCGAGAACATCACGTCCATAATCGCCATGACCGTCGTAAGCTTCGTTGTCTCGCTCCTGTCGTCAGTATTCGCCACAGTGATCCCTGTCGTGGTCTTCCGCGAACTCCGCGCCTTGAAGGACCGCCCGGCCGAGGTCGTCGCCCCGGAGCCCGCCCCGGAACCCGCCCCGGAGCCTTCAGGCGCCGCCTGAGAGGCCCTGGCGCTCAGAGGCGAAGCCGCGGTCGCGGATGGCCTGCCACCAGGCCTGGTTTTCGACGTACCAGCGCACGGTCTCCTCCAGGCCCTGGGGGACCGGCGTTCGGGGGGTCCAGCCTAGTTCGTCGCGGATCTTCGAGGCGTCGACGTCGTAGCGGAAGTCGTGGCCGGGCCGGTCGGTGACGAAGCTGATCTTGTCCGCGTGCGGCGTGTTGGCCGGGGCGTAGCGGTCGAGGGCCTCGCAGAGCATGCGGACGATCTCGATGTTGCGGCGCGTGGAGTCGCCGCCAATGCAGTAGGTCTCGCCCAGCCGGCCGCGATCCAGCACGGTGAGCAGGGCCTCGGCGTGGTCGTCCACGTGCAGCCAGTCGCGCACCTGCCGCCCGTCGCCGTAGACCGGGATGGTCTTGCCCTCCAGGGCCCGCACCACCACCGTCGGGATCAGCTTTTCCGGGAACTGGAAGGGGCCGTAGTTGTTCGCGCAGTTGGTGATCACCACCGGCAGGCCAAAGGTCCGCCCCCAGGCCCGGACGAGGTGGTCGGCGCCGGCCTTTGAGGCGGAGTAGGGCGAGTTGGGGTCATAGGGCGTGGCCTCGCTGAAGGCGCCGGACTCGCCCAGGGCCCCGAAGACCTCGTCCGTCGAGACATGGTGGAAGCGGAAGGCCTCGCGGCGGCCGGGCGGCAGGGCCGACCAGTAGAGTCGCGCCGCCTCCAGCAGGACCGCCGTGCCCAGGACATTGGTGCGCACGAAGTCGATGGGGCCGTCGATGGCCCGGTCGTTATGGCTCTCGGCGGCCAGGTGCATGAGGGCGTCCGGCTGGTGGCGTTCGAAGATGGCGGCCACGGCGCCGGCGTCGCAGATGTCGGCATGCTCGAAGGCGTATCCGGGGTCGCCCGCCACCGAGGCGACATTCTCCAGGCTGGCGGAATAGGTCAGGGCGTCGAGGTTCACCACCTGGCGTCCCTCGCCGATGGCTCGCCGCACAACGGCCGAGCCAATGAATCCCGCGCCGCCCGTGACAATGAGTTTCATCTGGAACCCTGCCTTCGCTTGCCTTCGCTAATGTCCTAGCGGCGTTCGACCGGCAAGGGAATCCGCCCGGCGGGTTGAGGCGCCCGCCGCCGGGGCCTAGAGTAGTGACTCAGCAAGGGTCGCCCCGCAGGAGACAGGCCCTCAGATCGGGGAAGACCAGGGCATGGAGGCGGCGGTCGTCAAGCGCGAAAGCCCCACGGGCGGGTTCGGCGCCGGTCCGCCCCGCGGTCCCGGCGGTCCGGGGGGCTTCGGTCCCGGCGGTCCCGGCCGGCGTCCGGGAATGCCCGATCTGACCACTGGCCCGATCGGTCCGACCCTCGTGACCTTCGCCCTGCCGGTCCTGGGCACAAACATCCTCCAGTCCCTCAGCGGGACCTCCAACGCCTTCTGGGTCAGTCATGTGCTCGGCCCCGCCGCCCTGACGGCGACCACCAACGCCAACCAGGTCTTCTTCCTGATGATGGGCGCCATGTTCGGCGTCTCCATGTCCGCCAACCTGTTGATCGGGCAGGCGATCGGATCGGGCAACCGCGACCTTGCAAAGCGGGTCGTCGGCACCTGCATCATCTTCTTCCTGGCCATCTCACTGATGGTCGGACTCACGGGCTTCCTGGCCACGCCGGGAATCCTCGCCGCCATGGGCACGCCGGCGGACGCCCGGGCGGACGCCACGACCTACCTGCGGGTCATCTTCATGGCGATCCCCATCATGTACTTCTTCTCCTTCGTGCAGATGGCGCAGAGGGGGACAGGGGACTCGCGGACGCCCTTCTACTTCGCTCTGCTGGCCATCTCGATGGAGGTAGTCCTCAATCCGATGCTGATCACCGGCTTCGGGCCTTTTCCCCGGATGGGCATCGCCGGATCCGCCTCGGCCACCCTGATCTGCCAGGGCCTGACCCTGGCGGCGATCATCTTCTGGCTACACCGCAGGGACTCGATCCTGATCCCCCGTCCCGGGGAGTTCGGCTACCTGATCCCGGACCTCTCCATCATCCGCACCCTGGTCATGAAGGGCCTGCCCATGGGCCTGCAGATGTTCATCATGTCCTTTGCGGCCCTGACCATGACGAGCTTCGTCAACAGCTACGGGTCGACCACGGCGGCGGCCTACGGCGTGGCCATGCAGATGTGGGCCTATGTGCAGATGCCGGCCATGGCGCTGGGCATGGCGGTCTCATCCATGGCGGCGCAGAACGCCGGGGCGGGGCGGATGGACCGGGTCGACCGGGTGGCCCGGACGGGTATCGGGTACTCCGTTCTCCTGAGCGCCCTGCCGATCCTGCTGATCTATATTGCCGGTCCCCTGGCGCCGCGCCTCTTCCTGCCGGAGGGCAGCCCATCCATTCCCATCGCCCAGCACATCAACTACTTCGTCCTCTGGGGCTTCATTCCCTTCGGCATGAGCTTCATCCTGTCGGGCATCGTGCGGGCCACCGGCTCGGTCTGGCCGCCGCTGATCTCGATGATCATCGCCATGTGGGGCATCCGCATCCCGGTGGCCAGCCTGCTCCAGCCCGCCCTGGGCGCCGACGCCGTATGGATCAGCTTCCCCGTCGGCTCGATCGCCTCCTGTCTCCTCGCCTTCGCCTGGTATCGGTGGGGCAACTGGCGGAAGTCCAGCCTGCTCGCCGCCTTCGCCCCTGGAGGTGCGAAACCTCAGCCGGCCATGGCGCCCACCCCGTCCCGGGTGGACACCCCCTGAGCCCGGATCAGGGCTCCATCAGCGCGGCGTAGACCAGGGTCCGGAGCTCCCGCCGGATGGGGTAGGTGGACGATCCCATGAGCTGGGTGAGGAAGACGACGGCGATGTCCTTGACCGGATCGATCCAGAAGGCGGTGGAGGCTGCGCCGCCCCAGTAGTACTCGCCTGGGCTGGAAGTCAGCATGGCCCGGACCGGATCAAAGGTGACGGCGAAGCCGAGGCCGAAGCCCACCCCGGCGTTGGTCGCCTCCGAGAAGAGTGAGCGGGACAGCATGGTCAGGTCCTGGCCGCCAGGTAGATGGTTGGAGGCCATCAGGCGCAGGGTAGCGGGCGCGATCAGCCGTTCACCGCCCAGTTCTCCCCGGTTCACGAGCATCCGGCAGAACTTCATGTAGTCGTCCGCCGTGGAGACCAGCCCGCCGCCGCCCGAGTGGAAACGCGGCGTCTGGTGGTAGGCGCTGGTCACCGGGTCGTCCTGCAGGGTCAGGCCGCCTTCCGGCGTGGGCGCGTAGCAGGCCGAGAACCGGGCCGCCTGGTCGGCGCGGACGGAGAAGCCGGTCTCGGTCATGCCGAGAGGCGCAAAGATGCGCTGGGCGAGGAAGTCCTGGAACGGCTGGCCGGAGATTCGCTCGACCAGGACCCCGAGGACATCTGTGGAGATGGAATAGTTCCAGGCCTCCCCCGGTGAGAACTCCAGAGGCAGGCGGGCGAGGGCGTCGACGAAGCCCTGCATGTCGAGGGGCCCATGGGAGTCGGCGATTTTCAGCTTACGGTAGGCGGCGTCCACATTGGTCCGGGTCTGGAAGCCATAGGTCAGGCCGGAGGTGTGGCGCAGCAGGTCAACCATCTGCATGGATCGCGCCGGCGGGGTCGTCAGGTAGGGGCCGGTCCCGGCGGAGTAGACTGTAAGGTCCTTCCACTCGGGAATGAAGCGTGAGACCGGGTCGTCCAGGGCGACCTTGCCCTCCTCCAGCAGCATCATGAAGGCGAGGCTCGTGATCGGCTTGGTCATGGAATAGATGCGATGCACGTCTTCGCGCGTGGCGGCGCGGCCGCGCTCGCGGTCCGCAAGGCCCTGGACCGTCTCGTGGACCAGGTCGCCCCCCCTCATCACCTGGAGATGGACGAACGGCAGTCGTCCACTCGCCAGATAGGTCTCCTCGAGGAACTGGTCGATACGGGCCAGGCGGGCGGGGGAGAAGCCGAGGGCTTGCGGGCGGGTCATGGCGTTTCCTTGCCTTTGAGGTCTGCGAGGACCTTGCGGCGCCGGGCCCCTTTTCGCAAAGGCCGGCGTTGCGCAATCGGCCCTTCGGCCCGATAGTTGAACAAACAGTATGCCGCACCTCGGCGCTAGGGAGGACAATGATGGCCTGGGACTTCGAGACCGATCCTGAATTCCAGAAGAAGCTCGACTGGATCGAGGACTTCATGCGCGAGGAGGTCGAACCCCTCAGCCACCTGGGCATGGCCGCCCATGGCCCCCTGGGCCGCGAGAAGTTCATCAAGCCCCTGCAGGACAAGGTGAAGGCCCAGGGCCTGTGGGCCTGCCACCTGGGTCCTG
This sequence comes from Phenylobacterium sp., assembly GCF_020253645.1. Lineage (GTDB taxonomy): Bacteria > Pseudomonadota > Alphaproteobacteria > Caulobacterales > Caulobacteraceae > Phenylobacterium. Next base: position 38,625 of record NZ_JADCBG010000104.1, read on the forward strand.
AACTTGGCGGCCAGGGCTATGGCCAGCTGAAGCTGGGCCTGATGAACGAGAAGCTCGGCCGCAACGGCCTCGCACCCACCATCTTCGGCTGCCAGGCGCCGGATACCGGCAACGCCGAGATCATCGCTCACTACGGCACGGAGAAGCAGAAGGAGCAGTACCTCTGGCCGCTCCTCAACGGCGAGATCCGCTCGGCCTTCTCCATGTCCGAGCCGACCGGCGGCTCCGATCCCCTGACCTTCCGGACCCGCGCCGTCCTGGACGGCGACGAGTGGGTCATCAACGGCGAGAAGTGGTACTCGACCAACGCTCGCTGGGCGAAGGTCCTGGTCGTCTACGCCATCACCGACCCCGACGCGAAGGACCCCTACCGGCGCACCTCCATCTTCCTGGTGCCCACGGACACCCCCGGGGTTCGGATCATCCGCAACGTCGCCGTTGGCGCAGGCGGCGAGATCGGCGGCGGCAACGAGGGCTATGTCGAGTACAAGGACGTCCGCGTCCCCTACGACGCCCTGCTGGGCGAGCGCGGCGCAGCCTTCGTCATCGCCCAGGTCCGCCTTGGCGGCGGCCGGGTCCACCACGCCATGCGAACGGTGGGCGCCTGCAAGCACGCCCTGGACCTGATGTGCCAGCGGGCCGTCTCGCGCACCACCCGGGACGGGCGGCTGGCCGACCTGCAGATGGTGCAGGAGCAGATCGCGGACTCCTGGATCGCCCTGGAGAGCTTCCGCCTCCTGGTGCTGCGGACGGCCTGGCTGATCGACAAGCACAAGGACTACAACATGGTCCGCAAGGACATCGCCGCCATCAAGGTGGCCATGCCCAAGGTCTACAACGACATCGCCACCAAGGCCGCCCACCTGCATGGCGCCCTGGGCGTCTCGAATGAAATGCCCTTCATGCACATGGTGACCAGCTCGCTGGTCATGGGCATAGCCGACGGCCCGACCGAGGTGCACAAGGTCACCCTGGCCAAGCAGGTGCTGAAAGACTACCGGCCCGACAACGACCTCTTCCCCAAGTACCACATCCCGCGCCTGCGCGAGGAAGCCCAGGAGAAGTTCTCCAAGGAGCTGGCGGAGATCAAGGAAGAATACGCCCGCCGAGCGCGGGACGCGGCCTCGGCCTGAACCGCCCGCCTCGATCGGATCAGGGGGCGTCTTGGAAGGGGCGCCCCCGTGTTTTTGCTTGATCGTCGCGACGGAAGGCCGTCAGGGTCGTAGCGTTCCCCGCTTTCCCCCCGAGTTCCCCGAATGCCCTCTGTGTCTGCATCTGAATGGCCCGTCATGTCGATCACCGAGGCGCACGCGCGCCTGACGGCGCCGGGCCAGGGCTTCGAGATGGAGGAGCCGGTCATCCAGGGCGTCCGGCAGAGGACCTGGAAGAACGCGCCGCCGACCCTGCGGGACATCTTCCTGAACGGTCGGGCCTCCGCGGCGCGGGAATTTCTGGTCTACGAGGACGACTGCGCGACCGACGAGGCCTTCTTCCGCGCCGCCATCGCCCTGGCCCGCCAGCTCCAGGCTGACGGGGTGCGCGAGGGCGACCGTGTCGCTGTGATCATGCGCAATCTGCCTGAGAGGCCGGTGGCCTTCTTCGCCGGGGTCCTAGCCGGCGCCATCGTCACCCCCCTGAACGGCGGGTGGACCGGTCCCGCGCTACAGCAAGGCCTCGCCGACTCCGGGACGCGGGTGGCGATCGTCGACGACGAGCGACTCGAGCGGATCGCCCCCCGCCCGGGCGAGCTTCCCGAGCTGGAGCGGATCTATGTCGCCCGCCTGCCGGAGGACGCCGACCCTGGCCCCCGGACCATGCGCCTCGAGACTTTCATCGGCCCGGTGAATAGCTGGAAGGACCTGCCGGATTCGCCGCTGCCGGACGTCGCCATCGATCCCGACGCCGCCGCCGCCATCCTCTGCACGTCGGGCACGACGGGACGGCCCAAAGACGCCCTTTGCGCCCACCGCAACATGACCTCCAATGTCATGACCAGCGGCATCGCCTCAGCGCGCCACTTCATGCGGGCCAGCCAGCCCCTGCCTGAGAGCGACCCGCACAAGCTGCCGGGGCGCAGCTTGCTCCTGGTGGCGTCTCTCTTTCACGCGACCGGCTTGTCCGCGACCCTCGGTCCGACCACGAACGCCGGAGGTAAGATCCTGAAGACCGAGCTGAATTCGGTGTTCGGGGGGCGGGAATGACTGTCCCGGCGCCGCTTATCATCGGTCTTGGCGGCACAACCCGCGCCGGCTCCAGCACGGAACTCGCCCTGTCGGCCGCCCTTTCCGCAGCCGAGGGACTCGGCGCCCGCACCCGGCTGGTGGGCGGCGCCTTCCTGGCGGACCTGCCGATCTACGACCCTCGCCCCGGCGATCCTTCCGAGCGGCAGGCCGAGCTGGCCGACCTTGTCAGGGGCGCCGACGGCCTTATCCTCGCGACCCCGGGCTACCATGGATCCCTCTCCGGCGTCATGAAGAACGCCCTCGATACCCTCGAGCTCCTCCGCGGGGACGCCCGGCCTTATTTCTCTGACCGCGCCGTCGGCGTGATTGTCACGGCGGCTGGTCCGCAGGCTGCAGGCACGACCCTGACGGCGGTCCGGTCGATTATTCACGCCCTCCGCGGTTGGCCGACGCCCTATGGGGCCGCCATGACCGTGAACAGCGCCTCCTTCGGACCGGACGGCCGTCCGCTGGAAGCTCATGACGCCTGGCAGGTCGACACCGTCGCCGCTCAGGTGGTCCAGTTTGCAAAGATGAGGCTCACGTCATGAAGCGTCCCTATCTCGTTACAGACCCGCCCTCCGCCCCGAGGGGCGGAGAGTCCGCCATTAGTCCGATCGAGGACATCATCGAGGACGCCCGGAATGGCCGTCCGTATATCCTCGTGGACGCGGAGGACCGGGAGAACGAGGGGGATGTCATCATCCCGGCCCAGTTCGCCACGCCCGAGCAGATCAACTTCATGGCCAAGCACGCCCGGGGCCTGATCTGCCTGTCCATCACCGGCGAAAGATCGCGCCAGCTGCGCCTTCCGCCCATGTCCGCTGACAACCAGTCCGGCCACGGCACGGCCTTCACCGTCTCCATCGAGGCCAGGGAAGGGGTGACCACCGGCATCTCGGCCCACGACCGGGCCCGCACCATTGCGGTGGCCGTGGACCCGACCAAGGGTGCGGACGACATTGTCTCGCCGGGCCACATATTTCCCCTCGTCGCCCGCGATGGAGGGGTGCTGGTTCGCGCGGGCCATACAGAGGCGGCCGTTGACATCTCGCGGCTCGCCGGCCTGAACCCCGCCGGGGTGATCTGCGAGATCATGAAGGACGACGGGTCTATGGCCCGCCTGCCGGACCTGATTGTCTTCGCCCAGACCCATGGTCTGAAGATCGGCACCATCGCCGACCTGATCGCCTATCGCCGGAGGACGGAACGGCAGGTGGAGCGAGTGCTGGAGACCCCGGTGGAGAGCGCCTTCGGCGGCCGTTTCCGGATGGTCATTTACCGCAATATCCTGGACCGGACCGAGCACATGGTGCTCACCCGAGGCCGCATCGAGCCGGAGCGACCGACCCTGGTGCGCATGCACCGGCTCGACCTCGCTGCGGACGTCATTGGCGCCGGGGGCGCGAGGTCGGATTTCGTCCGCAAGGCGCTTGAGGCGCTGGCGGCCTCAGATGGGGCGGGGGTCGCAGCCTTCATAGCCGACTCCAATCCCGCATGGCTCTCCGAGCGTTACGGCGCCGACCCGGGGGTGGACCATGGCGCCAATGTCCTCAGGGACTACGGCGTGGGCGCCCAGATTCTGATCGACCTTGGCGTGCGGGACATGATCCTCCTTACCAACTCGGCCACGGTCCTTCCGGGCTCGGCGGGCTACGGCCTTCGTATCGTTGAGCGCCGCCCCCTCGACTGATCCCGGGATTCCGGCTTATAAGGCTTCCGCTTTACGCAGCGCCCGGCCGAAAGGTCGGGCGCCGTCATTTCAGGAGACCGCCATGGCCGACATTCTGATGCCGAAGGCGACCGCTGTCTGGCTGGTCGACAACACTTCCCTGACCTTCGAGCAGATCGCCGATTTCTGCGGCCTCCACCCCCTCGAGGTGAAGGGCATCGCCGACGGCGAGGTCGCCCGCGACATCCGCGGCGCGGACCCCATCGCCAACGGCCAACTCTCCCGCGAGGAGATCGATGCAGCTCAGAAGGACGCCAAGCGCCGCATGACGGCCCTGAAGAGCCGTCATGCCGAACATCTGAAGCCAGCCAAGAAGGCCCCGCGCTACACACCGGTCTCTCGCCGTCAGGATCGTCCTGACGCCATCGCCTGGTTCGTTCGCAACCACCCTGAAGTGCCGGACTCGCAGATTTCGCGCCTGCTCGGCACGACCAAGGCGACCATCGATCAGGTGCGCAACCGCACCCATTGGAACTCGGCCAACATCAAGCCCGTGGACCCGGTCAGCCTGGGGCTCTCGACCCAGCTTGAGCTGGACGAGATTGTCAGGAAGGCGGCTGAGAAGCGCGCCCGGGATAATGCCCGCAAGGGCATTGTCGAACCTGAGGGCCCGACACTCGAGCCGGCCGCCGAGACTACCGCAGAGACCTGGTCGGACGAGGATGACGCCGCCTGATCATGGATCAGGCGGCGGGGCGCGCTCGCGATCTCAACGCCTCGATTTCCTCCTTGATGCGGAGCTTCCGGCGTTTGATGTCGCGGATCGCGATGTCTTCAGAACTGGGGTGGGCAAGGGCGTCCCGCAGTTCGGTCTCAAGCGACCGGTGCCGGCGGTCCAGTTCGCGTATGCGAGCGTCAATGGACATGATCCAGAGTCTCCTTCCATGCGACTGCCCCCACTCAACACCCGCTGGCGCCCTTTGTCAGATCACATAAGATTGCACTGGAAGTCTTCCTAGACTTGGGAACACCCCATGATCACCCGGCGCCCATCCGAGACCGATTTCCCGGCGCTGCGAGGGCAGGTGGGGCCGTCTCTGAGGGCGAGACCGTGAACGCACCCCAGAATCCAGTTGACGAGGCGGAAGCCCGTCGTCGACTGGCCGAGCTTCAACTCGACCACAGCGACCTGGAGGTCGCCATCCTAGCAATCGGGCAGTCGCCTGTTCCCGACATGCTGGTGATCGGAAGACTCAAGCGGAAAAAGCTGGCTCTCAAGGATCAGATCCAGAGGCTTAAGGATCAGCTGACTCCTGACATTATCGCCTGAAGCGGGACGAAGGCCGGCTGTCAGGCCCTCCGCTCTCTGCGCCGGGCATACATGGCGGCATCCGCTCTTGCGAGGAGGTCTTCGCCTTCGACGTCCGGGTGAATTTCGCTCACCCCATAGGACACGTGGAGGGGCGCCGACCACTCCCCGAACTGGACCGGGGCGGCCTCAAGGCTGCGAGCGAGGTTCCTGGCCCGAACCTCGGCGGCGTGAAGCCCGGCCTGGGCGAGGATGACCGCGAACTCGTCACCCCCTACCCGAGCGACCAGGTCTCCCTCGGTCATCTGTGACTTCAGTCGGTCCGCGACAGCACGAAGCGCGAGGTCTCCCGCAGAGTGTCCGAACCTGTCGTTGACGGCCTTGAAATCGTCGAGGTCCAGATAAACCAGGGCCGCCGGCGATCGGTACCTGCGGCTGAAGGTCCGGATGCGCTCAAGCTCTCTCATCAGGGCCCGTCTATTCAGCACCGGCGTCAACGGATCCTCGTCCGCGAGGATCTCCATACGGGTGAGCTGCGCCTTCAGCCGCCCCACCTCCTGCCTCAGGTCGTCTATCTCGGTGAGCAGGGTCCGGATCGCGCCTTGGACAGCGGGGGTGAGTTCGGCCTCGGAAAGTCCCAGAAAGGCCGTCTGATCCGGCTTTGCGGGTCCCCGTCCAGCGACCTTGGCTCCGGCCTGCGCCAGGGCGCGCTTGCGGATATCCGAAAACGGCTGATTTCTTGACCCTGTGACCTTAAGAACCATGGAGGACCATCCGCGAATCTTTTCGGGACGTTAACACTAATTGCTTGCTGTGTGTGTTGACCCGACCGAGCCGGCGCCTATTCTCCGCCCCTCGCCTTTCCGGGGGGCTATCCTATGAGTGCTTCCGTCGCGCCCGTGGCCATCATCATGGGCAGCCGCTCGGACTGGCCCACCATGAAGGGCGCCGCCGACATGCTAGAGGCCCTGGGCGTCGCCTGGGAGGCGCGGGTCGTTTCCGCTCACAGAACGCCCCTTCGCATGGTGGAGTTCGCAAGGGGCGCCCGCGCCGCGGGGATCCGGGTCATCATTGCTGGCGCAGGCGGTGCCGCGCACCTGCCGGGCATGACCGCGGCCCTGACAGACCTGCCCGTTCTGGGAGTCCCGGTGGAGTCCAAGGCCCTGAAGGGGATGGATAGTTTGCTATCCATCGTTCAGATGCCGGCAGGGGTTCCCGTCGCGACTCTGGCCATCGGCGAGCCGGGAGCCCGCAACGCCGGACTCCTTGCCGTTCAGATCCTGTCGCTGTCTGACCCCGATCTTGCCCGGCGTCTGGCGGACTGGCGTACGGCCCAGACCGCCTCGGTCGCAATTTCGGTCGCCGACGACTGAGAGCGCCGTGACGCCCCTTCCTCCAGGCTCCATGATCGGCATACTCGGCGGAGGCCAGCTTGGCCGGATGCTTTCGGCCGCAGCCGCGCGGCTGGGCTTTGATGTGACCATCCTGGATCCTGAGCCGGACTGTCCCGCCGCCCGGGTCAGCGCCCGGCATCTTGTCGCCGCTTACGATGACATTGAGGCCCTCAGGACATTGGCAGGGCTTAGCGCCGTGGTGACCGTTGAGTTTGAGAATGTCCCTGCGGTGGCCCTGGAACGCCTGATGACACTTGGCGTCCCTGTGGCGCCCGGGCCTCGCGCCCTGGCCATCGCCCAGGATCGGGTGGATGAGAAGACCTTCCTCAACGGCGTCGGGGCGCCGACCGTACCGTTCGAGGCGGCCTCTGATCGGGAGGGTGCGGCGCGCGCCGCCGCCCAACTCGGGGGCCGGGTGCTGATCAAGACCCGCCGGGACGGTTATGACGGCAAGGGGCAATCCTGGGCGACCTCACCCGACCAGGCCGCATCGGTGTTTGCGGCTCTCGGCGGCCGGCCGGTCATCGTCGAGGCACCGGCGGTCTTCCGCAGGGAGCTGTCGATCATCGCCGCCCGTGGCTGGGACGGCGCCTTCGCCGCCTATCCCCTGGCCGAAAACGAGCATGAGAATGGCGTTCTCAGGCATTCTATAGCCCCTGCCGAGACGGCGCCTGGGACTGGACGGCAGGCTCAGGAGATCGCTGGAAAGGTGTTGCAGGGTCTGGACTATGTCGGCGTGGCCGGCATTGAACTCTTCGAGCTGGAAGACGGCAGCCTCCTGGTCAACGAGATCGCCCCCCGAGTCCACAACAGTGGTCACTGGACCCAGGACGGGGCGGCCACGGACCAGTTCGAACAGCAGATCCGCGCCGTCGTCGGCTGGCCCCTGGGGCCGGTTCACGCCACGGCGCGCGTGCGCATGAGCAACCTCTTGGGTGACGAAATCCTCCAGTGGCCAGTCCTGGCCTCGGACCCGGCATGCCGGCTTCACCTGTACGGGAAGCGCGAGGCCCGCGCGGGGCGCAAGATGGCGCACGTCAACCGGGTCTCGCCGCTCTAGCGGGTTCAACCCTCCGGAGGAATGGCCTGGAGGGCTTCCTCGAGCTCCGCGAAGGTCGGTTGCGTCATGCTGGGAACGCTGCCGCGACCAATCTCTACCGAAATCTGAGCGGCGTTGCCGTGCAAGTGGGCGACGAGAACCGACTGGATGATCCGGTAGAAGGCGGATTCTTCTTCGACGATGGCGTTCAGCCGTGTCGCGAACGGGCCCACCAGGCCATAAGCGAGGAACACGCCCAGGAAGGTTCCGACGAGGGCGCTGCCGATCATGCCGCCCAGGACGGCGGGGGGCTCGGTGATGGAGCCCATGGTCTTGATCACCCCCAGAACGGCCGCCACGATCCCCAGGGCGGGCAGGGCGTCGGCCATGTTCTGCAGGGCGTGGGCCGGGCCAAGGGCCTCATGGTGGTGCTTCTCGAGCTGCTTCTCCATGGCGTCCTCGACCTGGTGGGGATCCTCCAGGTTCATCGTCATCATCCGCAGGGTGTCGCAGATGAAGTCCACAGCGAAGTGATCCTTCTGGATCCGGGGAAAACGACCGAAGAGGGTTGAGTCCTGGGGGTTCTCGATATGACTCTCGAGGGCGATCACCCCCTTGGCCTTCATCGTCTTGGTCAGAAGAAAGAGCAGGGACAGGAGGTCCCTGTAGTCCGTGGCCTTCCATTTGGGGCCGGCGAAGATCTTGCCCATGCCGCTGGCGACGCCCTTGATCACGTTCGTCGAGTTTCCGATCAGGAGGGCCGCAATGCCGGCGCCCAGGATCATCGCAATTTCGTAGGGCGCGGCCTTGATGATGACATCCAGCTTGCCGCCATGGATGAGGTAGACGCCGAAGACGCAGACGAAGAGCAGCACTATGCCGATGATCTGGAACATGCATTCAGGCGTCCGGTGGAACCTTCCTGACGTGTAACCTCGGAATGCTTAACGTCAGGTGATCATGTTCCGGGTAGCGCCCGGCGGGGGCGGGCCCTATCAGGGGCCGATGTCCAGCGACTCCCCTCAAACCTCCGTCTCGCCGACTGGACTGCCGCGCTCGACCTTCGCCATCATCTTTGCCGTTTCGATGGTCACCGCCATCGGAAACACCGGCATGATCTCGGTGCTCCCGGCGATCGGCCGTTCCATCGGCATGCCCGACGCCATGGTTGCGGCCATTTTCTCGCTCTCGGCCCTTCTGTGGGCCTTTTCCTCTCCCTTCTGGGCGCGGATGTCCGACCGGTTCGGGCGTAAACCTCTGATGATCGTCGGTCTGGCCGGTTTCATGGTCTCCATGGCCTTGTGCTCAGCCGTCGTGGCGGCCGGTCTCCATCACCTGGCTGCGCCCTTCGTCATCTTTGTCCTGTTCCTGCTGGCGAGGGCGCTCTTCGGCCTGTTCGGAGCCGCGTCCAATCCTGCGACACAGGCCTATGTCGCCGAGCACACGCCGGAGGTGCAGCGGACCCAGGCCATGTCCGGCCTCGCCGGGGCCTTCAGTCTCGGCACCGTGATCGGTCCCTTTGTCGCGCCACTCTTCGTCCTGCCCTTTCTTGGTCTTGCAGGTCCTATGGCCTGCTTTGCGCTCATGGCGGGGATCATGCTGGTGGTCGTCTGGAAGCGTCTGCCCGAGAGTCGCTTCCGCCCTGAGCCCACGTCCGTTGGCCCCATCTTCCGGCGCGAGGCCTCTTCCGGTCCGCCCATGTGGCGGGACCCCCGGATGACTCCCTTCCTGATCTACGGTTTCATCGTCGCCGTCAGCCAGACTGCCCAGGGACAGACTCTCGGGTTCTTGATCATCGACAAGCTGGCCTTGTCGCCGACGGCGGCCCAGGGGTTCATCGCCATCGCCATGATGTTCGGCGCGATGGCGGGCCTCCTCGCACAATGGGGTCTGATTCCCCGGTTCGAAATGACCCCGCGTCAACTCCTACGCTGGGGAGTCGCGGTCGCTGCGATCGGCAACCTGATCGTAGCGGCGGCTCCGGACTACTGGGGTGTGGTTGCAGGATACGCGATCTCCAGCCTGGGCTTCGGCCTCGCCCGGCCTGGCTTCACGGTCGGCGCCTCCCTCGCGGTCCGGATCGAGGAACAGGCGCGGGCTGCAGGCGCCATTGCTGCGGTCAACGGCATCAATGTCGTGCTGGCGCCCGCCTTCGTGCTTCTTTACGAAAGGGTGCAGGCTGCGCCCTTCATCCTGAACGCGGCGCTGATGGTCGCCATGCTGGTCTACGCCTACACCAACCCGCAGCTGAAATCCGCCAACCCGCGGCCGGCCAGGATCGAGGGCGCCGACGACCCCCTCGTCTAGCTCGGGGGCGACTTCAGGAGGCCCAGGATTTCCGGCGACAGGTACCCGTCCGCCACAAGGCCGCGGCTCTTCTGCCAGGCGCGAAGCGCCGCCCGGGTCCTCTGCCCGACGACGCCGTCCGGCTCTCCGACGTCGTATCCCGCAGACTGGAGCGCGATCTGGGCGCCGATCCTGTCGGCTCTCGAGAGGGGAGCTTCCTCGGGCCAGGCGCGGACGAGGCCGGCCCTGCCAGCGATCCCGTCCGCCAAGAGACCTGTGGCGAGGGCGTAGGTCACCGCATTGTTGTAGCGTCGGATCACGAAGTGATTGCCGAGCAGCAGGAAGGCCGGGCCCTTTGCGCCCGTCGGGACAATCAACGTCGCCTCCGCCGCCGCCTCGTCCAGGTCCAGGTTCGACCCATCCGCCTGGCGCAGGCCCAGGTCCCGCCAGACCGGGAGGGGTGCGCTGAGGGCCTCCGCGACCGAGAAGTCGAAGGCCTCCGGAGTCGTGACTTCGATCGCCCAGCCTTGACCCCGTCCCCAGCCCGCCCGGACAAGGAGGTTCGCCGAAGACGCGAGGGCGTCCAGCGCGGACCCCCACAGGTCGCGGCGACCATCACCGTCGGCATCGACCGCGAGGCTGAGGAAACTGGAGGGGATGAACTGGGTCTGCCCCATGGCCCCGGCCCAGGATCCCACCAGTCGGCCCCGCGGCCATTCGCCTGAAGCGATGATGCGGAGGGCTGCCAGAAGCTGGTCCTCAGCGAAGCCCCGGCGCCGTCCATCGGCCGCCAGAGTCGCCATGGACCTGATCACGTCATGGTCTCCGAGGTTGGCGCCGTAGCCGGACTCCATTCCCCAGATCGCAACCAGGATCTCGGTCGGAACGCCCAGGGCGGATACGGCGCTCGAGAGGCCCGGTTCCAGTTCCGCCATGCGGCGCCGTCCGATCGCCGCGCGGTCCTCGCTCGCGGCGCGTCGCACATAATGGCTGAAGGGGCGGGAGAACTCCGGCTGGTTTCGGTCGGAACCGCGGACCCGGGGGTCAGGGACGAGGCCCGAGAGCTCCCGTTCCACGACCTCTGCAGGAAGACCGGAGGCAAGGGCGGTGATCCTGAAGGCCGACAACCACTCGGTGAAAGCCGTCTGCGCGGCAGCCTCAAGGTCGCCGGCGGACCTTGCACCCAGGGCAGGTGTGACGAGGGCTGCGGCGGCCGTGGCGAGGAAGGTTCGGCGCTTCATCCACCCTGAGTTAGGATGCTCCGGGGCCCGGGGCAACGGCGGCGTCGCCGCAAGGTCCGGTGACCGGAATTGACTTGCCGCCCTCGGTTCCGTATACGCGCCGCTCACTCGGTCGCCGGGGCTCTGCTCCGCCCGTACGGAAGACGAAGGTCATGAAGGTCAGAAGCTCGCTGAAGTCGCTCAAGACTCGCCACCGCGACTGCAAGCTGGTGCGCCGCAAGGGCGTCGTCTACGTGATCAACAAGACGGACCCCCGCTTCAAGGCCAAGCAGGGCTGAGGCGCCGTCGGCGGCGGTCCGCGGATCGTCCAAAGACCTTCTGTATCCCGCCCTTCGCGACGCCTCGCGGTCAGGGTACAGGCGCTTCAGTCCGCAGCGCCCACGCGCCTCACCTCAGACACATTCCTGCAGGAGCCTCCGGTCATGGCTGGTGATGACGCCCAATCCGATATCCTTAACCAGGACGCCCAAGGGCGCCTGCGCAGCATTGTCGAGCGCATAGAACGCCTTGAGCATGAGAAGGCGGAGGTCATGGAGCAGATCAAGGAAGTCTTCGCCGAGGCCAAAGGCGCCGGCTTCGACGTCAAGATTCTCCGGAAGGTGGTTCGCCTGAGAAAGCAGGACCGGGCAAAGCGGCAGGAGGAGGAGGCCATTCTCGACCTCTATCTTTCTGCGATGGGCGAGATTTGAGAAGGACGCCCGCCGATCCCCGTAAAGCCGCCCGGCGGGCCGCCCTGAACGCCCTCCGACGCACGCGGCGCAAGGCGGAACTCTCAGGCGTAGACCTCTCCGACTGGGAGGGGGAGTTCCTCGGTTCGGTGGAGTCGCGGGTCCAGACTTATGGCCGGGCCTTTGGCGATCCTGAAAAGGGCGTCCCGGGACAGGCTCTGTCGGCCCTGCAGCAACGCAAGCTCAAGGAGATAGCGGCGAAGGCCGCTGGTCATCCGCCACCCTCGTCGGCCGGCCGCCGCCCTCTGCGTCGAAAACGGGACCGTGAGGCAGGGTCCGGTGAGGATCAGGACTGAGCCGGAGGGCCTTCAGCCGCCATCCAGTCCCGCCAGGTCTCCAAGGCCATTTTCCCGGACCTTCCGGTAGAGGGTCGAGCGTCCGATCCCAAGGCGACGGGCCACCTCGCTCATATGGCCCTGGTATCGCTCAAGGGCCAGCCGGATCAGGTCGCCCTCGATGGCCTCAAGCGCCCTCATGTGGCCGTCCTCATCAAGGATCCGTACGGGATGTGCGGCGGTCTCGGCGTCAGGGTCCTCCGCCGGGGCGGGAACCAGTCCCGGCGCCATAGGCGGCGGCGGGGATGCCAGGTGCGCCTCCGACGGGGGCGAGAGGCCCGAGATTGCGGGGAAGTCGTAGGGTCGAAGCTGATGGCCATCCGAGAGCACAATCGCCCTGTAGACTGCATTCTCGAGCTGGCGGATGTTCCCCGGCCAGTCATGGCGCACGAGGAGTTCAAGCGTCTCGGGGGTTGCACCGGTGACGGTCCGGCCCTCCTCAAGGCTGATGCGCCGAATGAAGGATTCCATAAGGGCGGGGATGTCTTCCCTGCGCTCCCTGAGGGGCGGAGCTTCGATGGGAAACACGTTGAGGCGGTAGAAGAGATCTTCGCGGAAGCCGCCCTCCGCGACGGCCCGTGAGAGATCTCTGTTCGTAGCCGAGATGATCCGGACATCCACCTTGCGCGACCGGCGGGAGCCCACGGGATCGATTTCTCCCTCTTGGAGAACACGCAGCAGCTTGACCTGAACGTCCATCGGCAACTCACCGACCTCGTCAAGCAGAAGAGTGCCGCCGTTGGCCTCCTGGAACTTTCCCGCGTGCTTTTCCGTTGCGCCGGTGAAGCTTCCCTTTTCGTGGCCGAAGAGGAGGGACTCGACGAGGGCGCCGGGAATGGCTCCGCAATTGACGGCGACAAAGGGCCGGCCCGCGCGATCCGAGGACCCGTGAACGGCCCGTGCGATGACCTCCTTGCCGACGCCGCTTTCTCCAGTAATCAGCACCGGTATGGAAGATCGGGCGGCGCGCTCGCCCATCCGCCTCACGATCTGCATGGCCGGCGAGTCCCCGACCAGGTCGGAGAAGGTCGTCTTGCCCTCGGCGCGCTTCCGCAGCTGTGCCACCTCGGATTTGAGGGCGCCAATCGACAAGGCGTTATTGATGGAGATCGTGATCCGCTCCGGCGAAGCGGGCTTGACGAAGAAGTCCGTGGCTCCCGCCTGCATGGCCGACACGACCGTGTCGATACCTCCCGAGGCGGTCAGGACGATCACTGGATGCTGATGTCCCCGAACCCGCAGATCACCGAGGGTTTCCAGTCCTGATCGGCCGGGCATGACCAGGTCGAGGAGGATCAGGTCGCAGGCGCCTCCTGAGTCCAGCCGCTCCAGCAGAGCGTCGCCGCTGGGCAGGACCCCGGCGACAAAGCCCTCCCGCTCGAGAACCGCCTGAATGAGGCGTCTCTGGGTTGGATCATCATCCACAACAAGGATCGTCTTGCTCAAGGACCGGCTTCCCCAGAGTTTGCGACCGGGTGTCGGACCCGTCGGTCCGGGAAGGTCGCGTACGCCGGTAAAGGCGAGGTTTCTCTTCCAAGAACACCAGGTCCCGCACTGTGGCAAGTGACGCCATGTCATGGCTTGCCGTTGCCACGGTGTCGGGCATATTCACCTGGCGGCCGGACTTGGGGCCCAGTGGGGAGGAGACAACCATGCTTCAACGCCTTTTGGCGGTGTCCGCCTTGTGCATCCTGGTTGCTGCGTGCGGTCAGGCTGGCGGCAAGGCTGGGCGGGTGGATGGAGAGCGCCTCGCGGCGGCCAGCGGCAATGGCGAATGGCTGGCCGTGGGGCGGACCTATGACGAGCAGCGTTACAGCCCCCTCGACAAGATCAATATCTCCAACGTCAAGGACCTGGGCCTTGCCTGGTACTACGAGTTCGACACCGACCGCGGGCAGGAAGCCACACCGGTCATGGTTGACGGCGTGCTCTACACAACGACCGCCTGGTCAAAGGTCTATGCCTTCGACGCCCGCACCGGGGCCGTGAAGTGGTCGTACGATCCCAAGGTTGACGGATCCAAGGGCATGGACGCCTGCTGCGACGTCGTGAACCGGGGCGTCGCCGTCTGGAAGGGCAAGGTCTACTTCGGGGCCCTCGACGGGAGACTCATCGCCCTGGATGCGGAGACCGGGAAGCCCGCCTGGACCGTCCAGACCACTGACACCTCCCGCCCCTACACCATCACGGGCGCCCCGCGCATCGTGAAGGACAAGGTGCTGATCGGGAATGGCGGAGCCGAGTACGGCGTTCGCGGCTATGTCTCAGCCTATGACGCCGACACCGGCAAGATGGTCTGGCGCTTCTATACGGCCCCCAATCCGGACGGTAAGCCCGATGGTGCGGCCTCCGACAAGATCATGGCCGAGAAGGCCGCGGGAACCTGGTTCGGAGAGACCTGGAAGAAGACCGGCGGCGGCGGGACCATCTGGGATTCCATGGCCTACGATCCGGCCCTGGACATTGTCTATCTCGGCGTTGGCAACGGAACGCCCTGGAACCACCAGGAGCGTTCTGACGGCAAGGGCGACAACCTCTTCGTTTCGTCCATCCTGGCCCTGAGGCCCGACACAGGCGAGTATGTCTGGCACTATCAGACGACCCCGGGCGAAAGCTGGGACTACACAGCCACCCAGCACATGATCCTGGCCGACATCACGGTGGGCGGGCAGCCGCGCAAGGTCCTGATGCAGGCGCCGAAGAACGGCTTCTTCTATGTCATCGACCGCGCGACCGGTCAGCTGATCTCGGCCACGCCTTACGCGCCCGTCACCTGGGCCAAGGGGGTTGACCTGAAGACCGGACGGCCAATCGAGGTGGAAGGCGCGCGCTACGAGAACGCGCCCGCCATGGCGCTGCCGGGCCCGCTGGGCGCCCACAACTGGCACCCCATGGCTTTCAATCCGAAGGAAGGCCTTGTCTACATTCCGGCCCATACGGCGCCCTTCGCCTACACCCGCGTGAAGGACTTCAAGTATCGGCCCGGCGCCTGGAACCTGGGCACCGACTTCCTCGCCAACGCTCTTCCTGACGACGCCACGCAGCTGAAGGCGATCAAGGCCCTGTACAAGGGCCAGCTGATCGCCTGGGACCCCGTCGCGGGAAAGGCGCGCTGGACAATTGAACATCCCTTCTTCTGGAATGGCGGCCTCCTGTCGACGGCCGGCGGTCTCGTCTTCCAGGGCGCGGGCGAGGGCGACTTCGTCGCCTATGAGGCGGCCACCGGCAAGAAGCTCTGGAGCCTGGACACCGGCAACGGCATTGTCGCGGCCCCGTCCACCTACGAGCTCGACGGTGAGCAGTATGTCGCCCTCATGGTGGGCTATGGCGGCGCCGCCGCGACCTCGGCCTCCATCATGCTCAAGGATCGTCCCCGCCTGCCCGGAAGGCTCATGGTCTTCAAGCTGGGCGGCAAGGCGACGGCCAAGCCCTATGTCATCCCCGAGATCCCGGCCCTCGACCTCACCCAGGTCGTCGCCGGCAAGGGTGACGTGAAGAACGGCTTCGCGCTCTATCACGAGAACTGCCAAGTCTGTCATGGCCCCAGCGTTTCGGGGACCTTCCTGCCTGACCTCAAGAAGTCGCAGATGCTGCTCACCGCCGACAGCTTCAAGTCCGTGATGCTCGACGGCGCCCTGGCCAGCCGGGGCATGGCGAGCTTCTCGCGCTTCCTGAACGAGAAGGAAGTTGAGGACCTCCGCGCCTACATCCTGACCGAGACCAGGAAGTCGCAGACCCGGACCGCCGGCGCGTCGTCCGCGTCGCCGAAGGGCTGACCGTCCTTCGCAGGAGGACCTACGGGGCGGTCGCCGGTCCGGCGGCCGCCCTTTTCCTTTCCAGGTCCCGCGTTTCGCTCTAGGGTCGGGCTGTCCTCGGGGAGCCGCGCTCAGGCGGCTGAGAGGCGGGCGAGCCCGCGACCCGCAGAACCTGATCCGGGTCATGCCGGCGAAGGGAAAGGCGCCTCGA
>NZ_JADCBG010000105.1 GCF_020253645.1 Phenylobacterium sp.
ACGCTGTCGGCCGTCATGGAGGCCCCCGAGGTCGGGAAGGCCTTCTGCCAGTCGGTTGTCCCGTACCAAATGCGCCGGACGGGATCATACCGGGGCTTTCCCGCCCAACTGCCATGCAAGCGGCGGTGAACCTCCTTGGGAAGGACCTTCAGGAAGAGGTAGTGATTCCGCCAATCCTGGACAGATCGGCCCACGCCATCGAGGGGAATGGAGTGGTGGACCTCCTTTCCGGGTCCCGTAAGGCCCGCCTTCTTGATCATCTTTTGCGCTGCGCCGGCGGTCACGGACCCCTTCTTTAAGACCCCAATGCCAAGTTTCGCGGCCTTGGCGCCCTTGATCAATGGCCCTGCAGGCGTCGCATCCGCGATGGCCAGCGCGGTATTCACGCCGGCGCCGACCAGGTTTCCTTCCTGCAAGTCCGCCGCCGCCTGCCAGGCCGGCCCGACGACCGGGATCAGTGACGCTACGGGGCCTGGCTGACGAATCCTGGGCAGGCTGTCCAGGATGTCCGGGTCAGCTTCGAGGATGTCCTGTGGAGGCGCCGCGCCATAGTCTTGAGTCTCCTGCATCCTCCGGATGCGCGCCATCTCGCGATCATAAAGCTCTCCCTCGGGGTCAGGGACCTCACGAGGCTGGCCCTTGGGCATCTTCGCCATATCTTGCTCCGCTAAGGTTCACGCCGGATCGGGGCGGTCCCTCCGGGTCCCGATGGGTGTCTCACGGTGACTGGAGGCGGCAAAACAAAACATGAACATTTCGCGCGAGACCGGGTCTCGGGCGGTGATCATTGGGCGCTGGGGGGAAATGGTCGGAGTGGCAGGATTTGAACCTGCGACCCCCGCGTCCCGAACGCGGTGCTCTACCAGACTGAGCCACACTCCGACTAAGGGGCCGGCTTATAGAGGACCGGGCGCCGGGTCGCAAGCGAGGCGGAGGCGTTGCATCCCGTCCGGCCTTGGGCTATTCCGACGCCCTCGCGCGGCCCATCTGCGTCGCCGTTCCTGCTGGGGAATGGTGTAATGGTAACACAGCGGTTTTTGGTACCGTCATTCTAGGTTCGAGTCCTAGTTCCCCAGCCATTTCCTGACATCATCCGGCGCGCCTCAGGAGGCTCCACGGTTTTCCACCGCCCAGAGGGCGAAGGCGTATTCCAGGGCTGTCTCCTTCAGGTCGTCGAACCGGCCCGCCGCGCCGGCGTGGCCGGCCTCCATGTTCATCTTCAGGAGGATGGGGCGCCCGCTGGTGGACGCCGGGCGCAGGCGCGCCACCCACTTGGCGGGCTCCCAATATGTGACCCGGGGATCCGACAGCCCCCCCGTCGCCAGAACGGCCGGATAGGGGCGGGGTGCGATGTTGTCGTAGGGGCTGTAGGCGGCGATCGTGTCGTAGGCCTTGGGGTCGGTCAGCGGGTTTCCCCACTCCGGCCACTCCGGCGGCGTCAGGGGCAGGGAGGCGTCGCTCATGGTGTTGAGCGCATCCACGAAGGGCACGGCGGCGATGATCCCCGTGAACAGGTCCGGGCGCAGGTTGGCCACGGCGCCCATCAACAGGCCGCCCGCCGAACCGCCATAGGCCACGGTATTGGACGGCCGACCGTAGCCCTGCCGGTGCAGGTGCTCTGCGCAGGCGATGAAGTCCGTGAAGGTGTTCATCTTGCGCTCGCGGCGCCCGTCGAGGAACCAGCCGCGACCCTTTTCCGCGCCGCCCCGGACACAAGCCCGGGCCCAGATCCAGCCCCGGTCCACCAGGCTCAGGGCGCGGATGGAGAAGCTGGCCTCCTGGGAGATGCCATAGCTGCCATAGCCATAGAGGAGGAGGGGCGCAGAGCCGTCGAGCTTCTGCCCCTTCCGCATCAGGACGAAGACAGGGACCTCGGTCCCGTCGGCTGCCCGAGCGTTCAGGCGACGGGTCTCGTAGCGCGAGGGGTCGTGGCCGGAGGGGATGTCCTGGGTCTTCACCACGGTCCGGGCGCGACGGGCCATGTCGTAGTCCACCCAGCTCCGGGGCGTGGTCATGGAGTTGTAGACGAAGCGCAGGACGTCGGTGTCGTACTCAAGCCCCGGATCGAGGGCGAGGGCGAAGGCGGGTTCGTCGAAGGCGATGGCGTGCTCGGCGCCGTCCTCGCCCCGTATGACGATCCGGTTCAAGGCGTCGGCCTTCTCCAGACGCACCATCCAGCGCCGGAAGGCGATCACGCCCTCGACGAGTACGCCTGGCCGGTGGGGGATGAGGTCCTTCCAGCCGGCGCGTCCTGGCGCGGCCTCCGGCGCGGCGACCAGCTTGAAGTCCACGGCCCCGTCGGCATTGGTGCGGATGATGAAGCGGTCGTTCCAGTGCTCGACGTCATAAAGCACGCCGTCGCGGCGGGGTTCCAGGGGAACCGGCGCGGCCGTGGGCCGGTCGGCAGGGATAAGCAGGACCTCGCTGGTCTCCTGGTTGCCGCAGGGGATCAGCAGGAAGCGACCCGAGGCGCTTCGCCGGACCCCGATGAAGAAGCCCTCGTCTCGCTCGGTGTAGACCAGGACGTCGTCGGCGGCGGTCCCCCGGACGGGGCGGCGATAAATCCGGGCGGGGCGTCCATTGTCGTCCCGCCAGGTCCAGAAGAGCCAGGCGCTGTCGGGCGAGAAGGTGAAGTCACCTGTCGAGCTCTCGACCGGCGAGGGCAGGACCTGGCCGGTGGAGAGGTCCCGGATGCGGATGCGGAAGACCTCCGAGCCCTGCTCGTCGGCCGCCCAGGCGTAGTAGCGGTGATCCGGCGAGTGTCCGGCGGCGCCCACGCTGAAGAAGGCCTTGCCCTTGGCCTCAGCCTCCTCGTCCAGCAGGACTTCCTCGGCGCCGCCCCGGCGAGGCCGGCGGACATGGACGGGGTGCTGGGCGCCGGGGGCGTAGCGGGTCAGATAGGCGTAGTCGCCGTCGGGCGCGGGGGCTGAAGCGTCGTCCTCCCGAATTCGCCCCTTCATCTCCTGGAAGAGGGTCTCCTGGAGAGACTCGGTGGGCGCCAGGACCGCCCGCATATAGGCGTTCTCCGCCTCCAGGTGCTGGCGGATCTCAGGCTTCAGCACGGAAGGGTCGCGCAGAACCTTCTGCCAGTTCCCATCCTTCATCCAGGCGAACTCATCCGTGCGCGTCCGCCCCAGCTGGGTGATGACGACAGGGTCGCGACGGGCGATGGGAGGCGCCGGGGTGGTCATGGGGCGTGTGCTCCGTGCCGCCGCCGCCGCGGGGGTTGCGAAGGCCATGGCTGCGGCGCCGGCGAGCCAGTTTCTGCGATTCATTGCGGGCGTCCAGGTCTTGAGGGGGCAGGGGCGACGCAAGCGCCGCCCCGGTGCATGCGCTTCAGGCGCCGTACAGAACACTGATGGTCTCGGCCACGCACGCGGGCTTGGACTCCCCCTCGATTTCAATGGTGCATTCGTTGCGGAGTTGCATGCCGCCAGCCTTGGGCTCGGCGCCGATCAGCTTCTGGCGCATGCGAACCCGCTTGCCGACACGCACCATGTTGATGAAGCGGACCTTGTCGGAACCATAGTTGATGCCTCGACTGACGCCCTTCACGGGCAGCATGCCCGCGCCCAGGAAGGGGATGAGCGACAGGGTCAGGTAGCCGTGGGCGATGGGGCCGCCGATTTCACGCGTGGCGCGCTCCACGTCGACGTGAATCCACTGGTGGTCGCCAGTGGCCTCGGCGAACTGGTTGACCCGCTCCTGGCTGATCTCGACCCAGTCCGAGACGCCGACTTCCTGGCCAACGAGGCCGGGCAGGTCCTTGAATTCCACGGGGTTCATGTCGCGCTCCTCAAGATGTTGCAATCGCGCCGCTAGCGATAGCATCCGCCGCCGACCGCGCAAGCGGGCTTTGCCCGTGGGACGCCTCCGCCTTATGGAGAGGCCTGCAGCAGGAGGCCCCGATGCAACGCGCGCTCAGCGTCAGCCGCATGACCGGCAATACGTCCACCTTCCCCGACTGGTACCAGGCCATTGTCCGGGAGGCCGACCTGGCCGAGGTCTCCCCGACCCGCGGGGCGATGATCATCAAGCCATGGGGCTATGGCGTCTGGGAGCGGATCCAGCAAACCCTCGACCGGCGGATCAAGGAGACCGGGCACGAGAACTGCTATTTCCCGCTCTTCATTCCCCTGTCTTTCTTCGCCAAGGAGGCCGACCACGTCGAAGGCTTCGCCAAGGAAATGGCGGTGGTCACCCACCACAGGCTGAAGTCGGTGGACGGCAAGCTCGGGCCCGATCCCGACGCCCGTCTGGAAGAACCGCTGGTGGTGCGCCCCACTTCCGAGACCATCATCGGCGACGCCTTCTCGCGCTGGATCAAGAGCCACCGGGACCTGCCCGTCCTGATCAACCAGTGGGCCAATGTCGTGCGCTGGGAAATGCGCACCCGCCTGTTCCTGCGGACCTCCGAATTCCTCTGGCAGGAGGGCCACACCGCCCACGCCACCGCCGAGGAGGGCCGGGAGGAGACCCTGAAGATGCTGGAGGTCTACCGCGAGTTCTCCGAGACTGTCCTCGCCATGCCGGTGGTCGCCGGTGAGAAGCCCGAGAACGAGCGGTTTCCCGGCGCGGACAACACCTTCTCCATCGAGGCCATGATGCAGGACGGCAAGGCCTTGCAGGCGGGGACCTCGCACGACCTCGGGACCCACTTCGCCGAGGCCCAGAACATCCGCTTCCAGAATTCGGCGGGTGAGCTGGTGCACTGCCACACCACCAGCTGGGGCGTCTCGACCCGCCTGATCGGCGGGGTGATCATGACCCACGGCGACGACGACGGCCTGCGCCTGCCCCCGGCCATCGCGCCCCGGCAGGTGGTGATCGTGCCCATGCTGAGGGACAAGCCCGAGGACGCCGAGGTCGTGGCGGCGGGCGAGGCCCTGGTGAAGGCCATGGGCCAGGTGATCACCCTGGGCGAGCCGGTGAGGGCCCTTCTTGACACCAAGGCCCAGAAGTCGGCCGAGAAGCGCTGGAACTGGGTGCGCCGCGGCGCGCCGGTGATCATCGAGCTGGGCCCCCGCGACGTGGCCGGCGGGACCATCAGCTTCATGCGCCGGGACCGGCTGCGCGACGGCGACAAGGTGGCCAGCCAGTCCCTCTCGCGGGAGGACTTCCTCGCCGGCCTGCCGGCCCTGCTCGCCGATATCCAGCAGGGCCTCTACGACGAGGCCAAGGCGCGCCTGGGGGCGAACATCCGCACCGACATCGCGACCTTCGACGACATGGCCGCCTATTTCGGCGCGGAGGCGGGCGATGACGAGGAGGCCACCGCCTTCCGGGGCTGGGTGCGCGCGCCCTGGGCCCGGCCCACCGGCGAGGAGCTGGAGGCCATCGAGCAGAAGCTGAAGGCCCTGCGCCTGACGCTCCGCAACGCCCCGATGGACCAGCCTGCGGCCTTCGGGCCGTGCCTGTTCACGGGGCGGCCGGGCGTGGAGGAGATCCTGATCGGCCGGGCATACTAGGGGCGAACCGGCATCGCGGCAGACCCCCTCCGGTCCGCTTCGCGGCCCACCTCCCCCTCAAGAGGTGGAGGAATTAGGGAGCCAATTGCTCCCCTGCGGGGGAGCTCCCCGCGGAGCGGGGTGAGGGCGCGCAACGGCCCCTCAGCAGACCCCATCCGGCCCGCTTCGCGGTCCACCTCCCCCTCTCTAGAGGGCGAGGAATGAGGCGGCGATTACTCCCCCAAAGGCCGAGGGGGTCAACGGCGGTTCAGCAGACCCCCTCCGCCCGGCGACGTCAGACGATCTTGGAGCCTTCCTTGCCCCAGTAGGCGTCGCGGATCAGGCGCTTGTAGAGCTTGCCCGTCGGGTGGCGGGGCAGCTCCTCCATGAAGTCGATGATCCGCGGGCACTTCACGTGGCTGATGTTGGCCCGGCAGAACTCTGCGATCTCGGCGCGGAAGGCGTCATTGGCGTCCGCCCAGTCGGCGGGCTGGATGACGGCCGCCACCTGCTCGCCCATCTCCTCGTGCGGCGCGCCGACGACGGCGGCGTCGGTGATCTTCGGATGGGTGA
Organism: Phenylobacterium sp.; assembly: GCF_020253645.1. Taxonomy (GTDB): domain Bacteria; phylum Pseudomonadota; class Alphaproteobacteria; order Caulobacterales; family Caulobacteraceae; genus Phenylobacterium. The sequence continues at coordinate 6,021 of NZ_JADCBG010000105.1, forward strand.
TCAGCAGGTTCTCGAGTTCCTGCGGATAGATATTTACCCCGCCGGAGATGATCATGAAGCTCTTGCGGTCGGTGAGGTAGAGGAAGCCCTCCTCATCCACCCAGCCCACGTCGCCCAGGGTGGTCCAGCCGTGCTTGTTGGTGTTCTCGGCCACCTTGTCCGGGGCGTTGTGATAGGCGAGCGGGGCGCCGCCGGCGAAGTAGACCGTCCCTTCGGTGCGCGGCGGGACCTCCTCGCCATCGTCGCCGACGATCTTGACCTCTCCCATGACCGAGCGGCCCACCGTGCCCTTGTGGGTCAGCCAATCCTCGGGGCCGACATAGCAGAAGCCGTTGCCCTCGGATCCGGCGTAGTACTCGTGCACCACCTTGCCCCACCAGTCGATCATCTGCTCCTTGACCGGGACGGGGCAGGGGGCGGCGGCGTGGACCGCCGAGCGGATGGACGAGACGTCGTACTTTGCGCGGACCTCGGCCGGCAGCTTGAGCATGCGCACGAAGTGGGTGGGCACCCACTGGCCGACGTCGATCTTGTAGCGCTCGATCAGGGAGAGGGCGGTCTCGGGATCAAACTTCTCCATCACAACGACGGTGCCGCCCATCCGGTGAACGCCCATGCACCAGCGCAAAGGCGCAGCGTGGTAGAGGGGGGCAGGGGAGATGTAGATGCTGTCCGGCCGGAACCCGAAGAGCCCCTGGGCCATCATCGTCAGGGCGTTGGGCTCGTCGATTGCGGCGCCGGTCAGGGGCGGCTTTATTCCCTTGGGCCGGCCGGTGGTGCCCGAAGAATAGAGCATGTCGGCGCCGGCGGTCTCGTCGGAGATGGGCTCAGCGGGCATGGAGGCCCGGGCGGCCCCGAAGCTCTCGTAGGGCGGCCGGGGCTCACCGACCATATAGAGTTTCACCCCGGGGATGAGGGCTGGAAGCTCATCGATAACCGGGCCCACGCCGGCGGAGGTGATCAGCACCTTCGCCTCGCAGTCCTTCATGATGTACTCGATCTCTCCCGCCGACAGCTTGGACGAGATGCAGGTGAAGTAGAGCCCCGAGCGTTGGGCGGCCCAGGCGATCTCGAAATACCGGGGGTGGTTGTCGAGCATAAGGGCGATCACGTCGCCGGTCTTGAGGCCCAGCGCGCGGAACAGCTGGGCGCCCTGGTTCGAGCGGTCGTTCAGCTCGGCATAGGTGACGGTCTCCCCCGTCGCGCCCATGATGTAGGCGGCGCGGTCCGGCTGGGTCCGGGCGTGGGTGGCGGGGTGCATGATCATCCTCCTCGGTCGTCGCCCGGCTGCGGGCCGCCGGTCCTCCGGCTTGCGGAGTGCATATGCAGGTCTTGACGGAAGGTCCGTCAAGGCCGACCGATGCGCCCGAAACGCCACGGAGACGCAAGACCATGTCAAACTTCGAGACGATCCGCCTGGAAGTCGAGGACGGCATCGCCACCCTCACCCTCAACCGACCCGACAAGCTCAACGCGTTCAACACGCAGATGATGCAGGAGATGATCGCCGCCTTCGACCAGACCGACGCCGACGACAGCGTCCGGGTCGTGATCGTGACCGGCGCCGGCCGCGCCTTCTGCGCCGGCGCAGACCTCTCGGCCGGGGCGGCGACCTTCGACTATTCGACCCGCGGCGGGCAGGACAAGGAGGCTCGTACGGTCGAAGGCGTCCAGCGCGACGGCGGCGGCCTCCTGACCCTGCGGATCTATGACAGCCTGAAGCCGGTGATCGCCGCCGTGAACGGCCCCGCCGTGGGCGTCGGGGTCACCATGCAGCTGGCCATGGACATCCGGATGGCCTCCACCGACGCGAAGTATGGCTTCGTCTTCTCCCGCCGCGGCATCAACCCGGAAGCTTGTTCCTCATGGTTCCTGCCCCGCCTCGTGGGCGTTCAGACCGCCCTGGAGTGGTGCTATTCGGGGCGCGTCTTCCCGGCGCAGGAGGCCCATGAACGGGGTCTCGTCCGCTCCCTGCACGCGCCCGACGACCTGCTGCCGGCCGCCCGCGCCCTGGCCCGCGAGATCGCGGACAACACCGCCCCGGTCTCCATCGCCCTGACCCGGCAGCTGATCTGGCGGATGGCCGGGGCAAGCCATCCCATGGAGGCGCACATGGCTGACAGCCGTGGAATCCAGGCCCGCGGCGCCATGGCCGACGCCAAGGAAGGCGTCACCTCCTTCCTGGAAAAGCGTCCGCCCCGCTATCCCGATCGGGTGTCAACCGATCTTCCGGACATCTGGGAGCATTGGAGCGCCCCCAAGTTTCGATGATGCGGGAGCCCCTCTTGTTGCTCGACAGGAGGGGTTTCGATTTGTCCATTGATCGACGAATTCTGTCCTGCAAGCGTGAATAATGCATCGCAAGTGAGATCAGCTTGCGGATCAATCTTGCCTAGGCTCCGTCGCCTCGCTATCTCCGCGTCACGCCCCAGGGGCCAGCGACTCGTTTTTTGATTTTGGAGAATGGAAACTAGATATGAATGAGAAGACGGAAGTCATCGAAATGACTGCGGACATTGTTTCCGCCTATGTCGGAAACAACACGATTTCGGCTGCTGAACTTCCCGCTCTCATCCAGAGCGTTCATCGGGCCCTGGCGGGTGTCAGCGCCGGCGTCGAGCCGGTCGAAGCTGCGCCTCGCGACCCGGCGGTCCCTGTCCGTCGCTCGATTACGCCCGACTTCATCATCTGCCTCGAGGACGGTCGGAAGTTCAAGTCGCTCAAGCGCCACCTGCGCACCAAGTACAATATGAGCCCTGAAGAATATCGGGCGAAGTGGGGTCTGCCCAAGGACTATCCGATGGTCGCCCCGAACTACGCCAAGGCCCGCTCGGATCTCGCCAAGCAGATGGGTCTTGGCCAGGGCGGCCGGCAGGCTCCCCGGCGTCGCGGCAAGGCCTGATCCCAGGGCCCGGGGCAAGCCGGAGCCATGAGGCCCGACCGTGGTGATCACGGTCGGGCTCTTCCGCATCTCTTCCAGATCGAAAGTGACCCGTTAACCAATTTTCGCTTGCCGCCGATTCGCGCATCAGGCGATAAAGGATTCCTTAGGAATCCAAAGGGGTTGTTGGGGACTCTGAAGATGGTGTCGGAACTCGGCGTCTCCGCTCAGGTGGAGGGCGCACAAGAAGCGCTTTACGCCTACTGGGCAGGCCTGCGCAGGGACGGCAGGCTTCCATCCCGCTCGGATGTCCAGCCCTGCGACCTCAAGTCCTTTCTGCCCCACGTCAGTCTGATTGAGGCCGACGCAGACCGGCTTTTCCGGGTGCGGCTGGCCGGCACCGGGCTCTATGACGTCTATGGCGCCGAGATCACCGGGCGTACGGTCAGGGAAATCTATTCCGGACCTGCCGCGGACTATTGGCGGCGGGAACTTGAGGCGATCATCAACGATCGTCGGCCCGCCATCGGCGCGCATTCCCTGGGCTGGCGGGGCGCCCCTCACCTCTCTGTGCTCTGGATGCGCCTGCCGCTCGCGGCGAATGGCCGGGATGTCGACATGATCCTCGGCTATGACGTCGTTCTGGGCGGCGAGAAGGTCCTGAGTTCGGTCTCAGGCATCCGGGCCGCCTGACCCCATCTCAGCCGGCGCGCAGGCGCGCCCTGGCGTCCGATCGGATGCGCTCCGCCATGGCGGAGAGCCCATTGGTCCTCTGTGACGAGAGATGACCTGAGAGGCCCAGACGATTCAAAGCTTCCTTCGCATCGAAGGCGGCGATCTCGCGCGCAGGAAGACCAGACACAAGTCCAAGGAGCAGGGCGATCAGACCTCGGACGATGTGGGCGTCGGAGTCCCCCCGAAAGGTCAGGGAGCCGTCAGCCTGGGGTTCGGTCACCAGCCAGACCTGACTGGCGCACCCGCGGACGCGGTTGACCTCCGTCCGCTCAGCTTCGTCCAGGGGAGCGAGGGTCCGTCCGAGATCGATCACGTGACGGTAGCGTTCTTCCCAGTCGTCAAGGACCTCGAAGGTCTCGGCAAGGTCGTCGAGGCGGCGCGCAAGGGTCGTGGAGGCTGTCACCGGATCTCCGTTGCTGGGCGGGGCAAGGCGTCCTGTCCCGCACCGGATCGTCTAGATCGCAGCTCAGGATAGTGAAAGTCCGTTTCTTCCCTCCTGGGTCGCAAGGGTGGGACGAAGGGTGGTGAGAAAGCCTTATCCACCGGGAATCCGCGGTCTGGCCTCCCAGGATCAGGGTGTCCGGGATAGACTCCAAAGATGGAGTCGAGTCGGACTGGAGATCGGGACAGGCTGGCCTGCCAGGCCCCGAAAGAGGCGTCCCCCGACCTGTCCGAAGTCCATCACGGCTTGACCCTCGAGCTTGATCCGGAGGGGCGGGTCCTTCGCTCAGTGGGAAGCGGCGTCGGCGGCCTTTCGGGGTTTTTCGTTGGCGAAAGCCTTCCGGACCGGTTTCCGGAGTCCGCCTTCGTCCTGCACCAGACTGTTCTGCAGGCTTATGAAACGGGGTCGGCGGCCGTCAGGATCGCGACCGAATTGGCGGGAGCCCCCTGGCTTGGCATGGAGGTGAACCGGGCGGGGGATGGCCGGCTGCACGCCAGACTCCTCGACCTGCGTCCCTTCCTCGGCGGGGAGGCGGAGCTCGAGGCCCGTCTGGCGGAGGCCGAGGCCCGCAGCGCCGCAAAGTCCCGCTTTCTCGCGAGTCTCGCCCACGAACTGCGGACCCCGCTGAATGCGATACTGGGTTTTGCGGACGCCATGAAAGAAGAGGTTCTAGGGCCCTTGCCGGCCCGATATCGGGGATATCCGGATCTCATACACGAATCCGGCGAACTGCTTCTTGAGCTGATCAGCGATGTTCTGGACATGTCCCGGATGGAGGCTGAACGCTTCGAACTGCATCCCGAAATCTTTGACGTGCGCGAGGCGGCGAGGGCGGTCATCCGGCTGATGCGCGGCCAGATTGACCGTGCGGGGGTGAAGTTCTCGACCCCCAGCCTGAGGGAGCGGATCGAGGTTCGCGCAGATCGGCGCGCGCTCAAGCAGATCGCCCTGAACCTCTTGTCGAATGCTCTCAAGGCCACGCCTGCCGGAGGCCGGATCGCGCTGTCGATCAGCGTCCGGGGCCAGGATCTGGTCCTCTCCGTTTCCGATACCGGCCGGGGCATTCCTGCTGCGGACCTGGCGCGCCTGGGCCAGCCTTTTGAACAGTCGGGAGATCGCGAGCAGAGATACGCAGGATCGGGGCTGGGACTCAGTATCGTCAAGGCTCTTGCAGGTCTCCATGGCGGTGACATGACGATCCGGAGCCGGTGGTGTGAGGGAACCTCGGTGGAGGTCAGACTGCCGGTGATTCTGACGGAAGCCACGCAGCCGGAACTCGAGCTGGAGGGTCCGGACGAGGTCAGCTTCGGGTGATCGAGAGAAAGGCCCTGGCGGCCGCGAAATCTCCCACCTCCACATGGAGTCTCCGGGGCGGGCCGGAACTGAAAAGAAACTCGACTATGATCGCTTCCCGGGGATCAAGTTCGCTGATGGCGGCGGCGGCCTTCGCCGGGAACCTGAAGGCCCACCCGGACTTCACGCCGGCCATGAGCAGGTCCTCGCCTGCGGGTGATCGCGCCTCGGCCGTGTAACTCACGAACGGGCCGCCTGGGGGTATCCGGCGGGGCAGCGGGAGCGTTCTGAGGCTTTCGCCGCGCATATCGAGGTAGGCCCCGGCCGTCAGTCTCTGATCTCGCATGACGATCCGCGCGGCATAGGGCGAGGCGCCGCCCGTAAAGGATGCGACCGCCATAAGGCTGTCTGCGCCTCCCCGGCCGGCTATGCCGAACCGCATCCGGCTCCCATCCTGGGTCACATCCTGGCTCAGCCTCCAGAGCACCTGCTGACGGCTGATCGAACGGTCCGCCTTCCACCCGAGCCGATCTCCCGCGAAGTCCTGACGGATCGTTCGGGCGTAGCCTTCGAAGCCGCTGCGGACGCGTCGGGCGGCTGCGGCCAACTCGGCTGAGTCACAGGGCGTTGAAAGGCCTCGGGTCCGGGCGCGATCGGCCACGGACCTCAGGCCGGCGACCGAGGCGCCCTCTCTAAGGGCGACGCCGCGGGCCTGCTCGCGGGCCGAAATCAGGGCTGACTGGACCTCCGGCGCGAAGAGTCGACAGCGCGCCCCCGCCTCCACCATGAACCCGCGCTCGAAGTAGGTGTCCACAGCGGCGGACGAGGCTGCAGCCGGCCAGACCAACAAGGCGGCAAGAAGCGCCATGGCCGGGGGATTGAACCCGCTGCGGGTATGAGGCATTCACCTGTCCCCTTTCCGGATAAGTGGGCGAACGCGGGAAGACGTCTCATCGCCAATCCTAGCGCAACGGCGGAGCCCTTGAAATTCTCCACGGACATCTGGGTCGCCGCATTGATCCGGCGCGCGGAACTGGGTGGCGGTCATGTTGTGGTCGTGCACAAGGGCGACGCCCGGGCAGGGTCCGTCCTGGTCAAGACGTTGAACCGGTCTGACGGTCGTGTCCGTCTCTTCGCCGAGGCGACACGAGCGGACGGGGAAACCGTCTGGATGCGTCCCTCCTTGACCGAAAAAGAGGACGAGATCGATGCTTACATCAGCAAGGCGCGCAGGATCGACGCGGACCTCTGGGTGGTTGAGGTGGAAGATCGCCAGGGTCGTCACTTTCTGACCGAGGATGTTGAAGAAGACTAGGGCGTGTCCACGATTGTCAGATTCCCAAGGGGGGCTCTGAGTGACCCTTAGGAGGTCAGCTGCTTCTGAGGCTGACCGACGCCCGATGGCCTGCGCGACGACCCATGGGAGCAGATTGCGGAGCTGCTGCCGGGCCGTGAGGGCCACGTTGGGGTGACGGCGAAGGACAACCGGCTGTTCGTTGAGGCGGTGCTCTACCGCTACCGGGCGGGCATCCCCTGGCGTGACCTGCCGGAGCGCTTCGGTCCCGACTGGAAGGTGGTGCGCACCCGACACCTGCGCTGGGCCGAGAGCGGTGTGCGGGAGCGGGTGTTCAAGGCTTTGGCCGCCGACGCGGACAACGAATACACTGTGATCGGCTCGACCATCTTACGCGCTCACCAGCACAACGCCGGCGCGCGGAAAAAAGCCTGGGGACGACGAAGCCGTCGGGTACAGCAGGGGCGGACTGAGCACCAAGAGCAAGGCCATTGTCGACGCGCTGGGCAACCCCGCGGCCTTCCATGTGAACGCCGGCCAGGCCCACGATCTGAAGGCTCCGACGTCTTACCGCCTTAGATGCAGGCTGGCGCCTTGCTGGCCGACCGCGCCTTCGATACCGACAATCGGGTGATCGAACCCCTGCTGGTGGCCGGCAAGACCCCGGTGACCCTGTGTATGCCCAGCTGCAGCCAGGTTCGTTCTACTTTATTGAGGGCACGCCCTCGCCCCGACTCTGGATTCCTCGGGCGAACATCCCTACTTTCCAGGCTCAGCCGGGGAGGGTTTTTTCCCTCCCCAAGGTCTGATCGGCCCGCTGGGAGATGCGAGATTGCTTTTCCTGATGAATGATTGGGTCATGCAGTTCGACCAGAAGGCGATGGTCCAAGACCTTATGGGCCACAACATCAGGACCATCACGCTTCCACAGGTTCTGGTCCTCGGCCAGGAGCTGTACGCAGGTGATCCTCAGCTGCACCTGAAACAACCTGTTCAGGCCCGCAAGCTCGCCGCGCTGGTCATGGCCAAGGAGCCCAGCCTGAATGCGGTCCTTTTCGTGGCGCCTCATGCGGGCTGCAACCCCAAGGATGTCACCGTCCGGTACTGCTCAGTGGGTTATGATCTGCTCGCCCAGCTCCTGAAGCTCCAGGAAATGCACAAGAACGGAGCCTGGGCGAATAGGGAAGTGTGGAACAAGCTCGGACGCCAGGCCTCGGCCTGAGCCGCCTGCGTTCAGGCCGGAATTGCACCTGCGTCTCCCTCGGGCTAGGTCGGCGCGATGAACCTGTCTCCCGCCTCAGAAGCCGCTCGCCGCCGCACCTTTGCGATCATCTCCCACCCTGATGCTGGGAAGACGACGCTGACGGAGACTCTCCTGCTGTCCGGCGGCGCGATACGAGCGGCGGGGCAGGTCCGCGCGCGAGGCGAGAACCGCAGGACACGTTCGGACTGGATGAAGATCGAGCGCGAACGTGGCATCTCAGTCTCGGCCAGCGTCATGACCTTTGATCACCAGGGCCTGATGTTCAATCTGCTGGACACGCCAGGCCACGAGGACTTCTCGGAGGACACCTACAGGACCCTCACGGCTGCGGACGCCGCGGTCATGGTCCTGGACGCGGCCAAGGGCATCGAGCCGCAGACCCTGAAGCTCTTCGAGGTCTGCCGGCTGCGGGACATCCCGATCGTCACCTTCATCAACAAGCTGGATCGGGAGGCCCAGGACCCCCTCGAGTTGCTCGACGAGATTGGCTCCAAGCTGGCGCTCGACCCGGCGCCCCTGTTCTGGCCGGCGGGCTCGGGAGGGCGTTTCAAGGGAATGCTCGACCTGCGTTCCCGCCAGTTCCTGCCTTTCGAACGGTCCGCGACCGAGCGCGAGCAGGCCGGACATCCTCCGGCGGTCCCGGCGGACGGTGCGGCCATTGACGCCTATCTTTCGCCAGAAGAGCGGGACGAGCTCCTCGAGGCGAGCGAGCTTGTGCAGGGGGCCTCTCCCGCCTTTGATCCCCAGTCCTTCCTCGAAGGCCACATGACTCCGGTGTTCTTCGGATCAGCTCTTCGTCGTTTCGGCGTGCAGCAACTCCTGGACGGCCTGGGCGCTTACGCTCCGCCGCCGCGCCCTGTGGCGGCGGTCCGGTGGGGCGCGGAGACGCATGTGGCGCCTGGCGATCCCGAGGTCAGCGGCTTCATCTTCAAGGTCCAGGCCAACATGGACCCCAACCATCGGGACCGGATCGCCTTCCTCCGCCTCTGCTCCGGCCGGTTTCAAAGGGGCATGAAGCTCAAGGTCCAGGACACGGGACGGCAGCTGTCGGTGAACGCGCCCATCATGTTCTTCGCATCCGACCGGGAACTCGCCGAGCAGGGATATGCGGGGGATGTCATCGGCATTCCGAACCATGGCGTTCTGCGCGTGGGAGACAGCCTTTCCGAGAGCGGGGCCCTGAGATTCGCCGGACTTCCCAACTTCGCCCCGGAGATTCTTCAGAGGGTTCGGGCGAGGGACCCTCTCAAGGCCAAGCACCTTCGCCGGGCGCTGGAGGGATTGGCCGAGGAGGGCGTCACCCAGCTCTTTCGTCCTCTCGTCGGGGCGGATTTCGTCGTCGGGGCGGTCGGCCAGCTCCAGTTCGAGGTCATGGCGGACCGACTGTCCAGCGAGTACCAGCTGGACGTCATCTTCGAGCCCAGTCCCTTCGCGGAGGCGAGGTGGATCAAGGGACCGGCGGCCGACATCGCCACCTTCACCGCCGCCTACCGGTCGGCCATGGCCGAGGATATCGACTCCCAGGCTGTGTTTCTCTCCAGGTCGGCCTGGGAGACCGGTTATGTCGCCGAGCGGTATCCCGGGGTGATCTTCGCCCGGACCCGGGAGAGGGGATCGCTGGAAGGATGACGGAGCCGGTCCTGCTCTATGGGCGTCCGCCACCCGCCCTGTTCCCGGACCCTGAGGGCGCCGTCCAGGCTTCGCCGATGGAACCCGGCGGGATCGACCTGGCCGAGCCCCCCGCCTGCATGTTCGCCTCGGCCCTGATCCTGGCGCCTCCGGGCCGTCTGGAGCGCGATTGGGTTCTGGCCCGGGCCCTCCAGCTGCTTCCGCCCGGCGGAAAACTCCTCGCCCTTGCGCCGAATGATCGCGGCGGACCTCGCATCGCCCCGACCTTGCGGTCGTTTGGATGTGCGGTCACGGATGACCCGAGGCGGCGTCACCGGATTTGCAGCACCGTCCGGCCACTTCGTCCCACGGGCCTGGACGAGGCCCTTGAGGCCGGTGGTGCCAGGTTCGATCAACAACTTCGTCTCTGGACCCAGCCCGGCGTCTTCAGCTGGGATCGCTTGGATCCCGGCACAGCCCTGCTTCTGGAATCCATCCCGCCCCTGGCGGGGCGGGGCGCGGATCTTGGGTGCGGACTCGGTATTCTCGCCCTTCATGTGCTCAAGGCGCCCGGCGTCGAGTCCATCGAACTGTGGGACATCGACCGCCGTGCCGTCCAGTGCGCCCGGCGTAATGTCGCTGATCCCAGGGCCAGTTTTCATCACGGAGACCTGCGCCGGCCCGATGGGCCCGGAGGCGACCTCGACTTTGTCGTCATGAATCCCGCCTTCCATGAAGGGGGGCGCGAGGATCGCGCCCTCGGTGCGGCCTTCATCGCAGCCGCTGCGCGTCGGCTGAGGCGGGGAGGCGTCTGCTGGCTAACCGCCAACCGTCATCTTCCCTACGAAGCCCCCCTCGCCTTGGCCTTCAGCGAGGTGCAGCTCCGGGCTGAGGGCGCCGGATTCAAGGTTTATGAGGCGGTGAAGTGACAGCATACCCCTCGGTCCGTCTCGACCGTCTGCTCGCGAATCTGGGTTACGGCTCCCGACGCGAGATTCATGGATGGGTCCGGGAGGGATCCATCCGCCTGGATGGGCAGCCTCTTGTCGACGCCGGCGCCCGAATACAGCTGGCGTCTGACCTCTCCGAGCGACTGACCGTCAGGGGAGTCCGCATGGACCCTCCGGCGCCTCTTGTTCTGGTGATGAACAAGCCGGAGGGCGTGGTCTGTTCCCACAAGGAGCCTGGTCGCAGCGTCTACGAGCTTCTGCCGGCGCGCTGGCGGAGCCGGACGCCCGCCCTGTCCACCGTCGGGAGACTCGATCGGGACACCACCGGTCTGCTCTTGATCACGGACGACGGGCCGTTCCTGCATCGCGTGATCTCGCCCCGGACACATGCGCCGAAACGGTACATCGCCAGCCTTGATGCTCCAATTCGGGGCGACGAAGCCGCAATCTTCGCCTCAGGTGAACTCCGTCTCGAGGGCGAGGATCGCCCACTCGCCCCTGCGCAGCTGGAGGTCCTGGAGCCGCGCATCGCCCGACTGACGCTTATCGAGGGCCGTTATCATCAGGTCCGGAGGATGTTTTCAGCCCTGGGAAACCGCGTCATCTCGCTTCATCGTGACCGGATCGGAGCCTTGGACCTGCCGGAGGACCTTGAGCCCGGCGCCTGGCGGATCCTCGATGCGGAGGGACGCGGAAAGGTTCTCAGCAGTTCGACAGATAGCGTCCCCGGAGTGGCATGATCCTTGCCGTTCAGGCCTGACCTGCAAATTTCTAGTCCTGCGGAGGGACAAGGCAGGATGGGAATCTTGGATGTTCGGGCTCAACCGCCAAGTCAGGAAGTTACTGGAGGAACAGCATGGAGGGGCGCCCAGGGATGGCCTGAACGCTGACGACACCAGCCTGCTGGAGGTTCTGCCACTGGCCATGCTTCTCACGGAGGCGATGGCCGCAGATGACCTCGCCGGCCGGGCAACTGGTCGCAGGAGGTCACAGCTGAGGCTGGACGCCGCAATTCTCTGGCGGGAGGTGACCCGGCGCAGCGGCGAGGTCCGCGCCTTGAGCCGGGCGGCCCTCGCCGCAGAAAAGGCCCTTGAAGCCTACGGGCCAAGATCCGCTGGCTGGGCGCGAGCGCGCTGCGAGCAGGGATACTCGGCAATGCTGGGGGCCGAGTATTTCAATGACCCGGGCCTTCTTGATGCAGCGGAGCGCGCCTTCGAGGATTCCCTATCCGGCGCGGCCCGGGGACTCGCCGCGCCTTACGCTGAGATTGGCCTTCTGACGATCAAGGGTCGCCGCAGCATCCCTACAGGGGACGCCCAGTCCGCACGCGTCGCCGCCGCGCGGTTCACCCAGCCGATCGCCAATCTCAAGGCGATGTCAGGTAGGATCCGGGTGGCCCGGATGCACTCGGTCGAAGGGTACATCCTCCGGTCTGAGCTCCTCTGCGCCTGGGGCGCCCGGCTCAACGATGCGCCCCTCCTGCGCGCCGCCGTTCGGGACACCATAACGGCGGCTTCCGGCCTCACGCCCGACTTCGAACCCCTGACTATCGCGAGGATCGGATTCGCCCGTGCTGCGGCGCAGATTGCGATCGGTGAGGTCGAGGAAGATGCGGAGATCTGTCTGGCGGGCGTGAACCTGCTGAACGGCGTGCTGGACGAGATCACCCTCGGTCAGAGCCCCTTGGATCGCGCCAGGGGGGAGTTTCTTCTGGCCCGGGGGCGACAGGTCCTGGGGGACCTCTCCGGCGACTCCCTGAGCTACGAGAGGGCCCTGAGTGGGTTTGACCGGGTCCTCAAGATCACCGGCAACCGGGAAGGCCTGGTCCTCAATTGCCAGGCTGAGACACAGCGAGCGCTCTGCCTCGCACGGTCCGCGGAGATTTCCCGCGACGTCGCTGTCCTGAATTCCGCCGAGAAGGCCCTCCGGTCGACCTTGGCCAAGGCTTCCGTTGTTCGCGACCCGGAGTCCTGGAGCTTGCTACAGCTGAACCTCGCGCGATTGCTGCTGGCGCGCCTGGACATCACACGGCAGGACAGGGGGGAAAGGACCGGAGCGCGGGCGGCGCTCACCTCGGCCCTGGACGTCCTCCCTGAGCAGAGCTTACGGGCACTCGGACGACCTGCGGCCTGGACCCTCGACCTCGTCGATGCGGCGATCCGGGATCCCAAACGACCGGACTCGGACGACTCCGAGATCAGACTGTAAGGCTATCGGGGCGCGGGCAGGGTGCGCCCTGTATCGACCAGACCAGCCCCACAACGCACCGGAGGAGAGCCCAGACCCAGATGGCTCCCAGGAACAGCACGGCGACGATCAGGAGAGGGATGCCGATCAGGATCACCGAGAGGATCGCCCCCGCGAAGATCGCCACAGCCGCCACCGCAGCTGCGGCGAGTCCGATCCAGAAAGTTCGGATCTGGAACCTGAAGTGACCTGTCGCGACCGGCCCCGATGTCCCCTTCGAAACATACGCCATGAAGACGCCCACCAGAGCCGCCGGAAAGACTCCGAGAAGGGAAATGATGAACAGGGTGTAAACAATGATCGAAAGGGTAAGGTCCTCTCTGGGAACGGGCGCTGCGCTCGTTTCGGTCATCGCGAGGGTCTCTCCAGGACGATCTCTACCCCGGCGGCGTCTGCTTCCGGGGCAAGAGCTGAGGGTTTCAGCGCGCAGACCCTGACGCGGCGGGCTGGAGCATGCGCCAGACAGGCCGCCGCAAGGCGCTCTGCGAAGGTTTCGACTAAGTCTATATGGCCCTGCGAAACGATTTTGCGAGCCTCAAGCACAACGGCTTCGTAGTTGAAGGCGCCGCTGATCGCCTCAATTCGCTCGCAGCCAAGGTCGACTTCCACGTCGACCAGGAGCAACTGGGAGCTGTCTCTCTCGTGATCGTGGATGCCGATGAAGGCTTCGAGCCGAAGGCCCCTGACGAGGACCTTCTGGCTGCGGATAACAATGTCGGGAGACCGCACAGGTCAGCCCAGGTGCTGTCCGCCGTCCACGGCGATCATCTGCCCGGTCACGCTGGCCGCCCCGATCAGGTAGGTCAGCGCCCGGCCGATATCGGCGGGATCGACGGCGCGGCCCAGCGGGGTGGAGGCGGCCTCGGCCTCGAAGTCCGCAGGCGACTGGTCGGGATTGGCGAGGACAGGACCGGGTCCTATGGCGTTGACCCGGATGCGGGGCGCCAACTCGATCGCCATCATGCGGGTGGCCGACCAGAGTGCAGCCTTGGACAGGGTGTAGGAGAAATAGTCCGGCCCGGGCGCCAGGACCCTTTGGTCCAGAATATGAACGATCTGGCCGGGCAGGCCCTGGGCGGCCACCTCCCGCGACAGGATGAGAGGCGCGCGAAGGTTGGTGTCCAGGTGGGCGTCCCAGGACGCCCGTTCAATCTGGCTGAAGCTGTCGTTCCGGAACAGTGAGGCGCTGTTCACCAGCAGGGTGACGGGACCCAGTGCGGCGCCGACCTTGCCCACAAGCGCGGAGAGGGCGTCCTCGTCGGCGAGGTCGCAACAAAAGACACCCGCCGCAAGTCCCGCCGCACGAACCTCGTCCGCAGCGGACCGGGTGTCCGCGTCCTCGCTGCGACAGTGAATGGCGACGTCATAGCCCGCTGCGGCGCTGGCGCGGACAAGCTCCCTGCCGATCCGGCGGGCTCCGCCCGTGACGAGGGCCGTTCCGCGGGCGGACCGGGCCATGGGCCTAGTCGAGCCGGCCCATGTCGATGATGTTCATCACTGCGAACACCAGGAAAAACGGAATGATGATGAAGAGGGGGCTCATGGGGCTCTCCTTGCAGCAGGACCGGCTTTAGCCGCCGTCGCGGGACTTGTCGAGGCGGCCTCGCCGGGCGCAGTGTAAAGGCCACAGCCCCGGAGGTCGCCATGCCGCTTACGCCGATTGAAACTACTTCCTTCAAGAAGATCGCCGTGGGCATTGACCGGCCTGAGGATGTGGTCGTGAGCGCGGCGGGACGGGTCTTCGCCTCCGATCACCAGTGCGCCGTGGCCGAGATTCTCCCGGACGGGAGCTTCGTTCGCCTGGGTCCGAGGGGCGGCGCCCCGAACGGGATCAACATGGACCGCGAGGGCCGGATCATGATCTCCAACTTCGGAATCTATGACCGGGAGGAGGGGCCGCTGCAGCGCTTTGATCCCGTGACCGGACGGCATGAGACCCTTGTCGCCGAGGTCGGGTGCCGCCGCCTGACCAGCGCGAACTACCCCGTCATCGACCGCGACGGGAACATCTGGTGCGCCAATTCGACCCATGCCGAGACCTGGCCCCAGGCCCTGGACGGACGGGACGACGGCTTTCTCTTTGTCCTGAGGCCCGACGGGGTTTGCGAGATTGTCGCAGAGGGCCTGAAGTTTCCCAACGGGCTTGCCTTGTCAGCAGACCATCGGCGCCTGTTCTGCGCCCAGACGACGGCGGCGGATGTCCTCGTCTTCGACATCCTCGACGGCCCTCGCCTCGGCCCTGGCCGCCGCCACGGTCCGGTCCTCGGCAAGCTGGCGGTGCGCGGGGGTTCCCCGGTTCCGGAGGAGGACCTCGGCTACACAGACGGCGTCGGCATGGACGCCGAGGGCAATCTCTGGGTCTGCCTGCCGGCCGCCAACAAGGTGGTCGCCATAACCCCGGCCGGTGAGAAGGTGACCGTGATCCACGACCCCTCCGGGGAGGTTGTCAACCACCCGACCAACGTGACCTGGGGCGGCCCGGACCTGAAGGACCTCTACATCGGCTCCATCCGCGCGGATTACGTACTGAAGGCCCGCAGTCCCGTGGCGGGCCAGCCTCTCGTCCACCAGTCCTGAAGCCGCAGCCATAGAGTCTGAATCCCCCTTCCACGGCGGCGCCCGATCACTATTGTAAGGCTTCGAAGGCAGGCCACGCCTGCCCCCGTTCATGAAGAACACATCCCGGAGGACGCCATGCGCGAGTACCTGAAATTCTACATCGACGGCCAGTGGGTCGATCCGGTCGAGCTGAAGACCCTCGACGTCATCAATCCGGCCACCGAGGCCGTCTGCGGCAAGATCGCCCTGGGCTCGGCCAAGGACGTCGACAAGGCCGTCGCCGCCGCCAAGAAGGCCTTCAAGACCTGGTCCCAGACCACCCGTGAAGAGCGCCTCGATGTCCTGAACCGCATCCTGGCCGAGTACCAGAAGCGCTTTGGCGACCTGGCCGTCGCGGTCACCGAGGAAATGGGCGCCCCCGCCTCCCTGGCCCAGCGCGCCCAGGTGCCGATCGGCCTCGGTCACCTGTCCACCGCCATCAACGTGCTCAAGGACTTCAAGTTCGAGGAGCAGCGCGGCCCGACCCTGCTCGTCAAGGAGCCGATCGGCGTCTGCGGCTTCATCACCCCCTGGAACTGGCCGCTGAACCAGATCGTCTGCAAGGTGGCCCCGGCCATCGCCACCGGCTGCACCATGGTGCTCAAGCCCTCGGAAGTGGCGCCCTTCTCCGGGCACATCTTCGCCGAGATCATGGAGGCCGCAGGCGTCCCGGCCGGCGTCTTCAACATGGTGC
>NZ_JADCBG010000106.1 GCF_020253645.1 Phenylobacterium sp.
ACGCAGGCCAGGTCCTCGAAATAGAGGCGCGAGCCCTCCCAGGCGCAGAATAGGGCCAGCTGCTCGGGCGTGGTCAGGAGGATGTCGGGGGGCTGCACCTTCTGCCTCTGCCGTCGTGCGACGCCGGTGTCGCCCGTCCGGCTTTCGGCGGTGATGTCCAGCCCCATCTCCCGGATCGGCCGGGCGAGGTTGCGCTCCACGTCCACGGCCAGGGCCTTGAGCGGCGAGATGTAGAGCGTGTGAACCCCCCGCCGCTCGCTGCGGGGGCGGGCCTCCAGCTCCACCAGGGTGGGCAGGAAGCCGGCCAGGGTCTTGCCGCCGCCCGTCGGGGCGATCAGCAGGGCGTCACGGCCCGCCTGCGCCCGGGCGACCATCTCCAGCTGGTGGGCGCGCGGCGACCAGCCCTGCGCTGCGAACCAGTCAGCGAAGCGGGGGGGCAGAAGAGGGGAATCCGCGGCGGCGTCGGCCATGCCGGGGTTCTAGCATGTTCCCGTTACGTTTCGAGGGGGTCAGTCCGGGGTCCGCTCTGCCTTCGCGGGTGCGCGCAAGCCGAAGTGCAGGGGAACCAGTATCCCGATCGCACATGCGAGGTTGAGCAACACGTTTCCGTAAACGCCGTGAATGACCGAGAATGTCGTATCGATCACGAACCAGGTCCCGATCGAAACACGGATCAGCGTCCAGTTTGAAGCTGGCGGACCGTAGGGAGAGATCCGCGCCAGCCGGTGGATCAGCACCATCCACCCCAGCATCATGGCGCCCAGAACCCCGTGAGCGAAACGGATGTACCTGTGGGCTTCATCGGAGAAGGGTTCAGGCGGCTGTAGAGCGCCATAGTAGACGAGATAGAAGAATTTCTCGCCGATCGAGGGGGCTAGCAACAGGAGTAGTCCCATTCCTGTCAGTCCCGCCAGCGTCGCCTGCAGCAAGACCTCCCAGGGCCTGGAAAGCGTCTGGTCAGATGAAACACGCATGGAGGTCATCCTCTTCCTCAGAAACGATGGGTTTGGCCAACTGAGAGCGGTGTGACCCGATCTCCAAATCGCTGCGCCAGCGCAGTGATGGCGCGCCAACCGGTGCAATGGCCGGGTATGATGCGCTCCAGCGAGAAGTCGGCCAGATCCTCCACCGTGCGATCAATGATCTGCTCGTTCGGCTGTCCGGAGAGATGCAGCCCTCCCATCACTGCGAATAGAGGTATATCCGGAAAGACCGTCCTGGCGTGCCGAAGGACGTTGACGACACCCGCGTGCGAGCATGCGGAGAATGCAATCACGCCCTTGTCTCGCACCTTTACCGCGAGCCAGCGCTCATCCAGGATCAAGGGGTCGTCGGTCCATTCCGATGACTTCGGCCGCATGGCGACGTGCCCCGGAAGTCCCACTTCGTACTCGGTCAGGCGTGGGATTTCGCCACTGAGGTAAGCGTATCCGTCAGCCAGGACCCTCGCGGTCTCTTCGATGATTAGCTTTGCCCCCAACCCCCGAAGCCGTTCGGGCGAGGGAGGGGAGCGGAAGGGAACAACCCTGTCCGGCGCCGTTCGCATCCCGCGCCGGACGAACATCGAATGGTTCGCGTGAAACTCGGTGACCTTGACGGTGGATCGCCGCCTCTGCTGCGTGAAGGGCTCGGTCAGTCCCCCAGCGTGATCCCAGTGCCCGTGTGAGAGCACGACCGCATCGAACTGCGTCAGGTCGTAAGCCAGAATCCGCGCATTGCGCCTCAGGCTCTCGCAATCCGGCCCGGCGTCGAACATTACGCGCCTTGTTTCGCCATTGGCCTGGATGTCGAGCGCCAGGGATAATCCCCAGTTCGCACAACAGAGGCACGTTCCGGTCAGTCCAAACCGAGGTCGCCGGCGGAGGGCGTTGCCGAGGTGCGAGGTCACCATCGAACCGGAACTCGAGGTCAGATCGGTCGTGTTGTCGAGCAAGACATGGACGTCGAGGGAGTCGCATTCCACGACTTGAGCGGCCGGGGAGGTATCGCGCCTACCCATGCTTGTGGTCATGAGATGCGGCAAAGACGCAGGCGTCATCCTTGGCCTGTTGCTCGAAGGACCTATCGCCCATGCGTTCTCGCAGGGACTGCGCTAACCCTTGCCCGATATCGACCTGCGTCAGGTCAACAAGGACGCCGTTGCCCAGGACATGAGTAGGCGAAGACAGGCGCGAAAGATCCGAGCGCGGGTCGGTTTCCCACAACACCATGTCGGCCGGCGCCCCTTCCTCGACGCCGGGAAGGTCTAGGGCCTTACGCCCGACGGTGGTCGCCGACCGCAGGGCCTCATCCACGCTCAGGCCATGTCGCACCATGGCGTCAATCTCGAGGTCAATTCGGCCATGCGGAAGTTCGTCGGATCCGACCAACACCGGCACGCCCAAGGCGATCGCCGTCTCAAGGGCGTCCTGCGTCCGTCGGGAGTAGGCCTCCCGGACTGCGCCCGGCAGGCCCTTTGTCTCTGCAGCCTTCAGGAATCCTTCAACGGTGGCGATCGTCGGACACCACTGGGTTCCGCGCGCCGCCATTTCGCGCACCACGTCCGGCGTGATGTTTGACCCATGCTCAATGGAGTCGACGCCGGTCGCCACGATCTCAGAGACATTTGATCCCGTGCTGTGGGCGAGAACCCGAACACCTGCCTTGTGGGCCGCCTCTACGACACTGCGGACAATCTCGAGGGGATAGGTCAGCGGCGCTTGGAAGAGGTCCATCTCCGGACCTGGAAAATCAGCGATGATCTTGAACCACTTAAGGCCATGCGCCGCCACCTCCTCGAAGCGCGCGAGAAGCTCATCCGGAGCGGTTGACTTGCCGACATCCACCCCGGGGAAGAAGCGACCTTCGGGTACGTGCATCCAGCCGCTCCGCAGGATGATGGGCATCGGCGGGAGCTCAACGTCGGAGAGGTTGAGTTGCTGCACGTAACCGGCGTCTCGCAAGGCCGTCACGCCCGAGCGGAGATGGCGCTGGGCATTGTGAAGAACGAGGTCCGGACTGTGGGGTTTCAGCCCGGTGTTGGCGAAATCGAGAGACAGATGGACATGTCCATCAACAAGGCCGGGAGCCATGAAGGCGCAGGGTAATGAGACGGCGTCTGGCGCTGGGGAGAATGTGAAGCGGCCATTCACGATCCACAGGTCAGTCTGCTGTCGCCCTTCCGGCAGCAGAGTGGCTCTCAGATGGTAGTTTATCGGCTTCATGGTGTTGTACCCCCGGGTTCGAGACGTCCAGATCCAAGTCGCGTTCGCTCTATGGCGAGCATCTCGTGTCCCAGGTCCGCCCGGCCAGTGGACAACCCGCCGGATTCTGGTCATTTCAGGCCATGACCTTGCCAGCGTCAGCCCTTCCCATGCCGAGTTCCTATTCCGCACTCGTCCTGCGGGAGTGGGGGGCGTCGCCAGAGGTAAGAGAGGCGCTGGGCGCAGGCGGTCGCGATCCGGACTCTCCCGTCATCGACGTCCGTCAGCAGGCCGCTCAGCTCAGCAAGCTTGCCTCTGTCCTTCCACCCGGCTGGGGGCTGAAGCTGGGCGCGCTCTTCGACTCCGCCGCTCACGGACCGCTCGGCGTAGGCGTCCAGAGCGCAGCGACGCTCTCAGACGCGCTGGATTTGATCGCCAGTTATGGCCACGTGCGGACGCCATTCATTCGGTTCGCGATCTGTCGTCATTCTCCGCGGATCATGCTGAGATTCATCGACACGGGAATACTGGATGAGGCTTGTATCCTGCCCATCCATGAGGCCACGTTGGTTGGAATTCAAAGCACGCTTCGGAATTTTATTGGACCGAGTTCCAGATCCATATCCATAGAGACATTCTTTCCGGCTCCGGATTACGCCGATAGATATCCTGAATTTCTAATGGGCGAGCTTAATTTTTCCTGCAGAGAGACATCACTATCATTCGATCCTTGGATGCTGACCAAGAGATCCCCCCTGGCGGACCCGGAGCTCTTCCAACTCGCCAGGGGTCAACTGCAGCGCCTGGCGCACGCCATCGACACGGAAGGCGCATTGGTCGCGCAAGTACGGCAGCGCCTGTCGGCGGCGGAGGAGATGCCCGCTCTGCCCGAAATGGCGAGCGCCTTGCGGATCTCAAGCCGAACGCTGGTGCGGCGACTAGGCGAGGTGGGCGCCAGCTATCGGAGTTTGGTCGACGATGCCCGCCGCGGCAGGGCCGAAATGCTCCTGAAGGAAGGGGCGCTCACGGCCGAGGAGATCGGTTACCGCCTCGGCTACAGCGACAGCGCTAATTTTGGTCGTTCCTGCAGGCGCTGGTTCGGCTGTTCAGGGGGCGAGTACCGGCGAAGGCTCCTGTCTGGACGATCTGCGGATTGAAGCTGTGCGCCGGCCTCGGCGCTGCACGTCCCATTCCGCCGTCCGAGGGATCAGGAGCGGTTCCGCCGCCGGCGCCCCTCAGGCGTCCGCCAGGGTCTCGAGCCGGGTCGCCCAGTAGTCGGCGTCGTAGTCCGGGTCGCCGGTCAGGTAGCGCCACAGCTTCACCCGGTTCAGAAGCTCCAGCCGGCCGGTGTCGTTCTCGTGCCAGGGTTCCGGGGTCATCAGGATCTGCTCCACCGACGGGGGCAGGGGGCCCTTCAGGTAGAAGATGGGCCGCTGGGTCTCCTGGGGCTTCAGGGTCGAGACGTCGAACTGGCGGACCTGGGAGCGCGAGGGATTGATGCGCACCTTGAACATGGTCCGGGTGCGGTCGGACACATTCACCCCGCCCCCGTGCCAGATGCCGGAGTGCAGGAAGAGCAGGGTCCCGCCCTCGCAGACCATGTGCTGCTGGCCGCGGATGTTCTGGTAGCGGGCGATGGCCGCTTCGCTGACCTTGCGCAGGTGGCTGCCGGGCAGGAAGCGCGTGCCCCCCATCTCCCGGGTCACCGCGTGCGGGTAGTACATGATCTGGATGTCGAAGGCCCGCCTGGGATCGATGGTGGAGTCCTGGTGGTAGTGCTGGGACACGTTCTCCCCGCCGCTGGCCTCGTGGTAGGCGGGCGGGAAGGTGACGTGCAGGAAGTGGTGATCGAAGACCGGGTCCTCGCCCACCAGGCTGCGGATGGCGCCCGCCACCAGGGGCAGGTCAAGGAGGCGCTTCAGGGCCGAGCCGTCGGGATAGGCCTGCGCCAGGGGCACGCCCGCCGGGGTCTGCGGCACGCCGGCCCGCGCCAGCATCTCGCCGTAGGTGCGCCTCATCTTCTGGCCAGGGCGGGGTGGATCGATGTCGCCCATCTCCTCCAGGAACTGTCGGTTGATGTCCTCTGGTACAGCAGCGTCGAAGCGCAGGAAGCCGCGGGCGGCGAAGCTGGCCATGGCCTCGGCGGACAGCAGGGGCAGGTCGTTCATGGGCGGGTCTCCACGATCTGCTCGAACAGGAATTCGTACTTGAGGTAGGCGAGGTCGAACTCATCGCCCCGGGCGTGAGGCAACAGGGGCGAGGCCTGGATCAGGCGCCAGCCGTAGCGCAGGGCGTGCAGGCCGGAGGGATAGGGCGGGG
>NZ_JADCBG010000107.1 GCF_020253645.1 Phenylobacterium sp.
CTCGTCGATACGCGCCCGGTTCATCAATCGGCCCTCCACAGAGCCATTCGACAAACCGGACACTTCACGAGCTACAAAGCCCGGGCAGATCACGAGCTAGCCACAGCCTGCCTTGCAGGCGTTTGCGGTTCCGGCCCCTTGCGAGCAGACTGGCGCACCGGAAGGAGTCCCCCATGCCCCACCTTCACCACACGCCCCACGGGGTGATCGCCATGACCTGCCTCGCCCTTTTCGCCCTCACCGCCCAGGCGGCGGAAACGACAGGCTCCAGGCCGCCCCAGAACGGGCCCGCCAAGGCCGCAGCCGTCCGGCCCGTGCCGAACACGGGTGAACCCAAGCTCATCTGCGAGCAGGTGCAGCAGATGGGCTCCCACTTCCGAAGAAAGGTCTGCGCTACCGCCGAAGCCTGGGAGGCGCGTCGTCGCAAGGACGCCGACCAGATGCAGCGGATGGGCGACCAGGGCGCCGGCTGCGGCGGCGTCGCCAACGCCTGCTGAGCCGCCGATTCAGCGGGTCGCGCGCTGATCCTCAGGCCGGCGGGGGACCGGGAGGCGCCGGAAAGGCGAGCGGGGCGACCGCCGCCCCGGGTGACCCTGCGGTCACAGCCCTGTAAAGCGCCTCTCCGGCGGGACTATAGGTGACGGCTTCGGTGACCAGGACCATCAGGGCCAGGGCCGCAAGCCCGCTCCACCAGGCCGGATGCACCCGGCCGGTCCGCCGGCGGTCTACGAGAATCGCCAGCACCGGGAAGATCAGGCTGACCGCGATCGTCGCCTCCCAAGCCCAGGGCATTAAGGCGGGAGACGGGATCAGGCGACCAATCCCCGGCCCCAGCAGGGCGACCATGGCGCAAAAGTGCAACCGGGCGTGCCAGTCGGTGTTCCGGCGGCGCGCGACGGCCCAGAGAGTGAGCCCGGCGAAGGCCAGAAGACTGGCAGGGTCCAGGACCAGGAAGTGGAGCGGTCGGAAGAAGAAGGGCGCCTCACCCCGGCGGACCATGTCCACGACCACCTGCAGGCCCAGGAAGAGCATGAGCGGCACCCAGGCCATGGCGAGCCAGCCAAGCCGGCGATGCCAGTCCCCTGCGCCCCGCGCCGCCAGCGCCGTCTGCCCCAGGTAGATCGCCAGCCATCCCATGAAGACGACCGCATGGGCGTGGACGAACAGCGGCGCATCGAAGCTGGACCGGCCCGCCAAGAGCTGGACGGCGAAGCCGGCGACCGTGACTCCGGTCATGGCGATCGCGCCGATGATGAAGAGGCGACGCTCGGCTGGAAGCGGCTCGGGGTCGCCAGTGATCCTGTTCGGCATCTGATCCTCCACAATCTGTTCCCCGGCGCACCGCACAGGCAGTGTCGGGCAGAGACACCTCCGCCACCGGGAATTCAGCAGGAAAGCAGACGCTAGCACGCCGCCCCTTCCGGGACTATTGCGAAATCCCCGGATCGTGATTCCCTGTCGATGACGGCGGAGGGATTGCGATGTCAGTGAAGTCGACGGGTCAGCTTGGGTTTGGGGAGTTGGCGGCGGCTCGGCGGGGCGGGGTTCGGGCCCTGGACCGGGTTTCGGCGCTTGTGGACTGGTCTGGCCTTGAGCGTCAGTTGGCCAGTCTTCGCGAGGAGGGGCCTGGCCGTCCGGGCTATCGTCCGTTGCTGCTGTTCAAGGCGCTTCTGCTGCAGGCCTGGTACGGGCTTTCGGATGCGGAACTGGAGTTCCGGCTGGGGGACAGCCTGGCGTTCGGCCGCTTCGTGGGCCTGAGCCTTGAGGACGAGGTCCCCGATCACACGACCCTTTGCCGGTTCCGCAACCGGCTGGTGAGCGCACAGCTTCTGGAGCGTCTGTTCGGCGAGCTGGACCGTCAGCTTGAGGCGTCGGGCCTGATCCTGAAGCAGGGCGCCCTGCTGGACGCCACCCTGATCGAGGCGGCGACCTCGCGGCCCAGAAAGGGCAAGGAGGCCGAGGCGCGCGATCCGGACGCGGCCTTCGTCAAGCGCCAGGGCAAGGTGGGCTCGACCTATGGCTACAAGGCCCATGTGGGCGTCGATCAGGGCTCGGGCCTGGTGCGGGCGGTGATCACCACGCCGGCCAACGTCAACGACACCACCCCGGCGGACGCGTTGATCCGGGGTGACGAGGCGGCGGTCTATGGCGACAAGGCCTATGATACCCACGCCCGCCGCGCCCGGCTCAAGAGCCTGGGGGTCAAGCCCCGGCTGATGCGCCGGCCCAGCCAGTATCACGCCCTCACCAGGCGCCAGCAGCACTACAACACCCTGATCGCCAGGCGCAGGGCCGCCGTGGAGACCACCTTCGCCACCTGGAAGCGCCGCATGGGCCTGACCCGGGCCCGCTACATCGGACTGGCCAAGGTCGCCGGACAGATCCTCCTGACCGCCATGGCCTTCAACCTGCGCCGCGCCGCCGCAATGACGGCCTGACACGCCCGGAGTCCGTCCAGACACCTCAAAATCACCCCCAAAACCCACCCACAGGCCGCCAAAACACGCCTTCAGCGCATCTCCGGGATCATTGGGGTCATAACGCAGGGGTCCC
>NZ_JADCBG010000108.1 GCF_020253645.1 Phenylobacterium sp.
AGGAAGGCGTCCCTGACAGCTGCGAAGTCCGGCGCGGCCTGCTGGTGCGTCAGGGCGACGGCGAGGTCGTACATCCGCCAGCCGAAGGCCGCGTCGTCGAAGTCGATGATGGCGAGACCCTCCTGCCGGATCAGCAGGTTGCCCGGGTGCAGGTCAGCGTGGATCATGCCGAAGACTGCGGGGTCCTGCGGCAGGCCGGACAGGCGGGCGTAAAGCAGGTCGCGAGCGGCCAGAACGAGTTCGCGGTCCTCCGCCGAGAGGGCGGCGTGATCCCAGAAGGGCCCCCACCGGGGCGCAGGGCCCATCAGGCCATCGGCGTCCAGCCAGGGGCGGACGAAGCCGGGGGGCGGGGTCCAGGCCTCGGACTGCAGGTGGGTCCGGGCGACCAGGGCGCCGAGGCGGTGGAACCAAAAGGGGCGCTCGCCGGTCCGGTCCGGCGACTCCAGGAAATCGTCCAGCACCTCCCCGTCGATCCAGCGTGTCACCCCGGCCAGCCGGGTCTCGCCCGTCGCCTCGACCGGCTGGGCGACGAAAGCGCGTCCGTCCCGGGCCGGCAGGGGCTCTGGCGCAGCCAGTCCCGCCGCGCGCAGGGCGCCGGTCCAGACCCGCTCGGCCTCGAGCTCAGCGGCGGAATTATAGCCTGGCCGGTGCAGGCGCAGGACCCAGTCCTCGCCGGTCCTGCCGTCCGTCAGGCGGAAGGTGACGTTTTCCGAGACCGTGACCAGCGACACGCGCGGGTCTGCGACCGGGAAGGCGCGCGCCGCCTCTCGGGCGGCCGGCAGGAAGAGCCGCTCGGCCTCATCCCGCTCCATGCAGGGCGTCCAGCGTCGCGTCGAAGGCGGGCAGGAAGGCCTCGGCATCGGCCTGGCTGAAGACCAGGGGCGGGCGGATCTTGACCACGTTGTTGAAGGCTCCGGCGTTGGAGGTCAGGAAGCCCCGGTCCTTCAGCCCGTTGCAGACCGCCCGAGCGGCGGCGAGGTCCGGCGCGCCGTCGGACCCCACCATCTCCACCCCGAGGAAGAGACCGCAGCCCCGGGCGTCAGCCACCCCGGGCCAGCGCCCGACCCGGGCCTTCAGCTCCGCCTCCAGGAAGGCGCCCACGCGTTCGGCGTTGGCCAGCAGGTCCCGGGACTCAATCTCGTCCAGTACGGCGTGACCCGCCGCGGCCTGCAGGGGGCTGGAGGCGAAGGTGTTGAAGTAGCGGGTCCGGGACCGGAAGGTCTCGACCAGGGCGCGGGAGGCCGTGGTCGCGGCCAGGGGCACGCCATTGCCCATGGGCTTGCCCGTCACCACGATGTCCGGCGTGAAGCCGGTGACCTGATAGCCCCACCACTGGCCCGTGCGGCCATACCCCGACTGCACCTCGTCGGCGATGATGAGGCCCCCGCGGGCCCGCACCCGCTCGGCGGCCCTGCCCATGAAGCCGGGCGGGATGTCCGGCAGGCCCTCATTGGCCAGGATGGAGCAGACGATCAGGGCGGCGATCCCGTCGCCGGCGGCCTCAAGGGCGTCCAAGGCCCGGTCCAGACCCGCCAGGTAGGCTTCGGTCAGAGCCTCGCCCGACAGGCCGGGCTCTGGAGTTCGGAAGGTCTGGGGGAAGGGAAAGCTGCGGAAGCCCCGCGCCCGGTCCGACCCGACGGGCAGGCCGCTCATGGCCCCCACCAGTTCGGAGTTGCCGTGGTAGGTGGCGTCCGTGCAGACGATCCCGCGCCGGCCGGTGGCCATGCGCGCCATCCTGAGGGCGATCTCGTTGGCCTCTGTGCCCGAGCAGGAAAAGATCACGCTCTCGGCGAAGTCGCCGTGCAGGCCCGCCACCCGCTCGGCCAGGCGGATGATGTCCTCGTGGAGGTAGCGGGAATGGACGTTCAGGGTCGCCTGCTGCCGCCCGATGGCCTCGGCCACCCGGGGGTTGCCGTGCCCCACGCAGGGCACATTGTTGTACATGTCGACATAGCGACGGCCTGCGGCGTCATAGAGCCAGGCGCCCTCGCCGCGGACGATGTGCAGGGGGGTCTCGTAGAACAGGGCCGCCCCGGCGCCGAAGGCGCGGTTGCGGCGCTCGAGCAGGCTGTCAGACAACCGCCGGACCCCCGTTGGCGATGGACCAGGCCCGGGCGGCATAGCGCTGGATAGAAGGATAGGCCTCGACATACCGGTCCGACGAAGCGTTACCGTCCAGGCCGCGCTTGTAGACCCCCTGGTTGATGGCCGCGATGCGGAACAGGGTGAAGGCCAGATGGAAGCTCCAGTCCGTCAGGGGCGGTCGGCCCGAGGCCTCGGCATAGATCTCGAACATTTCGGCCTGGGACGGGATTCCGAGGTCGGTGATCGTCTTCTGGGGCGTCTCGCCCATCATGAAGAGGGTGGTGTAGGCGACGTCGGAGTAGGGATCGCCGAGGGTCGATAGCTCCCAGTCCAGCACCGCCTCGAGCTTCGGCTCGGTGGGATGGAGCATGCTGTTGCGGATCGAGAAATCGCCATGGACGATCCGCGTCTCGCTCGCCGCCGGCATGTTGGCCGGGAGCCACTCCATCAGCCGTTCCATGTCGGGATGGTCGTCCGTCTGGGCGGCCTTGTACTGGCGCACCCAGCGACTGATCTGGCGCTCGTAAAAATTGCCCGGCCGTCCGTAGTCGGACAGTCCGACGGCGGCGGGGTCTATCGCGTGCAGCCGGGCCAGCACCTTCAGGTAGTCGGTGAAGACCGCCCTCCGCTCGGCCGTTGTCATGCCGGGCAGGGAGGGATCCAGGAAGATCCGGCCCTTCACCCAGTCCATCACGAAGAACTCGGAGCCGATGACCGAAGCGTCCTCGCAATGCAGGCGGACGGTGGGCACGGGCACGCCGGAACCGCCGAGGGCCTTCAGCACCGTGTACTCGCGCCCGACCTGGTGGGCCGACGGCAGGAGGTCGCCGGGGGGCTTCTTGCGGACCACCCAGCGGCGGTCCGGCGAGGCGATCAGGAAGGTGGGGTTGGAATGCCCGCCCTCGAACTGGCGGACGGTCAGGGGAGGACGGAAGCCCTCCAGACGGCCGTCCAGCCAGGCCTCAAGCCGGGCCTCGTCAAAGCGGTGCGCCGCGCGCACCTCGGTGATCTCGGCTTCGCCTTCCGACATCGGAGCCTCCCGTGGAACGGGACGGCGACCCTGCGGGGCCGCCGTCCGCGCGTCCCGTCAGTTCCGCCAGACGACGCTCGAGGTCTGGTCCTCGCCGCCGCCCTCATACTGGCGGATCTCATGGCGGCCGACCACGAGGTGATGGACCTCGTCCGGACCGTCGGCGATGCGAAGGGTCCGCTGGCCGGTGTACATCCGGGACAGGGGGGTCCACTGCGAGACGCCGGTGGCGCCGTGCATCTGGATGGCCTGGTCGATGATCTGGCAGACCCGCTCGGGCACCATGGCCTTGACCATGTGGACCCACACGCGAGCTTCGCGGTTGCCGAGGACGTCCATCGCCTTGGCGGCCTTGAGCACCATCAGGCGCATGGCCTCGATGTCGATCCGGGCGCGGGAGATGATCTCCACATTGCCGCCGAGCCAGGCGATCTTGCGGCCGAAGGCCTCCCGGGACAGGCCCCGACGGACCATGAGGTCCAGAGCCCGCTCGGCCTGGCCGATCGAGCGCATGCAGTGGTGAATCCGGCCCGGGCCAAGGCGCAGCTGGCTGATCTCGAAGCCGCGGCCTTCGCCGAGCAGGATGTTCGATTCCGGCACCCGCACATTGGTGAAGCGGATGTGCATGTGGCCATGGGGGGCGTCATCCTCGCCGAAGACGTTCAT
>NZ_JADCBG010000109.1 GCF_020253645.1 Phenylobacterium sp.
AAAGGTGTTCCCGGTGGCGACCCTGCGCGCCGCCGCGGCCCTGGGCTTCGCCGGGCTCTCCGTGCGCGAGGATGTCGGCGGCTCGGGCCTCGGCCGGCTGGATGCAGCCCTGGTCTTCGAAGAGCTGAGCCGGGGCGATGTGTCCGTGGCGGCCTACATCTCCATCCACAACATGGTCTCGTGGATGATCGACCGGTTCGGCAACGACGCCCAGCGCCAGCGCTGGCTGCCCCGGCTGGCGACCATGGAGCTGCTCTCCAGCTATTGCCTGACCGAGCCGGGGGCGGGGTCGGACGCGGCCTCCCTCGCCACCCGGGCCGAGCGGGACGGCGACGACTATGTCCTGACCGGCGCCAAGGCCTTCATCTCCGGGGCCGGGACCTCGGGGCTCTACCTGGTCATGGCCCGCACGGGGGAGGGCGGCGCCCGGGGCGTCTCGGCCTTCGTGGTGGAGGCGGGGACGCCGGGCCTGTCCTTCGGCGCCCAGGAGCGCAAGATGGGCTGGAACGCCCAGCCCACCGCCATGGTCCACTTCGACGGGGTGCGGGTGCCGGCGGCGAACCGGATCGGCGCCGAGGGCGAGGGTTTCCGCTTCGCCATGGCCGGCCTCGACGGCGGGCGCATCAACATCGCCGCCTGCTCCCTGGGCGGGGCGGGCCTGGCCCTCGACACCGCCCGCGCCCACCTCGCTGCCCGGCGCCAGTTCGGCCGGCCGCTGGCGGACTTCCAGGCCCTCCAGTTCCGCCTCGCCGACATGGCCACCGAGCTGGAGGCCGCCCGCCTGATGGTGCGCCGCGCCGCCTTCGCCCTGGACGCCGGCGACCCCTCCGCCACCCTCTACTGCGCCATGGCCAAGCGCTTCGCCACCGACGGCGGCTTCGACATCGCCAACCAGGCCCTCCAGCTGCATGGCGGCTATGGCTATCTGCGGGACTATCCCCTGGAGCGGATCGTGCGCGACCTGCGGGTCCACCAGATCCTGGAAGGCACGAACGAGATCATGCGGGTCATCATCAGCCGGGAGATTCTGGGACGATGAGCGAGGAGATCATTGCCGGAAGGGAAGGGGGACTGGGGAGGCTCACCCTGAACCGCCCCCAGGCCCTCCATGCCCTCACGACCGTTATGTGTTCGACCTGCATAACGGCCCTCCTGGACTGGAAGGACGATCCGGCCGTCGAGGCCGTGCTGATCGACCATTCCGGCGAGCGCGGCTTCTGCGCCGGCGGCGACATCCGCATGCTGGCCGAGAGCGGGGCCTCCGACGGCCGCCTGGCGCGCGCCTTCTTTTTCACCGAGTACCGATTGAATCATTTGCTCTTTTCCTATCCGAAGCCGGTCATCGCGGTGATGGACGGGATCACCATGGGCGGCGGCGTCGGCCTCTCGGCGCCGGCCCGCTGGCGCATCGCCACCGAGCGGACCACCTTCGCCATGCCGGAGACCGGGATCGGCCTCTTCCCGGACGTCGGCGGCGGCTGGTTCCTGCCCCGTCTGCCCGGCCGGATCGGCCTCTGGCTCGCCCTGACCGGGGCCCGGATCAAGGCCGCCGACTGCCTCCACGCGGGCCTGGCGACGCACCATGTGCCCTCCGAACGGCTCCCCGAGCTGAAGGCGGCGCTGGCGGAAAATCCGAGTGATATCGAGGCCCTGCTGGCGCAGTTTCATGTGGATCCGGGCCCCGCGCCGGTCGACGCGCACCGCGCCGAGCTCGACGCCGCCTTCGGCGAGGTCTCGGTGGAGGCCATCGTCGCGGCGCTGGAGACCGGCTCCGACTGGGCCCGCGTCCAGGCCGAGGCCCTGAAGACCAAGTCCCCCCAGACCCTGAAGGTCGCCTTCCGCCAGCTGGCCCTCGGCCTCGCCGCCCCCGACTTCGCCGCCAACATGGCCATGGAGTACCGGATCGGCGCCCGGGTCGTTCAGCGCCACGACTTCCTGGAGGGCGTGCGCGCCGTCATCGTCGACAAGGACAACGCCCCGAAGTGGGACCCGGCGACGCTGGAGGGCGTGGGCGAGGACCTCCTGGACGCCATCTTCGCCCCCCTCCCGGCGGACCAGGAATGGTCGCCCCTGGAAAGGACATCGCAATGACGCGCATCGCCTTCATCGGCCTGGGAAACATGGGCGGCGGCATGGCCGCGAGGCTGGTCGGCGCGGGGCATGAGGTCACCGCCTTCGACCTCTCGGCGGAGGCCCTGGCGCGGGCTGCGGGCCGCGGCTGCACGCCGGCCGCCAGCGTCCGGGAGGCCGTGGCTGGCGCTGAAGCCGTGATCACCATGCTGCCCGCCGGCCCGCAGGTGAGGGCGGTCTATGAGGGCGAGATCCTGGGCCAGGCCCCCGCCGGCGCCCTGCTCATCGACGCCTCGACCATCGACGTGGAGACCGCCCGCGCGGTGGCGCAGAAAGCGGCCGAGGCGGGCTATGTCTTCGCTGACGCCCCGGTCTCCGGCGGCACGGCGGGCGCCGAGGCCGGGACCCTGGCCTTCATGGTCGGCTGCGACGCGGACCGCTTCGCCGCCATCGAGGCCCTGCTGGCGCCCATGGCCCGGGCGGTCCTGCGGGCCGGCGACCACGGGGCGGGGCAGGCCGCCAAGATCTGCAACAACATGCTGCTGGGCATCTCGATGATCGGGACCTGCGAGGCCTTCGCCCTGGCCGAGCGCCTGGGCCTGGAGCCGGACAGGTTCTTCGACATCGCCTCGAAGTCCTCCGGCCAGTGCTGGTCCCTGACCAGCTATTCGCCCTGGCCCGGCCAGGTGGAGACCGCGCCCTCCAACCGCGACTATGCCGGCGGCTTCGCCGTGGCCATGATGCTGAAGGACCTCAAGCTGGCCCAGGCCGCAGCGGCCGCCAGCGGCGCCTCCACCCCCCTGGGGGCCCAGGCCGAGGCCCTCTACGCCCTCTGGGACCGCCAGGGGAACGGCGGGCGGGATTTTTCCTCCATGCTCCAGTTCCTGAGGGGAGGGACTTGATCCGGAGCCTTGCAGTCGCGATTTGACCTGCATCATGACGCCAGCGTCAGGTTGGCTGGACATTGATTGCGCCGGGGTGCAAAAGTCCGCCGGTTTTTGTTGGGTTTTCGGCCCGGGTTCGCCGCCCGGCCTGCTGGGATCAGAGCCATGGATTACAAGGCCGCCTTCGCCGATGCGCTGGACAAGGTCCGGGCCGAGGGGCGCTACCGGGTCTTCGCCGACCTGAAGCGCCATCGCGGCCGCTTTCCGAACGCCACCTGGACCCGTCCCGACGGCTCGACCTCCGAGGTCGTGGTCTGGTGCTCCAACGACTACCTGGCCCAGGGCGAGAACCCCGTCGTCCTCGACGCCATGAAGGCGGCCATCGACGAGGCCGGCGCCGGCTCCGGCGGCACCCGCAACATCTCGGGCACCACCCGCTATCACGTGGAGCTGGAGCGCGAACTGGCCGACCTGCACGGCAAGGAATCGGCCCTCCTGTTCACGTCGGGCTACGTCTCCAACGAGGCCTCGCTGTCGACCCTCTACAAGATCCTGCCCGGCCTGA
>NZ_JADCBG010000011.1 GCF_020253645.1 Phenylobacterium sp.
CGTCCACCTTGGGGTGGGCTGAGATCCCGTCGATCGGCGTCCAGCCCTCGACACCGAGGGTCTGAAGGGTGACCGGGTCCAGACGATAGCCCTCCCCGCACTGGTAGAAGGTCGACAGAGCCGCGCCGGTGTGGACCACGATATCGGTGGAGGAGGAGTCCTTCAGAGCGCCATGCGCCCCGAAGCCCGGGCGCTTCGCCAACTGGACAGGGTCCGCGAGACCGCCCCAAAGGGCGCCGCCAGCCTCCTGCTCAGCCTGAAAGCCGCGAGTGCGGACAAAGCGGTTGGCGTAGCTCGCCCGACCCTCCCGGAAGATCATCCGGTGGATCATGCCGTCGCCGTCAAAGGGATGGTAGCGCCCCAGGGGCTGATGGACCGGGTTCTCGGTATTGCGCAGGTAGATCCCCTCGATGTCCTCGGGAATCCGCCCCTCGATCACCTCAGGGTCCGGAAGGTCGGTCTCCTCATGCAAGGGCGTCCAGGCCCCGGTCATGTAGGGGTGCGAGGACTCCCTCAGGGTCGTCAGGACAGGGGGCTGTCGGCGCAGGGGCATGGCGGACCTCGGGGAAACGCGGTTTGGCGCAGACTAGGACGGATCTGCGTCTGGCGCATCCAGATCGTAGGGTCGCGACCGTCGACCCAGCGAGCGCGCAGAGACGCCTCGTTCCGCAGGACTTGGCTCGAAACGATTTCAATTCCAGTATCTTGATGGCTCCCCTGCGGCGGAGCTCCGGGTAGAGACCGGCGAGGGGGCTTGCTGAGGGGCCGCTGCCCCCCTCCGGCCCGCTGTGCGGTCCACCTCCCCCTCAAGAGGTGGAGGAATTACAGAGCCATTGCTTCCCTGCGGGGGAGCTCCCCGCGAAGCGGGGTGAGGGGGCTTGCTGAGCCGCGGGTGCTTGAGAGGCCTCAACGGCGCATGGGACGGGCGCGGAGCCGGGACGGCGGCGGTGTCTGGCGGAAGTCGCCGGCGACACCCAGCCGGGCGTTGCAGTTCGGACAGCGGATCACCTCCTCGTCCGGACCTTCCGCCGGCGGATCGAAGAAAGCGCCGCAGGGCTTGCACTTCCAGCCGTGGGAGGGGCGCTCGACCGGCTTGGGCTCACGAGATGGCCGCAAAGGCCGCGGCGGCCGGGCCGGTTTGTCGGTCCTGAGGGGCTCAAGGGGCTTGGGTCCGAGGGGCCGGGTGACCTGGACGCCAGGCTTCAGGCTCAGGGTCCGACGCTTCGGGGGATCCTCACTCATGGTCTCGCCAAGTCTGAACCAACCCCGGAGACCGGGCCTTCCTGACCGCGATGGTACCGCCTCCCCGGTTCGAACGGGGGACCTCTAGAGCCACAATCTAGCGCTCTAACCAACTGAGCTAAGGCGGCGCATCACGGAGGCTTGCTTCTAGTCGCCGGCGGGGCGCCGATCAAGCGGCCGCTTGGTCACATCCCGACAAAGCCCCTCCCCCAAAAGAAAAGACCCCGGGGCAACCCCCGGGGCCTTGGAAGCCAGGCTCCCTCGAGATCAGCCCCTGGGGAGCTGGAACCGAAGGGGAATCCGGACGGTGCCGCCTTCGACCGGAGAACCGTCCTTGGTCATCGGACGCATCCGGAACAGACGCGTCATCCTCAGAGCTGCCGACCCGAAATCCTGGTCAGCGGGGTCTTCGGCGATGACCGAACACTCTTCAAGCAGGCCCCTTGCGGTGACCTTGCAGCTCAGGGTCACGCGGCCCTCCACTTCCATCCGCTGGGCGCGGTCTGGGTAGTAGCGGGCGATGTCCTCACCCGAGGGGCGACGGGCCCAGTCCGGATTGGTGATCACGGACGGACGCGGCGGCTCGGGCGCCGGCGCCGGCGGCTTGGGCTCCTCGATCCGCTTTTCGACCGGGGGAACCGGAAGAGGCGGAATCGTCGGGGCGTTGGGCACGGCGACGGGCGGACGCGGCTGCAGCTTGGGCGGCGGCGGCGGCGGCGTGTTCGGGGGCGGCGGAGGCGGAGGCGGAGGCGGAGCCATCGGCTGGATGATCTCCACGTCCGTCACGTCGTCCGAGAACTCCCTGATCTCGAGCTCAAAGCGCTGTTTCCAGAGCACGAAGCCGAGACCGACATGGAGCACCAGGGCCACGATGGCGGCGATCCAGTAGCCCTTGCCGCGCTGCGGAGGCGGGACGTCGAACGGGTTCCGTAAGGGGTGGGTGATGTCTTCAGCCATGCTCCACCCCTCAGTCCTTCTTGTCTTCGCCGACGAGGGCCACGCTGTAGAAGCCGTTATCCTGGAGCGTGTTCATCACGCCCATGAAGTCGCCGTACATCACGTCCTTGTCGGCGCGGATGTAGATCCGCTCCTTCTCGGGACTCCGCCTGTCACCCAGCTGGATGCGAAGCGTGTCCCCGAGCTCAGACAGGTCGGTGCTGTAGTCCCCGATGAAGAGACGACCTCCTGGCTGGATCGAGATGTAGACCGGCTTGGGGGGATTAGTGGCCGGTTTTGCAACCGCGTTCGGGAGAGCGATCTTCACGTTCACCGCCGCCAAGGGCGCCGCCACCATGAAGATGATCAGGAGGACCAGCATGACGTCCACGAAGGGCGTCACATTGATCTCGCTGTTCTGCTCTACCACGTACTTGCCACCCCCAGAACCTGAGAGTTTGGCTCCCATCTGGATTAGGCCCCCTTGTCGAGCTGCCGCGAAAGGCCGTTCATCAGTTCAGCAACGAAGGCCTCCGAACGACCGCCAAAGCCCGAGATGCGGGTCTGGAAGTAGTTGTAGAAGATCGCCGCCGGGATCGCCGCGAACAGGCCGATACCCGTGGCCAGAAGCGCCTCGGCGATGCCGGGGGCGACGACGGCCAGGTTGGTGGTGTTGGTGTTCGCGATGCCGATGAAGGAGTTCATGATGCCGTACACGGTGGCGAACAGGCCGATGAACGGACCGGACGACGCCGTCGAAGCCAGGAACTGCATGCCGGTGGACAGACGCGTGCTCAGGGTCGCCTGAACGGCGCTGACCGCCGCTTCGGCGCGGTGCAGGGTGGTTTCCCGGTGCTCGCCCGAGACCTGCAGGCCCGCCTGGCGGGATAGCTCGACTTCCTGGATCGCCGCGGAGGCCATGTCGGCCAGCGGGTTGCCGGCGAACTCTTCGGAAGCCGCGACGCGGCCCGCCTCAGCATGGCTCTTGGAGCCCCGGAAGGCCTCCATGAAGGCGGTCGCGGTCTTATTGAGGTTGTTGAACTCGATGATCTTGGTCACGAGCAGGAACCAAGAATAGATCGAGGCGAGGATCAGGCCGATCATCACCGCCTTCACGACGGGCACGGCCAACATGAACATGCCGGTCACGGTGAGCTTGCCGGCGTTCGGGATCTGCGGCGGGTCTTCGGTGACCTCAGCTGCGGCCGGTTCCGCGGGAGCGGCGGCGGGGGCGGCGGCGTCGGCAGGCGCCGCATCGGCCGGGGCGGCGGCTTCGGCAGCGGGCGCGGGCGCCTGGGCGAAAGCCGGAGCGCTCGCCACAAGCGCAAGAGCGCCGAGCAGAGCGATGAAGGGAGTCTTGAGCTTGTTATCGATCATCTGTCGCCAGTTCCTGGTTGGTCTAGCACGTTTGGACCTAAGGGTCGTCACGCGAGAGCGCCTCTACCCCAATTGATTGGCTCGCCGCTCCGGCAAAAGAAGGCCCGGTTGCCCGGACCCGACCGCGCCGAAGCGATAGAGCCGCTTTCGCTAACCCGACCCCTGACATCGACCCGGACCCAGTCGGGTCCTGACGCCATCCTGAATTCGGGTGCGGCGCCGCCGACCCGAGGGGCAGCGGAACCTTACCGACAAGTTAGACTTGCGGCAGGTGTCCTTTGGCAACCCCTTTTTCTCCGGTCAAGCGGAATAGGGCCCGCGCCCCGTCTGCCGGAGGATCATTTGTTGTCCGGCGGGAGAAAACGATGCCAGGGGCGGCCTGAGGCCCGGTTTTCGCGCAATTGCGACAGCTGGATGTCAGGGGCAGATCCGGGATCGGGCAGGAGCCTGGCATGCCTACTCACGCCGCCAGCTTTGGGGGAGCCTGACCCTCATCGCCGTCATCACCGGCATGGCTACGGTCTTCTCCGCCCAGGCGGCGGAACCGCCGGCCTCCAAGGCGTCCGAGGCCAGACGGCTGCAGGCTCTGGCCGCCAGAAAGGCCCCGATCGTCAGTGAACCCAGACCGATCTGCGAGCAGGTGCAGCAGATGGGGTCTCATTTCCGCAGGAAGGTCTGCGCCACCGCGGAGGCCTGGGAAGCCAGGCGCCGCAAGGACGCCGACCAGATGCAGCGCGCGGCCGATTCCGGCGCGGGATGCGGCGGGGTCGGCAATCCCTGCTGAGCCGTCGATGCCGCGCATCGAGTGCTGATTCGCAAGCCTTCGGGCGAGGCCAGCCTGAACCGCGCCCGGTCGGCGACGGTGGTAGAGGCCTTCCTGGCCGAGGCCCCCTTCCATGTCGCCCTGCCCTTCGCCCTCGCGGTCTTCGCCGGGATGCGACAGGGCGACGCCCTGGGCGTGACCTGGGCCGCCTACGACGGCGCGCGCCTGCGCTGGCGGGCCCGGAAGAATGGAGAGTTGTGCGAGGCCCCGGTGACCGGCGTCTTCCACGCCATGCTCGAGGCCGCCAAGGCGAACCGTGGCGCAGCCCTGCAGATCGCGGTCACCAGCGCGGGGACGCCATGGTCCGCCTCAGGCTACCGGGCGGTGTTCTTCCGCCTGGTTCGCCGCCCGACCGCCGCGGGCCAGCTCGGCGAGGGCTGCACCTTCCACGGCGCCCGCCACACGATCGGAAGCTTCGCCAGGCAGGCGCAGGAAACCGACTGGCGGGTCTCGGCCGCGATCGGCGACAGGTTGATCCACATGGCCGGAATCTGCGGCCGCGACGCCGACCGGACGACCGCCCAGACCGAGGTTCTCGGGGCCGTCCAGCAACGATTCCAGAACATCGATTGGAAAACGCCGCGCAGATGATTGGAAAACGTTTCCGACCGGCGCCGCTTAAGTCCTTGAAAAGTAATGGTGCCTGGGGCCGGAATCGAACCAGCGACACGCGGATTTTCAATCCGCTGCTCTACCAACTGAGCTACCCAGGCGCGACGCCTCGCGGGTCGGAGGCGGTTCTATAGAAGAGGCCCGACGGGCTGTCCAGCGAGGCGCCCTCAGGATTCGTCCTCGGCGCCGGCGCCCGGGTCCTCAACCTCGTCGCCGGGAAGGACATAGTTTCCCGACAGCCATCGCTGCAGGTCCACATTGGCGCAGCGTGACGAGCAGAAGGGTCTGAACTGCGGCGTGGCGGGCTTTCTGCAAATGGGGCAGGCCGGCTTCTGGGGGCGGGTTTCGGGCGGAGGACTCAAAGCGGTTCGATCTCGATCCGGTCCCGGGGCCAGTCCGGCTCAACGACCCGTTCGAATCGCGCGCCCTGACGCTCGGCCAGCCGGTCGACCAGGGGCCAGGCAAGGCGCGCAACCGCCGGCGCCGCACGGAGCCTGAAGCTGCGGCCGGTCTCCACGTCCGCCGCGCTCTCGGCCTGCCGGATCAGCCGCTGGGCGAGGGTTCGCTCACCCGGCCGGCCATCCGGCTGGAGAAGGATGTCCGCGGCCGCCCGCGTCCGTCGCGGGATCGTGAGCTCCAGGGTTCCGAAGCGGCTGATGGGCCCGAAGGCGACCCCGGGATTGTCAGGGGCGAAGGCGGCGCGGGCGGCGCTCAGAAGAGCGGTTCCATCATGGCCGCGACCGGCGAGATCGATCACCACCAGTCCGCCCAGCGCCTTCAGCCGGAGCAGGCGGGCGGTCTCCGCCACGGCGGCGAGATTCAGCTGCCGGGTGAGGGATTTGGGATCCGGTCCCTTGCGGGGCCCAAGGTCCACGTCCACGGCCACCAGGGCGCGGGTTGGCTCGATGGCCAGGACGCCTCCGCCTGGAAGGACGTGAAGCGTGGAGAGCACCGTCTCCTCCGCGGCGTCCGCCATCCGACGCGCCTCCGCGCCCGTCACCACCTCCTTGCTCCGGACCAGGGCGGCGAGCCGCTCCGCCACATCCGGCGCCGACGCCAGAAGTCGGACAGGACCCTCGGCAGGCCTCACCCCCCGCACCGCCGCCAGCTTGCCGGGCCGGGGCGCCGAGCGAACCTCCACCTCCAGCATCTGGCCTTCCACCGGGCGGCGGTCAGGCGGATACTCCATCATCCCCTCGAGGCCTTCGCCCAGGTCGACAAAGGCGGAGGCGAAGGCCGGCTCGACCTTGCGCACCCGGGCCGCGATGCGCGCGCCGGGCTCCAGCCGGGGGTCGTCATCATCCCGCCGGATGAGCAGGTGCTCGGGCCGTCCATCGAGGGTGATCAGGCCCCGGGTCTCGCCGGGAGTCTCGTCAAGATAGGCCCGACGCGCGCTCATGGCCGTCGCCAACCCTGCCCCGTCAGCAGGGCCTCGGTCTCATGCAGGGGCAGGCCCACCACCGCCGGCCAGGAGCCGCTCAGAGACAGGATGAAGGCGCCGGCCCGGCCCTGGATCCCGTAGCCTCCGGCCTTGCCCTCGCCTTCGCCGCTGGCGGCGTAGGCGACGATATCGGCCTCCGTAAGGCGTCGCATCTTCAGGCGGGTCTCGACCAGCCGGTCGCCGCGGCGGCCGCCGGGCCCGCGCAGGCTGACGCCGGTCACGACCCGATGCGCCCGCCCGGACAGGAGCCTGAGACATTCGGCCACTTCCCTGGCGTCCGCCGCCTTGGGCAGGATCCGGCGTCCCACCGACACCACGGTGTCGGCGGCCAGGACATAGTCGTCGGGATGGAGGGCGGCGACGGCCTCCGCCTTGGCGGCGGCCAGGCGCGCGGCGAGGCGCCGGGGAAGCTCGTCCTTCATCGGCGTCTCGTCGATGTCGGCGGGGACGATGACGTCGGGGGTCAGGCCGATGGAGGCCAGGAGCTCCCGCCTTCGCGGACTCTCCGACGCCAGGACCAGCCGGGGCGGCATGGCCGCTCTAGCGGACCCGGAAGGTGATGCGCCCCTTGGTCAGGTCGTAGGGGGTCATGGCCACGAGCACCTTGTCCCCGGCCGACACCCGGATGCGGTTCTTGCGCATCTTGCCGGCGGTGTGGGCGATGATCTCGTGATCGTTCTCGAGCTTCACGCGGAAGGTGGCGTTGGGCAGCACCTCGCTGACGGTGCCCGGAAACTCGAGGGGTTCTTCCTTGGCCATGCAGGCTCCAGACTAGGGGTCGACGAACTCGGCCTGGAGCCCCCTGAATCGGGAGCCGCCAGCCGGAAGGCAGGGGTCTATACCTTAAGACCCCGGTCGAGGTCGACAGTCGAGGCGCGGGTGGACCGGTCAGCCCTTCCAGTGCAGGGCGGTGATCAGGGTGAAGAGCCGGCGGGCGGTGTCCAGGTCGGTCTCCACCTTGCCGGCCAGCCGCCGCTGGAGAAGCTCGCTGGCCTCGTTGTGCAGACCTCTGCGGCCCATGTCGAGGGCCTCGATCTGCGACGGCGTGGCCTGGCGGATGGCCTGGTAATAGCTTTCGCAGATCATGAAATAATCGCGGATCAGGCCCCGGAAGGGCGACAGCGACAGGATGTGCCGCCGCTGGTAGTCCCGCCCGGTCACGTCCAGGACCAGCCGGTTCTCCACCAGTCCCATGTGAAGGTCATAGGGTCCGCCGGCGGCGCCCTCGGGCGCGAAATAGTTCTGTTCCAGCAGGTCGAAGATGGCGATCTTCCGCTCCTGCTCCTGGTCGCGCGAGACCGCCGCGAGGGACTCCGGGTCCAGCTCGACGCTCTGCAGGCGCTGGAGGGTGCGGTCAGGCTCGGCCATGTCCGGTTCGCAAGCTGCCGTCCGATCCTAGAGCAATCCGCGCATGGCCGTCACCCGTCACGGCCCAGCCGCAGGGCGGCGGAGCGGGCGTGGGCGGGCAGGCCCTCGGCCTCGGCCAGGGCGACGGTCGGCGGGCCCAGCACGGCGAAGCCCGCCGCGCCGGCCTTCACCAGCGAGGTGCGCTTCAGGAAGTCATAGAGCGACAGGCCCGAGGAGAACCGCGCCGCCCGGCTGGTCGGCAGGACGTGGTTCGAGCCCGCCACATAATCTCCGAGGGCCTCCGGGGTGTGCCGGCCCAGGAAGATCGCCCCGGCGTGGCGGATCTTCGCCGACAGGGCGTCCGGATCGGCCACGGCCAGCTCCAC
>NZ_JADCBG010000110.1 GCF_020253645.1 Phenylobacterium sp.
GGGGTTCGATGCCCAGGACATGGGCCGCCCACACATTGATCACGCCGCCATGACAGAAGACCGCCACCTTGCCGCCGGGATGGGCGGCGATGATCTCCTCCATGCCGTCGACCACCATCTTCTGGAACGCGGCCATGTCGACCCCGTGGCCGCCGGTGGCCATGGCCTGCCAGGCGGCGAAGTTCTCCTTCTTGAGCTCCTCGGTGGGGATGTAGACCCCGGAGTTGCGGTCGAACTCGACAATGCCCGGGTGCTGCTGGACCTCATGCCCCACCAGTCCGGCGAAGGCCTCGGCGGTCTGGACCGCGCGGCGCATGGTGGAGGACCAGGTGGCGTCGATGGGCTCCAGGGCCAGCCAGGCGGCGGCCCGGCGGGCCTGTTCCAGCCCCACCTCGTTCAGGTGCGGGTCGGCGGTGGTCTCCATCCGGGCGGGGCGTCCGTGGCGGACCAGGATCAGCTCCATGGGGTCTCTCCGTTCTGGGCTGCGGGTCAGCGCCCGCCTGTGGATCCGAAGCCGCCGGCGCCGCGGGCGGTGGCGTCCAGGGCACCCACCTCGCGCCAGGCCGCCTGGACCACCGGAGCAATGACCAGCTGGGCGACCCGGTCGCCCCGGCGGATGACGAAGTCTTCCTCACCAAGGTTCACGAGAAGGACCTTCAGCTCGCCTCGGTAGTCCGCATCGATGGTGCCGGGCGCGTTGGCGACAGTGACGCCGGATTTCAGCGCCAAGCCCGAGCGCGGCCGCACCTGGGCCTCGAAGCCGTCCGGCAGGGCGAAGGCCAGGCCGGTGGGCACGGCGGTCCGGGCGCCAGGGCGCAGGACCAGGGCCTCGTCCTCGGGCACGGCGGCCCTCAGGTCCATTCCAGCCGCCCCGGCGGTCTCATAGGCGGGCAAGGGCAGGTCCGGATTGTGCGCCAGGCGCACGATGTCGACGACGGGCGTCACGGGGCCTCTCCTTCCAGGGCGGCGGCGATCCGAGCGGCCAGCCTGCGGGCGACCTCGACCTTGGGGGCCTCTTCCCAGCGCTCGATCCCCTCGCGGGTGACGATGGAGACGGTGTTCTCGGTCCCGCCCATGACGCCGGGCCGGGACACGTCGTTGGCGACGATCCAGTCGCAGCCCTTCCGCGCCAGCTTGGCCCGGGCGTGGTCCTCGACGGTCTCGGTCTCGGCGGCGAAGCCGATGACCAGGGTCGGGCGTCCGGGGCTGCGGGACAGGGTGGCGAGGATGTCGGGGTTCTCCACCAGCCGGATCTCGGGCGGCGGCGCCCCTGCGACCTTCTTGGTCTTGCCCGCCGCGACCTCGGCGGGGCGCCAGTCGGCCACGGCGGCCACGCAGACGGCGACATCGGCGGGCAGGGCGGCCTCGCAGGCGGCCAGCATTTCCCGCGCCGTCTCGACGTCCACCCGACGGACGCCCGCCGGCGTGGGTTCGGCCACAGGGCCGGCCACCAGGGTGACCTCGGCGCCCAGGGCGGCCAGGGCCCCGGCGATGGCGAAACCCTGCTTGCCGCTGGAACGGTTTGTCAGCACACGGACGGGATCGACCGGTTCCGCTGTAGGACCGGCGGTGACCAGGGCGCGCCGGCCGGCCAGCGGTCGGTGGGCCCCGGCCCCAAGGGCCTCAAGGATGGCGGCGCAGATCGCAGCGGGCTCGGCCATGCGCCCCGGACCGGTCTCGCCGCAGGCCATGTCCCCGACGTCCGGCCCGACGATGCGGATCCCGTCGGATTGCAGGGCCGCAAGGTTCCTCCGGGTCGCTGGATGCGTCCACATGCGGACGTTCATGGCGGGGACCATCATCACCGGCGTGTCGGTGGCGAGCAGGAGGGTCGTCGCCAGGTCATTGGCCAGTCCCGCCGCGGCCCGCGCCATCAGATCCGCTGTGGCCGGGGCCACAACGACCAGGTCCGACGACCGGGACAGGCGGATGTGGCCCATCTCGGCCTCGTCGGTCAGGGAGAAGAGGTCGGTGTGGACCTTGTCCTCGCAGAGGGCCGCCAGGGACAGGGGGGTGACGAACTTCGACCCCGCCTCGGTCAGGACCGGTCGTACGGCGATCCCCCGCCCGCGCAGCAGGCGGACAAGCTCCAGACACTTGTAGGCCGCAATTCCGCCGCCCACGATCAATAGCACCCGTCTGTCCGACATGGGTCCTGGCAGCCTCCAACAACGTCCCCGCCTCTTACGCCAAAACGACGGGACTCGACAAACCGGATACGATGTTCCTATTCTGTTCCGACCTGGGCGGGCGCACTGGGAGACCACCATGACCAACCGTTCCGTCCGCACCCCTGTCGTGCTCGTCCTCGGGGCCCTTTCCCTCGCCGCCGCTCTGGCCGGCTGCGAGCGGCCCTCCGCCGTCCGCGCCGAAGCGGGTCCGTCCTCGGAGGACGCGCCGGCCGCCGCCAGCGCCGCCGCCGGCGGGGCCGCCGTCTTCGCTGATCGCCCCGGCGCGGGGTCGCAGGACGCGGCGACGGCCCCGGCGCCCCTGCTCGACGGACGCCCGCTCTGGACGTCCAGCCGGCGCGGTTCGGCCGAGGAGAACGCCCGCCGGGCCTTCGCCCGCAACGGCGAAAGCTTTGGCGCCGCCAGCCTCGAGGCCTATGTCCGCAAGGCCAGGGCCTTCATCGACGTCCCGCCGGCCGGGGCCGAGCGCCTGACCCGCCGCAATGGCGATGTCCTGCTTTATCATCCCGCCTCCAACACCTTCGCCGTGGCCAGCCGTGACGGCGACCCCCGGGCCTTCTTCCGTCCAGACGAGGGGGCGGCCTACTGGGCGGAGCAGAAAGCGCGGGAAAGCCGGGGCCGCACCGCCCGGGCCGGATCCGAACGGCCGTCAGAGGGCTGAGACCGCCACCACCAGGGCCGCCAGGGCCGAGACCAGGGCTGCGGCGGCCAGAATCACGGCCGCCGAAGCCTCGCGGCGCTCCGGCGCGGGCGGCGCGGGGGGCGTCTCCGCGAGCTTGGACAGCCTGGACAGGACGCGCCCGGCCTGTTCGCCCAGCCGGTTCAGGCGGGCCGCGGGGGACAGCTCCCGGGCCATCCAGCGCCGCACGACCGGGTCGGCCGCCGTCCAGATGTCGAGATCCGGCCATATCGACCTGGCCACGCCCTCGGCGGTCATCATGGTCTTCTGCAAGAGGACCAGCTCGGGCCGCAGGTGCATGTCGAACTGGCCTGTGATCTCGAACAGCTGGATCAGGACCCGGCTCATGGGCACGTCCCGCGCCGTGCGCCCGAAGATCGGCTCCCCTACGGCGCGCAGGGCCTGGGCGAAGTCGCCCACCGCGTGCCGGGCGGGGACGTACCCGGCCTCGAAATGGATGCGCGCGACACGATCATAATCGCGCTGG
Organism: Phenylobacterium sp.; assembly: GCF_020253645.1. Lineage (GTDB taxonomy): Bacteria > Pseudomonadota > Alphaproteobacteria > Caulobacterales > Caulobacteraceae > Phenylobacterium. The sequence goes on from NZ_JADCBG010000110.1 coordinate 3,356, forward strand.
AGGAAGCCCCAGAGGATTTCGGCCAGATAGCGCCGCTCGTCCGGCCCCAGCCGGCCGACGATGCCGAAGTCGACAGCCTCGATCCTGTCCGGCGCCGAGACGAAGAGGTTGCCCTCATGGAGGTCGGCGTGGAAGACGCCGTGGTCCAGGGCCTGGGCCAGGAAGGCGCGGATCAGGCCCGTCGCCAGGGCCTGCCGGTCGAGACCGGGCGCCTCGAGGCTGGCCGGGTCGGACAGTGGAATCCCCCGCGCCCATTCCAGGGTCAGGACACGGCGGCCCACCCCCTCCCAGACCACTATCGGCGCCGACATGTAGCCATCGAGCGCCATCACCGCGCGCAGCTCGTCCGCCCCCGCCGCCTCGAGCCGAAGGTCCAGCTCGCGCCGGACGGACTCGATGACCGAAGCCGCCAGGGTGCGCGGCTCCAGCCGTTTCGCATCCGGGGCGAAGCGCTCGGCGAGGCCCGCCGCCAGGTTCATGACCCGGGCGTCCACCTCGACCTGGCGCTCGATGCCGGGTCTCAGGACCTTGACCGCCACCCGGCGGCCGTCATGCAGCCGGGCCTCGTGGGCCTGGGCGAGCGAGGCCGCGGCCACCGGCGGGCCGAGCTCCGGGAAGAGGGTCTCGACGGGACGGCCAAGGCTGGCGGCGATCTCCCGGCGAGCGATCGCCAGGGGAAAGGGATCCAGCCGGTCCTTGAGCCTCGCCAGGTCCTGGGCGAACTCCGCCCCGAAGATGTCGGCCCGGGTGGACAGGAGTTGCCCCAGCTTGATGGCCACCGGCCCCATGCCCTCAAGACTTCGGGCGAGGCGCTCGCCGGGCCGGCCGCGCCTGGACGCCGGGCCGGCGAAGAGCCCCGCCAGCCGCGACATGCGCTCCAGGGCGGGCGGGTAGAGGGGCCGTAACTCCCGGGGCAGGAGGGCGTCGGCGCGCGCCAGCCGCCATCCGGCCCCCGCCAGCCTCCCCGCCGCCGCCAGACCCGCCAGCATCCTCAGACCGCCCAGCCGTGATGCAGGGCCGCGACCCCGCCGGTGAAGTTGGTGTAGCCCGCCCGGCCGAAGCCTGCGGCCTCGATCATCGACTGGAAGGTCTTCTGGTCCGGGAACCGGCGGATGCTCTCCACCAGGTACTGGTAGGAGTCCCGGTCGCCCGCGATCCTCTCGCCCATGAAAGGAATGACCCGGAAGGAATAGGCGTCGTAGAGTCGCGCCAGGGCCGGGGCGGGGGGCCGGGAGAACTCCAGGCACAGAAAGCGGCCGCCCGGCTTCAGGACCCGACGGGCCTCCCGCAGGGCGGCGGGGATGTCGGTGACGTTGCGGATGCCGAAGCTGATGACGTAGGCGTCGGCGCAGGCGTCGGGCAGGGGCAGGCGCTGGGCGTCGCCGACGGCCCAGTCGATCTCCGGCTCCAGGCCCCTGTCACGGCCGGCGGCGATCATCTCGGCGTTGTAGTCGATCACCAGGATGCGGGCGTCCGGCCCCCCCCGCCTGCTCCGCGCCCGCCGGGCGAGGTCGGCGAAACGCCGGGCCATGTCGCCGGTGCCGCCGGCGCAGTCGATGATGGTCTCGCCCGGCTGGGGGTTGAGCCGCGCCGCCGCGGCGTCCTTCCAGAGCCTGTGGACGCCCGCGCTCATGACGTCGTTCATCAGGTCGTAGCGGCTCGCCACGCGGTCGAAGACCCCGCGCACCAGGCCGGGCTTCTCCCGGGGATCGACGTCCCGAAATCCGAAGGTCGCGCTCATGCCGGGCTCTTAGAACGACGGGGCCCCGCGGGAAAGCGGCTTCACGCGATACGCGGCCCCGCCCCGCCCGCCGGTTGCCCTGCGCGCCGGGCCGTGCGAGGCCATCCCCATGCCCGAACTTCCCGAAGTCGAGACTGTCCGCCGCGGCCTGGCGCCCGTGCTAGAGGGCCGCCGCCTTGCGCGCGTCGAGGCCCGCAGACCCGACCTGAGGTTCCCCTTCCCGGAGGGCTTCGTCCAGCGCCTGGCCGGCGCCCGGGTCATCGCCCTGAGGCGCAGGGCCAAGTACCTACTCGCCGACCTCGACCGCGGCGAGACCCTGATCGCCCACCTCGGCATGAGCGGCCGGTTCCGGATCGAAGGGACGCAGGCGCCAGGCCGGTTCCACCATCCGGTCGGCGACAATCCGCGGCACGACCATGTGATCTTCGACACCGAGGAGGGTGGTCGCATCGTCTATCACGATCCCCGGCGCTTCGGTTTCATGGGCCTTGTCCCCACAGCGGACCTTGAGCGGCATCCCTGGTTCGCCGGCATGGGCCCCGAACCCCTCTCGGACGCCTTCGGGGGAAGTCGGCTGGCCGAGGCCTTCGAAGGGCGCCGGCAGGGCCCCAAGACCCTTCTCCTGGACCAGCGCACGGTGGCGGGGCTGGGCAATATCTATGTCTGCGAGGCCCTGCATGAGGCGCGGATCTCTCCCTTCCGTCCGGCGGGCCGGATCTCGCAGGCCCGCCTCGACGGCCTGGCCCGCACGGTGAAGGCGGTCCTGGAGCGGGCCATCGCGGCGGGCGGCTCGACCCTCAGGGACTTCTCCGCCGCAGACGGGGCCCTCGGCTATTTCCAGCACAGCTTCCGCGCCTACGACCGCGAGGGCGAGGCCTGCGCCAACGCCGGCTGCGGCGGGCGGATCCGCCGGCGGGTCCAGGCCGGCCGGTCCACCTTCTGGTGTCCCGCCTGCCAGAGGTGACGCCGCCCTTGGCCTTTTCGCCCCCGCCGCCTAAAGCGACGGGAATACTCCGCCGGAGACCCCCATGGCCTACGAGACCCTGATCGTCGAAGCCCACGACGCCGTCGCCCTGATCCGCCTGAACCGTCCGGAGGCGCTCAACGCCCTCAACAGCCAGCTCCTCGAGGAGCTTGGCCGGGCGCTGGACGCCGCCGAGGCCGACCCTGGCGTCCGCTGCCTGGTCCTCACCGGCTCCGAGCGGGCCTTTGCGGCCGGCGCCGACATCAAGGAGATGTCGGACAGGTCCTATGCCGAGATGTTCGCCAGCGACTTCTTCGGCCCGGCGGCGCGCCGGATCGAGGCCTGCCGCAAGCCCATCATCGCCGCCGTCTCAGGATACGCCCTGGGCGGCGGCTGCGAGCTCGCCATGCTCTGCGATTTCATCATCGCTTCGGAGACGGCGAAGTTCGGGCAGCCCGAGATCAACCTCGGGGTCATGCCCGGCATAGGCGGCACCCAGAGGCTGACCCGGCTGGTGGGCAAGTCCAAGGCCATGGACATGATCCTCACCGGCCGGATGATGGACGCCGCAGAGGCCGAGCGCGCGGGCCTGGCGTCCCGCGTGGTTCCCGCCGACCGGCTGATCGCGGAGGCCCTGGAAGCCGCCGGGAAGATCGCCGGCCAGTCCCCCCTCGCCGTGATGATGAATATCGAGCTGGTGGACGCCGCCTACGAGACCACCCTGGCGACCGGCGTGGCCATGGAGCGCAGGCTCTTTCACTCCCTCTTCGCCTTCGAGGACCAGAAGGAGGGGATGGCCGCCTTCATCGAAAAGCGTAAGCCCCAGTTCAGGGGCCGGTGAGACGGCGCACCGCATTGACCGGTCGGGCTCCATCCCGTATACCCGCGCCTCCGAATTCGGCCGTTGTCCTGAACGGGCGACGGCGTCTCCTCTCAGAGAGCTGAAGCATGGCCAATAACCCCGGCGCCCGGAAGGCGGTCCGCAAGATCGCCCGCCGTACGGAAGTCAACAAGGCGCGCCGCTCCCGAGTGCGGACCTATCTCCGGAAGTTCGACGAGGCCCTTGCGTCGGGCGACCTCGCAGCGGCGAAGACTGCCTTTGTCGAGGCCGAGTCCGAGCTGATGCGCGCCGTGTCCAAGGGCGTGGTTCATCGCAACACCGGATCGAGGAAGGTCTCTCGTCTCGCCGCCCGCCTGCGCAAGGCGTCAGCTGCCTGAGGCGGACGATCTCTTTCGGGTCAACCGCCCGTCAAATCGTTGGATTGATTTAAGAAGAGGCCCAGCCCCCGGCGGGGCCTCGCCTTTTTGGTTCGTGTTTTTCCGGGCCTGTGACAGGTCCTGAAACGTCCTGATATGGATCAGGAAAAGCGCACTTCCTTGCGGAAATTGGCTTTCCCGGAGTCAACGAAAATATCCGCTGAAGCGAGAAAGAATCTGCGTTGACCGGCCCTTTCCGGCCACTAGTGTTGGGGCCGTAGAGCGTTTTTCCAAGCGACCTCAATAATCAAAAGACAGCAGCTGGCGACCTGGGTCGCGGCAGCTTCAGGGTCCTTTTGCGCTTTAGCGGAGCGCTCTCTCGCCAGTGTCGGCGGGTGGGCGAGAACGGGTCAGGACTGGGTGGGGTGATGGCGAGCGGGAGCGTATCGAAGGATGATGCATCGGTCGAAGTCTGGAACAGAACCTGCCAGGTTCTGAGGCGGGAGCTCGGCGAGGCGACCTTCGGTTCCTGGCTCGGCCAGGCCTCGCTGCGCGAGCAGGACGGCGGCGTCTGTCTCGTGGCCGCCACAGGGGTGGCCCGTGACTGGATTCGCCGCCACGCCTGGCGTCGGATCGGTGAGCTCTGGGCCCAGAACGATCCGATGGGGCGCAGCCTCGCCCTCAAGTCCAAGATGGAGTTTGAGGGGCAGGGTGCAGGAACGTGGCGGGATGTTCAGGCTCCATCCGCGGCGCCGGCGACGCCCGCAGGGACCGCGCACGCCAGATCGTCAGCGGACCCGGCGCCCGCACCTGCGCCAGCGTCTGGCTCCACCGCTGTTCCTCCCCCGTCGGGCGGGCGGCTTCAGGGCCTGCAGGAGCGCTTCAGCTTCGAGACCTTCGTCCCCGGGCCTTCCAACGAGTTCGCCTTCGCGGTGGCGCGGAGGGTGGCGTCCTGGGCCGATGGTCACTTCAACCCCGTCCTGTTCCATGGACCCTATGGCTTCGGCAAGACGCACCTCCTCAACGCCCTCGCGTGGGAGGCCATGCAGACAGGAGAGGCGCGCCGGGTCGTCTATCTGACGGCCGAGAGGTTCACCTCGACATTCGTCCGGGCGATCCAGGATCGACAGACCGCTGCCTTCAAGGCGGAGCTCAGGAACGCCGACCTTCTCCTGATCGACGACGTTCATTTTGTCGCCGGCAAGCAGAACACGCAGGAAGAGCTCTTCCATACCCTCATCGCCCTGATCGAGGATGGCCGGCGCGTCGTCCTCACGGCGGACCGCTCCCCGTCGGACCTGTCCGAGATGGAGCCGCGACTCCGGTCTCACCTTCAGTCAGGTCTTGTTTGCGGCATCGAGCCTGCCGACCGCACCCTTCGTCTGGGCATTCTTGAGCGGAAGCTCGCTATCCTCGCCCAGGCGGGAGGTTTCCTGCCGTCGGTCCGGAGTGAAGTTCTCCAGTTCCTGGCGGACCGCTTCTCGGACTCGGTCCGGGAGCTTGAAGGCGCCCTCAACACCCTGATCGCCCGCGTGGGCGGCGATATCGCCCGGCTTGGCCTGGACGAGGCGCAGGCGATCCTGCGGCCTCACCTCGCCTGCAATGAGAAGCGGGTGACGGTCGATCAGATCCAGAAGGCCGTGGCTGAGCACTATGGTCTCAAGCAGGCCGACATCGTCTCGGAACGCCGGGCGCGGATCGTGGCGCGGCCGCGCCAGGCGGCCATGTGGATCGCCAAGCAGATCACCACGCGGTCCCTGCCGGACATCGGGCGCCGGTTCGGCGGCCGGGACCACACAACGGTCCTGCACGCCGTTCGACGGATTGAGGCCCTCAAGCAGGAGGACGTCGTCCTTGCCCGGGATCTCGATGCGATCATCCGTAAACTGAGAAGCTGAGCCCCGGCTCAGCCCGCTGACAGGCGGCGGATCAGCGCCAGCGCCTCCGGCGTCGGAAGTCGCTCCACCCGCCGATAGTCCCGGCAGTCATCCGTTCTCGAAACAAGGCCCGCATGGACCATCGAACGGCGCAGCAGGGCGGGATCGCCGATCTGGCTGACGACATTCAGCCTGTGGTTGAATTCGATCTCTGAAAAGATGGCGTCCGCCGGGATCCTGGCCCACAGGCCCCAGAGGGCGAGGGACTGCAAGGAGGTCCTGGCGGGCCAGGTGGCGAGGCGTCCCTGGTCGTCAAAATGGCGAGCGGTTCGTTCCACCAGGGTGAGGTCCGGCTCTGGCCCGGTCTCAGGCGTCGGGGGTGAAGGCTCTGCGGCGGTCTGCGCCCGGAAGTGCTGAAAGTTCCGGGCGCCGGCCGCGCGGGCCAGCATGTTCAGCATCTCGACGTGCCCCGGAGGATCCGTCCGGGCGGCCAGCTGGCTTCGGAGGGATCGGGCCAGGGCCGAGATATCGTCGACTGCAAAAGGCAGGAAGGTTCTGGGCATCACGCGTCCTCGTGCTGCGCCTGGCCCGGGGGGCTGTGTCGGGGTCGCCGGCTTCGACCTGGCGCAGGGGAAGAGCGTCAGACGGGGAAGACGTTTGCCTGCGCAGGTTTAGCTCCCCTTGCGGGGCGGCGACGCCTGGGTGAACTGCGGACCCTGTTCCGCCTTACCCCGGCGCGCCGGATATGAAAAGGGGCGGCCGGATCGCTCCCGCCGCCCCTCACATGTTCCTGTTGGATCGGTGGATCAGTCCTCGGCTTCCGGCGCGGCGTCTTCCTTCTTGGAGAGATCCTCGCCCGTCTCCTGGTCGACCACCTTCATGGACAGACGCGTCTTGCCGCGGTCGTCGAAGCCCAGGAGCTTGACCTTCACGGTCTGGCCTTCCTGAAGGACGTCGGAGACCTTGTTCACGCGGTCCTTTGAGATCTGGCTCACGTGGACCAGGCCATCCTTGGCCCCGAAGAAGTTCACGAAGGCGCCGAAGTCGACGATCTTCACGACCTTGCCGGTGTAGATGGCGCCCAGTTCAGGCTCCGAGGCGATGGACTTGATCCAGTCGCGGGCGGCGTCGATCTTGGCCTGGTCCGCCGCTGCGATGCGGATGGTGCCATCCTCGCCGATGTCGACCTTGGCCCCGGTCTCGGCGGTGATCTCGCGGATCACCTTGCCGCCCGAGCCGATCACTTCGCGGATCTTGTCCACGGGGATCTTGATGGTCTCGATCTTGGGGGCGAACTCGCCGAGCTGGGTGCGCGGGGCCTCCATGGCCTTGGCCATCTCGCCCAGGATGTGCTGGCGGCCGCCCTTGGCCTGTTCCAGCGCCTTGCGCATGATCTCCTCGGTGATCCCGGCGATCTTGATGTCCATCTGGAGGGAGGTGATCCCGTCCTCGGTGCCGGCCACCTTGAAGTCCATGTCGCCGAGGTGATCCTCGTCGCCCAGGATGTCCGAGAGCACGGCGAAGCCGTCCTTCTCCAGGATGAGGCCCATGGCGATGCCGCTGACGGGCTTCTTCAGGGGCACGCCGGCGTCCATCAGGGCGAGAGAGGCGCCGCACACCGTCGCCATCGACGACGATCCATTGGACTCCAGGACCTCCGACACCAGGCGAAGGGTATAGGGGAACTCGTCATGGCTGGGGAGCATGGGACGGACAGCCCGCCACGCCAGCTTGCCGTGGCCGACTTCCCGCCGCCCGGGGGCGCCCATCCGTCCGGTCTCGCCGACGCTGAACGGGGGGAAGTTGTAATGCAGCAGGAAGCGCTCGTAGTACTTGCCCTCCAGGGCGTCGATCAGCTGCTCGTCGTCGCCGGTGCCGAGGGTGGCGACCACCAGGGCCTGGGTCTCGCCGCGCGTGAACAGGGCCGAGCCGTGGGCCCGGGTCAGCACGCCGACTTCCGAGACGATCGGCCGCACCTTGTCCACCGTCCGGCCGTCGATACGGATACCCGTCTCGATGATGTTGCGGCGGACGACCGCGGCCTCGAGCTCCTTCAGCACGCCGGCCAGCTTCTGGCTGTCGGCGCCGGAGGGGTTGGCCTCGGACTTGGCCAGGGCGGCGACAGCCTTGGCCTTGGCCTGGCCGACAGCGTCGTGCCGCTGGCCCTTGGCGACGATCTTGTAGGCGGCGGCCAGGTCGGCGCCGATCAGCTTGCGGGCTTCCGACTTCAGGGCCTCGGTATCGTCCGGGGTGAATTCGAAGGGATCCTTGGCCGAGTGCTCCGCCAGCTCGATGATGGCGTCGATCACCGCCTGCATGGATTTGTGGGCGAAGGTCACGCCGCCCAGGACCACCTCTTCCGAGAGCTCCTGGATTTCGGATTCCACCATCATGACCGCGTCGCTCGTGCCGGCGACGACCAGGTCCATGGCCGACTCCTTCATCTGGTCGAGGGTCGGGTTCAGGATGTACTCGCCGTTGGCGTAGCCCACGCGCGCCGCGCCGATGGGGCCCATGAAGGGTGCGCCGGACAGCACGAGGGCTGCGGAGGCGGCGACCATGGCGACGATGTCGGGATCGTTCTCAAGGTCATGGGCCAGCACGGTGGCGACCACCTGGACCTCGTTCTTGAAGCCCTCGACGAACAACGGCCGTATCGGACGGTCGATCAGGCGCGAGGTCAGGGTTTCCTTCTGGCTCGGCGCGGCCTCGCGGCGGGGGAAGGAGCCCGGGATCTTGCCCGCGGCGTAGTACTTCTCCTGGTAGTTCACGGTCAGGGGGAAGAAGTCCTGCCCGGGCTTGGCGCTCTTGGCGTAGACGGCGGTGGCCAGGACCATGGTCTCGCCATAGGTGGCCAGGACGGAACCGTCGGCCTGACGGGCCATGCGGCCGGTCTCGAGGGTCAGGGCGCGACCACCCCACTCGATGGTCTTTCTCTTGATATCGAACATTTGGCTTCTTTCTTGTCCCGCGGGCGTATTCCCGGCGGGGGCGGACAGGGTGTCGGACGACCGAAATCCTCTCCAGGAACGACAGGCGCGGTGAGGATTTCTTTGGAACCCCCGACGTAGGACGAAGACCCCCGAATGGGCCTCCGCGCACCGCCCCTGGTCCCCCGGCCTGTCGCGGGGGCGGCGGTGAATGTGGCCAGGGCCCCTTGCGGGGCCCCGTGAACTATCGGCGCAGGCCGAGCTTCTCGATGATCGCCTGGTAACGGGCGACGTCGGAGGCCTTCAGGTGGTCCAGAAGGCGACGCCTCTGGGACACCATCTTCAGCAGGCCCCGACGGGAGTGGTTGTCCTTCTTGTGGCTCTTGAAGTGCTCGGTCAGGTTGGCGATCCGTTCGGACAGGATGGCCACCTGGACTTCCGCACTCCCGGTATCGCCTTCGGAGCGACCGTGGGTCTGGATGAGTTCCGCCTTGCGTTCCAGCGTAATCGACATCGTAAGGTCCCCGCTCTGGTCAGAGGTGAAAGACGCGGGCGGGTTCGAGCCGTCCCATCCGCATCTCGCAGAGCGCCACCAGCGATCCGTCCTCCATGGCCGAAACGGTCCGGGAGCCGGCCGGAAGCCGGGTCCTCAGGTCGTCAACCTGTCGGGGAACGAGAACGATGGGCCGTCCCTGCTTGAGCCTGAAGGCGTCTTCTGCGGTCACGGCCAGCTCCGGGATGTCGTCCAGAGCGGTCTCGACCGGAAGCAGGGCCTCCAGGAGGCGGGCCTTATGCCCCAGATCCTCAAGGTTTTCCAGTCCAATCGCCCGGGCCTCCGTAAAGGGGCCCACCCGGGTCCGCCTCAGGGCGCTGACATGGCCGCAGGCGCCGAGCCGCTTGGCGAGGTCGCGCACCAGGGAGCGGACATAGACGCCCTTGCCGCAGTCGATCTCGATCTCGACATGATCGGGGTCCGGCGCAGCGGTCACCCTGGCGGTGTGGATGACCACCCGCCGGGGGGCCAGCTCCACAGCTTCGCCCGCCCGGGCCAGGTCGTAGGCGCGCTCGCCGTCCACCTTGATGGCGGAGTAGGCCGGCGGGACCTGGTCGATCTCGCCGACGAAGTCCGGCAGGACCTGCTCGACCTCGGCCGCCGTCGGGCGCGAGTCCGAGGCGGCGCTGGTCTCGCCCTCGCGGTCCAGGGTAGTCGTGGTGCGCCCCCAGGCGATGGTGAAGCGATAGGTCTTGCCCGCCTCCATCATGAAGCTGACCGTCTTGGTCGCTTCCCCGAGGGCGATGGGCAGGATTCCGGTGGCCAGGGGATCAAGGGTCCCGGCGTGCCCGGCCTTGCGGGCGTTGAACTGTCGCCGGACCCGGCCCACCGCCTGGGTCGACGTCAGGTCATAGGGCTTGTCCAGGCAGATCCATCCGGAGACAGCCTCTCCGCTCTTGCGGCGACCCATCTCAGGCCTCGTCGTCGGTATCTTCGGGGCCCAGGTCGCGTGCGACCTTCGGATCCCGGAACAAGGCGTCCATTCGCGCCGCCTCGGTAAAGCTCTCGTCGTGGATGAACCGCAGGTCTGGGGTGAACTTCATGTCGATGCTCCGGCCCAGACGCCCTCTGAGGAACCGGGCGTGGCGGTTCAGGGCGGAGACCATGCGATCCGCGTCCGCCCCGCCCAGGGGCTCGACGAAGGCATGGGCGTGGCGCAGGTCCGGGCTCATCCGGACCTCGGTCACGGTCACCGAGACGCCGGCCAGGTCGGGATCCGCGATCTCCTCCTCGCGCAGGATCTCGACCAGGGCGTGGCGTATGAGTTCTCCGGCCCGCAGCTGTCGCTGCGAGGGTCCGGCCGGGGCGCCGCGACCGGCGCCGGTGTGTCGTTTCATGGGAAGGTCCCGGATGGCTGGCCCGGACCGCGGATCGGACGCGGGCTCGGGGAAAGGCGGCGGGTTCTAGTCGGGTGCGACGCCGCTGTCCAGCGGGAGGCCGGGTCAGGCGCTCGTGCGCCACCGCAAAAAGGCGATGACCTTCTGCTCCGCCGCCTTGGTCGGACCGTCCTCCCGCATTTGCAGCGTCAGGACCGAGTGGGGCGGCATGTCGCCGGGCGCGGCGTCGATGTCCGCCGCCCGGTCCGCAAAGCGGATGACGAGGGGTGGAGGCCTGGAATCTCATGGACGATGATGACGGCGGGTCCGCTCCCGCGGCGCCAGACCGGGCGGGTCCAGGGGCCATCCTCGAAGTCGAACCGCTCGCAGGCGGACAGGGCGTCTTCCCAGGCCATGCAGGCCTCCATCAGAGCCGGATCTTGAGAGAGGAAAGGTCGCCCTCGAAGCCGCTCAGTCGCCACCGGCCCGCATTCGACCGACTGAAGATGAGGACGCAGGGGCCATCCCTTCGCTGCGCGGCGCAGACCCGTCCATCGGGCAGGGCCCTGAGATGGCTGGCGATGGCCAGCGTACCCGGGATCGGCTTGTCCCGGGTGTAGCCATAGGCCTCGGCCACCTGGCGGAAGACCCCCGGCTGGATCAGGGCGTCCCCTGCAAGGCTGGCGAGGGCGGGAGCCGCTACGAGGCCGAGCCGGCCCAGGTCGAGGCCGTCGACCTTCAGGTGGGAGGCCTCCCGGGCCAGTCGGGAGGCGATTTCGGCCTTCAGGGCCTCCCGGTCTACGCGGGCGTCGAAGGCCTGCCGGTCCTCGTCCCGGATCGCCACGAGCAGGGCGTGGACGTCATTGGCCGCCTCAAGACGGCTGGAGGTCGCGCAGGCCGCCAGGAGCCCGAGGAGCCCGAAGAGGACGAGGCGTCTGAGCATGGACCTCCCCGTTTGGGCGCATCCTAGAGGCTGCGCTTGACCTCTTCGATGGTGAAGCACTCGATGATGTCGCCTTCCTGGATGTCCTGGAAGCCCTGGAAGGCCATGCCGCACTCGACGCCGTTGCCCACCTCGGCCACCTCTTCCTTGAACCGCTTGAGGGTCTGAAGGACGCCCAGCTCGAGGACGACAATGTCGTCGCGCACGATCCGGACGCGGGCGCCGCGCCGGACCACGCCCTCGGTGACGCGGCAGCCGGCCACCTTGCCCACGCGGGTGATGTCGAAGACCTGCAGGACGCGCGCATTACCGAGGAAGGTTTCCCTCTGCTCCGGCGCCAGCAGGCCGGACATCACGCCCTTCACGTCATCGAGCAGGTCATAGATGATGGCGTAGTAGCGGATCTCCACTCCCTCGCGCTCGGCGAGCTGGCGGGCCTGGCTGGTGGCGCGGACGTTGAAGCCCAGGATGGGCGCCCCCGACCCCTTGGCCAGCATGACGTCGCTTTCGCTGATCGCGCCGGCGCCGGACAGGATGACCCGGGCCCGGACCTCATCTGTGGCCAGCTTGTCCAGGGAGCCGACGATGGCTTCCGCGGACCCCTGGACGTCGGCCTTGATGATGACCGGCATCTCCGAGATCTTCTTGTCCTGCATCTTGGCCATGAAGTCCGCCATGGAGACGCCGCCGCCCACCGGGGCCCCGGCCTTCTCGCGTTTCAGGCGGATCCGGTACTCGGTCAGTTCGCGGGCGCGGGCTTCTGAGTCCACCACCGCGAAGGCCTCGCCGGGTGCGGGAGCGCCGTCGAGGCCGAGAACCTCCACGGGCTCGGAGGGGCCTGCGGCGGGCACCTGCTCGTCACGCTCGTTCAGGAGCGCCCGGACACGACCGAAGTTGGCCCCCGCCACCACGATGTCGCCGCGCTTCAGCGTACCGCGCTTGACCAGAACCGTGGAGACGGCGCCGCGACCCCGGTCGATCTTGGACTCGATGACCACGCCTTCGCCGGTCCGGTCCGGGTTGGCCTTCAGTTCAAGCACCTCAGCCTGCAGCAGGATGGCCTCGATGAGGTTCTCAAGCCCGGTCTTCTTCAGCGCCGAGACCTCGATGATCTGGGTATCGCCGCCGAGGCTCTCGGCCACCACTTCATGCTGCAGGAGCTCGTTGATGACGCGGGTCGGATTGGAATCCGGCTTGTCCATCTTGTTGACGGCCACGATGAGCGGCGTCTTCGCCGCCCGGGCGTGTTGAATGGCCTCGATCGTCTGGGGCATGACCCCGTCGTCGGCGGCGACCACCAGGACGACGATGTCCGTCACGTCCGCGCCCCGGGCCCGCATGGCGGTGAAGGCGGCGTGGCCGGGGGTGTCCAGGAAGGTCACCTTCTGGCCGTCGGGCAGCTTCACCTGGTAGGCGCCGATATGCTGGGTGATGCCGCCATGTTCCCCGCCGGCCACGTCGGCCTGGCGCAGCGCGTCGAGCAGCGAGGTCTTGCCGTGGTCGACATGGCCCATGACGGCGACCACGGGCGCGCGCGCCTCCATGTTCTCGTCGACATCCTCCGCGCCGAGGAAGCCTTCCTCGACGTCAGAGTCGGACACGCGCTTCACGGTGTGGCCGAACTCGGTGGCGATCAGCTCTGCCGTGTCGCTGTCGATCACGTCGTTGATCTTCACCATCATGCCCTGGCGCATCAGGAACTTGATGACGTCCACGCCGCGGGTGGCCATCCGGTTGGACAGCTCCGCCACGGTGATCACGTCCGGGATGACCACCTCGCGGGCAACCCGCGCCTGCTCCTGGACCCCGCCCTTGCGCTTTTCGCGCTCACGCTCCCGGGCCCGGCGGACCGAGGCGAGGGACCGCATCCGCTCGACGGCGCCCTCGTCGTCCCCGGCCACCGCCTGGATGGTCAGGCGGCCCTCGCGGCGCTGGGTGGCGCCCTTGGCGCGGCTGATCGGCTTGCCGGCCGCGTTGGCGGCCTTGCGGCGCGTATCCTCGTCCTCGTCGGTGCGCCGGTCGAGGGTCTGGGAGCCAGGCCTCGGGGCCTGGCGTGCTGCGCGCTGAATCTCCGGGGTTGCGGGCGCGGCCGCAGGCGTCAGACGCGGCGGTCGCGGTCCTCCCGGACGAGCCCCGTCCCGCGCGCCCGGCGCGGGGCGGGGCGCCAGGGCCGAGTAACGGACGGTCTCCCCGCCCGGCGCGGCGGGGCGCGGCGGACGCGGTCCGCGGTCGCCGTCCCGGGGCCGTTCCGGTCCGCCGCGGTCGCGGAGGGGCTGATCGGCGCGAGGCGACCGCTGCCCGAAGCTGGTGTTCTCGAAGCGGCCCTGCGGGCGCTCGGGCCGGTAGGTCGTCGTGGTCGGCCGGTCATCCCGCCGTTCGCGGGAGGGTTCGTAGGTCCGGGTCTGGCCGGGAGCCGGCGTCCGTCCCGCCTCGCCCGCAGGCCGCGCCGCAGCAGGGGCGGCGGGGGCTGGCGACGGCTGCGGGGACGACGCCTCGGCCGGAGCGGCGACGGACGGCGTGGCGGGCCCATCCCTCGGGGCGGGCGCCGGCGCGGCGGCGGCTTCCGCCTGCGCCGCGGCCGCGCGGACGGCGACCTCCGCCCTCGCGGCGGTTTCGGCCCGGGCCCGGGCCTCGGCAGCCTGTCGGGCCTGGTGCTCGCGGGCGAGTTCGATGGCCCTTTGCCGGGCCTTCAATTCATCTGCGGAGAGGCCGCCGTCGGCGCTGGACGCCGGCGCGACAGGGCGCGGCGCCGCCGGCGCAGGACCGCGGCGTTCCGACGGCGAGGGCGCGGCCAGATTGCCGGGCCCCGAACCCGCGGTGCGGGCGCGCTTGGTCTCGACGACCACGGTCTTCGAGCGGCCATGGCTGAAGCTCTGCTTCACCGTGCCGGCGCTGACCGAGCCGGCGCCGAGACGCGGCTTCAGGGTCAGGGGCTGGCGTCCGCCGGGGGCGGAAGGACGGCCGTTGTCTTTTTCGTCGCTCATGCGCTCGCTTTACATCCGGCCGGACATTTCCGGCCCACTTCACAATCCCATGCCTCAGGCTGGAGTCCCCGCCCCGGAGGCCGAGGGAGTCATCTCGGTCCAGGACGCCGGAACCAGGGGCCGGAAGCCTGAAAGCCGCTGGACATCCACTGTCCAACGGTCGGCGCCCCGTCCCGCAAGGAAGGCGGTGTGTATCACATTCTCGCCCCCCAAGGCCAAACTCAATTCTTCCCCCGTCCAGAGCGCCGCCAGACCGGGCTCCAGGGCCGCCTTCCGCGCCGCGGCGAGGATCTTCCGGCGCCCCTCCGGCGCTCCGTCCGCAGCCTCCACCAGCCAGGCGACGCGTCCGCCCGAGAGCGCCGACTGAACCTTTTCGAACCCGAACACCACCTCTCCGGCCCGACGGGCAAGGCCCAGTCCGTCGAGAAGCCGGCGCAGCAGGAGGTGCTCCACCTGATCCGCCAGTTCCGGGTCCGCCTTCAGCGCGGTCCGCGCCGCGCGACTGAAAAGCCCCCTTCGGGCGGCCGACTCCACCGAAGCCCGGTCTGCGGCCACCCAAAGCCCGCGGCCCGGAAGCCGCCCCGCCAGGTCCGGCGTCACCCGGCCGTCCGGGCCCGCCGCGAACCTGATCATGGCTTCCCGCCGGCGCACCTCGCCGGAAACAAGGTCACGGCTCTGGCGTGAGGCCTCTGCGTGAGTCCGCGGCGCTCCGGGGCCGGGCGGCGGCGAGGTGGTCGCGCGACGGTTCACCCCCGGTTCAGGCCTCGCGCGCACCCGGCTGGCCGAAGACGATGTCTTCTTCGCTCAGCTCGGCTTCGATCTCTTCCTCGACCTCCTCCGGCGCGGGTTCGATCCAGCCCATGGCGACGCGGGCGCGCAGGATCAGGGCCTCGGCGTCGCCGGCGTCCAGGCCGAAGGATTCCAGAATCCCGGCCTCCCGCACCCGTTCGCCATTCCGGGTCTCGTACCAGCCGCGCAGGTCGTCGGGCACCAGGCCGGCGAGATCCTCCACCGACTTGACGTCGCCCTCGCCCAGGGCGACCGCCATGGGCAGAGACACGCCCTCGATCTCCAGCAGGCCATCCTCGACCCCCAGTTCTCGGCGACGGCCGTCCAGCTCGGCGGCCTCGCGCTCCAGGTGGTCGCGGGCCCGGGCCTGGATCTCCTCGGCGGTTTCCTCGTCGAAACCCTCGATCGCCGCCACTTCCGAGGCGTCCACATAGGCTACGTCCTCGACGGTGGCGAAACCCTCGGTCACGAGCAGCTGGGCGATGACCTCGTCCACGTCCAGGGCTTCCTGGAACAGGGCGGTGCGCTCGGCGAACTCGCGCTGGCGGCGCTCGCTTTCCTGGCTCTCGGTCATGATGTCGATCTGCCAGCCGGTCAGCTGGGAAGCGAGCCGCACGTTCTGGCCGCGCCGGCCGATGGCCAGGGAGAGCTGCTCGTCAGGAACCACCACCTCGACCCGCTCATCCTCCTCGTCCATCACCACCTTCGACACTTCGGCGGGCGCAAGGGCGTTGACGATGAAGGTGGCCTCGTCCGGACTCCACTGGATGATGTCGATCTTCTCGCCCTGGAGTTCGGCCACCACGGCCTGGACCCGGCTGCCGCGCATGCCGACGCAGGCGCCCACCGGGTCGATGGAGCTGTCGTTGGAGACCACGGCCATCTTGGCCCGGCTGCCCGGATCTCGGGCGACGGCGCGGATCTCGATGACGCCGTCATAGACCTCGGGGACTTCCTGCGCGAACAGCTTGGCCATGAAGCCGCCATGCGCCCGGCTCAGCAGAATCTGGGGCCCCTTGGTCTCCCGGCGGACGTCATAGATGTAGCACCGGATTCGGTCGCCGATGTTGAAGTTCTCGCGCGGGATGGACTGGTCACGGCGCATGATCCCTTCGCCCCGGCCGAGGTCGACCACGGTGTTGCCGTACTCCACCCGCTTGACCACCCCGTTGATGATCTCCCCGACCCGGTCCTTGAACTCCTCGTACTGCCGTTCGCGTTCAGCCTCCCGAACCTTGCCCGTGACCACCTGGCGGGCCATCTGGGTCTGCACCCGCCCGAATTCGAAGGGCGGCAGGATTTCCTCGTAGGTCTTGCCGACGAAGGCCTCGGGGTCGTCCCGCAGCGCTTCGGACAGGCGTCGGACGCCGATGGGCTCGACCGGCAGGCCGTCTTCATCGGTGAAGGTCTCGTCGTCCGGGATGACCCGGATCACGCGCTTCAGCGTCGTTTCGCCCGACTTGGGGTCGATCCGCACCCGGATGTCATGCTCGGCGCCGTAGCGGGCGCGGGCGCCCTTCTGGATGGCTTCCTCGATGGCCGAGATGACCACTTCCCGGTCGATCGATTTCTCCCGGGCGACGGCTTCGGCGATCTGAAGCAGTTCCAGGCGGTTGGCGGCGATGCCGGTGGGGCTCATGGGGCGTTCTCCTCATGGGGATCAGGGGGTTGACCGTCGGCCATCCGCCGGGCGCGTTCCTGCGCGCCCCGCTCCATCAGCCGGTCTGTCAGGATGAGTTTCGCCTCGGTGATCCAGGCGAAGGGGATCAGCGCGGTCTCGGCTTCGCCTTCGAGGTTCACGGCGACCTGGTCGCCCTCGACCCCGGCCAGTTCGCCCCGGAAACGCTTGCGGCCCTCGGCCATGCGGTCCAGCTCGATCCGGGCCTCGAAGCCCTCGAAGGTCTCGAAATCCTTGAGCCTCGTCAGCGGGCGATCGACGCCCGGCGTGGAGACCTCCAGGGTATAGTCCCCGGACAGGGGATCGGCAGCGTCCAGCACCTCGGACAGGGCCCGGGACAGGCGGGCGCAGTCATCTATGGTCATCTCGCCGGCAGGCGTCTCGGCCATCACCTGCAGACGCCGGGCATGGTCTCCGCCCATCAGCCGCAGGCGCACGATCTCGTACCCCGTCGCCTCCGCCACGGGGTCGAGCAGATCCAGAAGTCGGGCGTCTTCCGCCGTCCTGCTGCGCATTCCGCCTCTTCGCGCCGTTTCCGGCGCGCCTTCGAACCAACAAAAAAGCGGCCGGGCCGCAGCCCGCCGCTCGCAGACGTCATCCAACGCCACAAACGATGTGAACTGCCTTATAGACGGAATCCGGGCGGCTGTCAGCCCCTTCCGCCGGCCGCCGCTTTGGGCCATAGCAACGGCCCCACCGACCTTCCCCTCCAGGAGCCGCCGACATGGACATTTCCCGGATTCCCGTCGGGATGAACCCGCCCTACGACGTCAACGCCCTGATCGAAATCCCCCAGGGCGGCGCTCCCGTGAAGTATGAGCTCGACAAGGCGTCCGGCGCCATGTTCGTCGACCGCTTCCTGCATACGGCCATGTTCTATCCCGGGAACTACGGCTTCATCCCCCACACCCTCTCCGGCGACGGGGACCCGATCGACATCCTGGTGGTGGGGCCGACCCCGGTGGCGACCGGGGCCATCATCCGCTGCCGGCCGATCGGCTGCCTGATCATGGTCGACGAGGCGGGGGACGACGAGAAGGTCCTGGCCGTCCCGGTCGACAAGCTCCATCCCTATTACGCCGGCATCGATTCCTGGCGCGCCCTACCCGGCATCCTGACCGAGCAGATCGCCCACTTCTTCACCCACTATAAGGATCTGGAGAAGGGCAAGGTGTCCGAGGTCGGACGCTGGGCCGACCCGGAGGAGACGGGCGAACTGATCCGCCAGGCCATCGAGCGTGCGAAGCACGGCGGAAGCTGACCTCAGTCCGGATCGGCCCGGTGTCCCGGCCGGCCGGCCGGCCCTTCCCGGGCGGCCACGGCGAGGGCGAGGGCCACTCCGAGCCCTCCGAGGACCGCCGAGTAAAGAAAGAAGGCGATGTATCCGGCGCCGAGGCCGGTCGCGCTGACGCCCGACTTCAGAGCGGCCTCGGCGAGGCCGCCGGCCGGAATCGGACCCAGAAGGGCGCCGAGGGCGGCGGTGGGACCGCCGGCGTCCGACATTCGCGCCGCCGCCTCCACGAACCGGCCCGACTGGGACGCGACAAGCTTGCCGAGCAGGGCGTAGAGCGATGAGAACAGCGCGTACTGGGAGGCGGTGAACCCGCGGCTTGTCAGGCTGGACATGTACGCGATCAGGCAGGTCCCGGCGAACCCCGACGCCAGGTTGTCCAGGCTGATCGCCGCCGCCAGGGCCCAGACCTGGGCGCCCTGCAGGGTCAGCCAGGCGAAGGCCAGGTTCGAGATCGGCCCTGCAAAGGCCCCGATCACAAGGGACCGGATCAGACCCAGCCGCGCCACCGCCAGGCCGCCGAGAGCCACGCCGGCCAGGGACATCACCACCCCCAGAACCTTTCGCACCTCGGCGATCTCCAGCTTGGAGAAGCCAAGGTCCAGATAGAAGGGGTTCATGATGTTCAGGACGAAGTCGGGCAGCCGATAGACGCAGATCAGGGCGAGGATCAGAGCGGCCGTTCCCCGGTGTCTCCGCATGAAGTCCGCAAGGGGCTCGCCCAGGGCCCGGAAGAGAATCCGGCCAGGGCGGCTCGGCCGGCCCGGCAGGGGGATCACCGAACCGGCCAGGAGGGCCAGTCCGCCCAGGGCGACGACGACCTGGGCGATGGCGCCGGCGGGCTTGGCCTCCCAGAGCCCGGAGACGGCGGAGGCAGCTCCCTCGAGGCCGGTGAAGGAGAGCGGCGCCGTGATCAGGATCGGGTCCCCGGACAGGCCGGAGCCCAGGAGGATCACCGCCAGCGCGAGGAGCGCTCCGCGCCCCGTCCACTCCAGGGCGTCCCGGCCGGGGCGGGGAAGGGTCTCGCCCGCGCGCTCGGTCGCCGGCGCTTCGGCGCCCTCCCCGGCGGCGCCCTCCCCGGCGGCGACCTCCCTGGCCGCGTCCCTCGGCGCCGCCAGCACCCCTGCAACCCCGCAGAGCATCAGCGCCGCCATCAGGGCGTAGGAGCCGCCCCAGCCGAGGCTGTCGCTCAGGACAAGGGGCAGGATCCCGGCCAGGATGATGGCGATCCGGTAGCCCCACTGGTAGGCGGCCGCCAGGGCCCCCGCCCGCTCCGGGCCTGCCGCCTCGATCCGCCAGGCGTCGATGACGATGTCCTGGGTCGCCGAGACAAAGCCCACCAGCACGGCCAGGCTCGCCATCGCCCAGAGGCTCTGCGCCGGATCCACTCCGGAGATCGCCAGGAGCCCGGCCATGATCAGGCCCTGGCAGACGAGCATCCAGGAACGTCTTCGTCCGAGGCGTCGGGTCAGGCCGGGTATGGCCACCCGGTCCACCAGGGGCGCCCAGAGAAACTTGACCGAGTAGGCGAGGGTGGCGAGGCTGAAGACCCCGATCACCTCCAGGGACAGGCCGGCGTCGCGCAGCCATGCCGAGAGCGTGTCGAATATCAGCAGGTTGGGGAGACCTGAGGCGAAGCCCAGGGCCAGCATCACCAGGGACCGCCGCTCCAGGAAGACCGCGAGGGCCTGAAGGGTCGAGAGCCGCTCCTCCCTGCTCTCCGGCGCCGCATTCTCGCTCATGGAACCGCCCGCATGACCGCCTGGTGCGCGGCGAGGCCAGATTGGCGCGCGCCGGCGCCGACGTCCAGCGGTCCCGGCCGCGCCCTCTGACCGCCAGTCAGGCCAGTTGATGCTGTCCCGTGGCGGGGCTCCAGCCGCTGGCGACGCGGGTCAGGATTCGCCTCAGTGCATCTCCCGAGAGGGGCTTGACCAGGAATTCGTCCATTCCGGCGGCGAGGCACGCCTGCCGGTCATCCTCGAAGGCGTTGGCGGTGAGGGCGACTATGGGCGTCGAGAGACCCAGGGCGCGCATTTCCTGTGCGGTCTCCAGTCCGCTCATGCCGGGCATGCGCATGTCCATCAGGATCAGGTCATAGGCGCCGACCGCGACGGCCGCCATGGCCTCGGGTCCGCTGCCGGCGTGATCGACCGAACAACCCTCTCGGGTCAGCATGGCCGTGGCCAGCAGGGCGTTGATGGCGTGATCTTCGACCAGCAGGACCCGGATGCCTAGGGCGACCGCAGGGGCGATCCGGTCATCGAGCGACTCCTTCCGCTTGCCGGCTCCGGCCGCGGCCAGGACACGTTCGGCCAGGGAGCCGGGGCGCAGCGGCTTGATGAGATAGCCGGCGAATCCACGCTGTCTGTAGATCTCGATCTGGGTCCGGTCCTCTGGCGACAGAAGGATGATGGCCGGCCGGTCATCCGGCGGGGCCTGAGGCGCCAGGGCGTGATCGACCAGCAGCACCTCTGCGTCCGCCGGTGGCGCCTCCAGTCCGGCGGCCCCGGCCGCCTCGCCCCCCCGCGCCAGGACCTGCCGGTTTGCGGCCTCCCTGACCACAAGGCAGGGGCTGATGACCCCGACCCTGCGGCGGGCCAGGTTCCGACTCGGCGCGCCGCCCGCTTTCGCTGCAGGGAAGTCCAGCCAGAAGTCGGCGCCGCCGTCCGTGGCGGAGTCCACCCCCGCCGCGGCGTTCAGCGCAGTGGCCAGTGAGCGGACGATGGCCAGGCCGAGGCCTGCCCCGCCCAGGCTTACAGCGTCGACCCGGGGGTCCAACTGTATGAAGGGCTCGAAGATTCGCTCGCGATCGTTCTCGGCGACGCCGGGGCCCGTATCCCGCACGCTCAGCCGGATGCGGCCCGGCCCTGCGGGCGCCGCAGACACAATGACCCCTCCCGACCGGGTGAACTTGATCGCGTTTCCGATATAGTTGAGCAGCACCTGCCGTAGCCGGCTCTCATCGGCCCGGATCCTGCCCAGTCCCGGCGCCGTCCACCAGCCGATCTCAAGCCCCTTTTCGATGGCGCGAGGGGCCGTCAGTTCGCAGACGCCCCTCAGGAGGTCCTCCAGCGAAACCTCCTCGTTGACGATCTCAACGCTTGAGGCGCCAAGCCGGGCGAAGTCGAGAAGCTGGTTCACCAGGCCCAGGAGATGCTCGCCGGACTCCCTCAGGGCGTCCACATAGCTGCGCTGCTCCCCGGAAAGGGTGGTCGCCTCCAGAAGGCGCGCCAGGCCGATGACGCCGTTGAGCGGCGTCCGGAACTCGTGGCTCAGGCTGGCCAGCTGTTCGATGGTGACCGGCGCGGCCGCCTGCTCGCCGCGGCCCGGGTCCCGGGCTGCAGCGGGGTCGGCGTCGAACGAAGGTCTGACGGCGTGGATCATGGTTTGAGCATGCCGCCCTTCGCTTAATGGACCGTCAAGGGGCGGGGTGAACTTCCTGTCGAATCATCCGGCGCCTCAGGCGCCTCCGCCGACTCCCCGATAGGCCAGGGCCTCGGCGACATGACGGCGGCCGACGGGCGGGGAAGGCGCGCCGGGCGCAGCCTCCAGGTCGGCCAGGGTGCGGGCCAGCCGCAGGACCCGGCTCCAGCCCCGGGCGGTGAGGCCCGCGGCGTCCGCGGCGCGGGTCAGCAGGGCCCGGGCGTCCGGCTCGGGGTCGGCGATGGCCTGCAGCCAGTCGCCTGAGGCCCGGGCGTTGGCGGCCTCGGTCTCGGGCCTGCCCGCCTCTGCGGCCCGGCGGACCTGGACCTGGCGCGCCGCCGCCACCCGGGCGGCGACCTCGGCCGATCCCTCGGCGGCGGCGGGCAGGGCGAGGTCGGCGGCGCGCACGGCGGGGACCTCCACCTGCAGGTCGATCCGGTCCAGGAAGGGCCCCGATACCCGCGCCCGGTAGTCGACCTGGCAGCGCGGCGCCCGACCGCAGGCGCCCCGTCCCTCGCCCCCCTTGCCGCACTTGCAGGGGTTCTGGGCGGCGACCAGCTGGAACCGGGCCGGGTAGCGCACGTGTCCGGCCGCCCGGGCCACGGTGATCTCGCCGGTCTCCAGGGGCTGGCGCAGGGAGTCCAGGGCCTGGGCGCTGAACTCCGGCAGCTCGTCCAGGAACAGTACGCCATTGTGCGCCAGGGAGGCCTCGCCGGGGCGGATGCGCGCGCCGCCGCCGGTCAGGGCCGCCATGGTCGCCGAATGGTGCGGGGCGCGGAAGGGCCGGGCCCGGGTCAGCTCGCCCCGGGCGATCAGTCCGGCCACCGAATGGACCATGGAGGTCTCCAGTAACTCGGCGGCCGAGAGGGGCGGAAGGAGGCCCGGCAGGCGGGCGGCCATCATCGACTTTCCGGCGCCGGGCGGACCGGTCAGCAGGAGGTTGTGGCCCCCGGCGGCGGCGATCTCCAGGGCCCGGCGGGCGGTCTCCTGGCCGCGCACCTCGCGCAGGTCGGGGGCGGGAGCGCCTTCGGTCAGGGCGCCCGGTTCCGGGGGCGAGAGCGCCTGGGTTCCGCGGAAGTGGTTGACCAGGGCCACCAGGCTGGGCGGCGCCAGGATCGGCGTCGACCCCGCCCAGGCCGCCTCGGGCCCGCTGGCCTCGGGGCAGATCAGGCCCAGGCCCAGGGCCCCCGCCGCCACCGCCGCCGGCAGGGCGCCCGCCGAGGCGGTGATGCGCCCGTCGAGGGACAATTCGCCCATGGCCGCCCAGCCCTCGAGGGCGTCGGGCGGGATCACCCCCATGGCCGCCATCACGGCCAGGGCGATGGGCAGGTCGTAATGACTGCCCTCCTTTGGCAGGTCGGCGGGGGCCAGGTTGCAGATGATCCGGCGGCCCGGCATGGCCAGGCCCAGGCCGGCGAAGGCGGCCCGCACCCGCTCGCGGCTCTCGGCCACGGCCTTGTCGCCCAGGCCCACCAGGACGAACTTCTGCTCGCCCGCGGTCAGCTGGACCTCGACCTCGACGGGCCGGGCCTCGACGCCCAGGAAGGCCAGGGTGATGACGCGGGCGGCCATGCGCTCTCCTTGCGCTGCGCCCCGTTCCCCGCTCTCAGACAATCACGTCGCTTGCCGACAGACAAGAACAAAAATCGAACATCAATCCTGTACACCTGGGCGGAACGAGGGCAGGAGGGCGCCCGCGCGCATTCCTGTCACCCGACGTGGGCGGTCGGCTGAAGCGTCGATCGGAGTTTGCGCCGCCGCAGAAGGAAGATGATTGCACCCACAGGTGCAGACATTGAGATTGTCCATGGACCGTAAAGTGGAGCAAAATAGCCGGCGCTGAACAAGCTGACACTGAGCAACTTGAAACTTACCACGCCAGTAGACCAGTTCACCGAAAGAAGACCAAATCCGACTATGATGAATATAATCCACAACCATTTGCGGCGGATTCCCTTCATGCGGATACAATCCACGAGTGCAAACGCTGTCAGACAGAAGGCGAGGATCGCACCCGCCAGGATCGCATACTGCGATGCACTCTTGCCCTTCAGAGTGAACTTGGTCTGCGCCTTCAGCGACGTTTTCTGCAGATTGACGTGCATTCCGAGAATGGTCTGGGCTGTCGCCGACTTCTTGATTGTGACGTTACACAGGAACCACTTGTCACCCCACTGATACTCGAGGGTCGTGGTCACGCGAGTAAAGGACGGATATATAAACCTTTGGGCGCCGACGAGTTTCACCGAAGTTGGCGGCCCCTCCGGGAGAATTTCAGCCGCAGCGACAAGTATTCTTCTCACTTCGGGATTCCTGAGGCTAGGATCGAGCTTACTCTCGATAACGTCCAGTCTTCCCGCTTGCAAATCGGCTATGTAACTCTTGGCTAAGGCTTGATCAGAGGGCGTTGAGATTTTCTCCAACATCTGATGCTGGTTACAGCCGAATAGCAGAAACGCCGAAAACGCCAAAATCAATGCGCGCATAGATCCCACCCCCTCCGTTGCAATCAATAAAGCCCAAGGAGAGAAGGGACGCAATAGAGCTTAAACTGCCCGCCGCAAGCCACACAACCTTTCAATAGCCTCGAGCTCTGCAAAACAGTGGGATGCGGCCCTGGGTCGGTGGCGATCTCTCGGGCGCGCCCCTCTCAGCTCCCCGCACGCTTCGTCTCGATCACCTCCCAGAGGGCCGAGATCGCGTCGATCCCCGACAGGCGCTTCAGGGCGCGGGCGCCGGTGGGGGAGGTGACGTTGATCTCGGTCAGGTAGTCGCCGATCACGTCGACGCCGACGAACAAGAGGCCCCGGGCCCTCAGCTGCGGGCCGATGATGGCGCAGAGCTCGAGGTCGCGGGCGGTCAGCTCCACGGCGTCGGCCCGGCCGCCCACGGCCAGGTTTGAGCGGATCTGACCCGGCGCGGGCACCCGGTTGATGGCGCCGACCGGCTCGCCGTCCACCAGCAGGATGCGCTTGTCGCCCTTGGTCACCGCCGGGATGAACTTCTGGGCGATCACAGGCTCGCGGCCGATCATCCGGTGCAGGTCCAGAAGGGCGTCGAGGTTGGGGTCGTCCGCGAGCAGACGGGCCACGCCCGAGCCGCCGCCGCCGTAGAGCGGCTTGAGCACGATGTCCCCGTGCCGGGCGCGGAAGTCGTAGAGGGCCTCCACGTCCGAGGTCACCAGGGTCGGCGGCTGCACGCCCGGAAAGGTGGTGACGTAGAGCTTTTCCGGCGCGTTGCGCACCTCGGTCGGGTTGTTCACCACCAGGGTCTTCGGGTGGATGGCGTCCAGGAAGTGGGTGGTGGTGATGTAGGCCATGTCGAAGGGCGGATCCTGGCGCAGCAGCACCACGTCGGCCTCCGACAGGTTGCGCTGTTCCCAGGGACCGAAGGCGGCGTGCTCGTCCTGGACGTCCTTGACCCGGACGGAGCGGCCGCGGGCCATCAGGGTTCCGCCCTCCAGGGCCAGCCGGTCCGGCGTGTAGACGAAGAGGTCGTGGCCCCGGGCCTGGGCCTCCAGCATCATGGCGAAGGTGGAGTCCCCCTGGATGCGGATGTGCTCCAGCGGGTCCATCTGGACGGCGACGTTCAGCTTCATGGCGGGCTCCCTCTGAGAGGGCCTTCTAGCACGCGGCGGCGGCGCGGCGTCAAAGCCCCGCCCATCAAAGCCCCGCCCGTCAAAGCCCCGCCCAGGCGTCGGCCAGATGGCGGGGGCGCCGGCCGGGGGCGAGGGCCACCAGGTCCAGCCGAACCGTGCGGCCCGACAGGTCCGCGCGCCGGGCCGCAAGGGTCTGGCCCGCCCGCCTCAGCCTCTCCCTCTGGTCGGGGCCCACGGCCTCCAGGGCCGCCTCCAGGCTGGCCCGGGACTTGACCTCCACCACCGCCAGGACGGGGCCGCGCAGGGCCAGGATGTCGATCTCGGCCTGGGGGGTCTTCAGGCGGAAGCCCAGTATGCGCCAGCCCTTCAGCATCAGCCAGATCAGGGCGATCCATTCGGCGCGGCGGCCGCCGGTCCGCGCCCGGGCGCCCAGCCGGCGCCGCCAGGGCCTCGCCGCGGCCCTCATCCGTCGGCCTTCAGGTCGAGGGCCCGGCGGTAAAGCTCGCGGCGCGGCAGACCCAGGGCCCTCGCGACCTCCGAGGCCGCCTCGCCGGGGGAGAGCCGGGTCAACGCCTCGGCCAGGGCCGCGTCGGCGTCGTCCGCCGTGGCGGCCTCCTCCCGGCCGGGGGCGATCACGATCACCACCTCGCCCAGGGGATGGTCCAGGGCCAGGTCGGCGGCCAGGACGTCCAGGGGACCCCGCACCAGGGTCTCGTGAAGCTTGGTCATCTCCCGGGCCACGGCCGCAGGTCGGGGACCCAGCACCTGCGCCATGTCCGAAAGGCTGGCCTTCAGCCGGCTGCCCCCCTCGAACAGGATGAGGGTGGCGCGGATCCCCGCCAGTTCGGCCAGTTCCCGCCTGCGGGCGGCCGACTTCGGCGACAGGAAGCCGGCGAAGAGGAAACGTTCGGCGGGCAGGCCCGAGACGATCAGGGCCGCCAGGGCCGCCGAGGGGCCGGGCGCGGCGAAGACGGGCAGGCCCAGGGCGATGGCCTCCCGCACCAGGGGAAAGCCCGGATCCGAGACGAGGGGCGTGCCCGCGTCGGAGGCCAGGGCCACCCGCCCCCCCTGTTCCAGAAGGGCCAGGGCCCGGGGCGCGGTGCGCCCGCCGGCGTGGTCGTCGTAGCGGGCCATGGGCTTGGACACGCCATAGGCCGCCAGAAGCTTGCCCGTCACCCGGGTGTCCTCGGCCAGGATGAGGTCCGCTGCCGACAGGATGTCCAGGGCCCTCAGAGTGATGTCGCGCAGGTTCCCGATGGGGGTCGCCACCAGGTAGAGGCCGGGCGCCAGGGGGGCGTCGGACAGGGGCGGCGGGGGCGGGCGGCGGCTCATGGGCAAGCCTTCGCGGCTTTGTGCGGCGTTTGCAAGGCGCCGGGTCAGCGTGCGAGCAGGCGCTCCAGGACGGCGTCAAGCAGGCGGCGCCCGTCGTCCGTCACCCTCAGCCGCCGGGGGTCTTCGGCCAGCAGGCCCTGCGATGCGAGCTCGCGCACCTCTGCATGCCCGGCCGAAAGGCCAAGGGCGTCGAGCGCCCCGAAATCCACCCCCTCCGCCAGCCTCAGCCCCGACAGCACCCGCTCGACGGCGGCGTCCCGGGGCGACAGGACCTCGATCTCTCCCGCCCCCTCGCCCCGGTCTGCGGCGGCGATGTAGTCGGCGGGCCGCGCTGCGCAGGCCTGACCGGTCCGCACGCCGTCGAGGGTCAGTCGCCCATGGGCGCCGGGGCCCACCCCCAGCCAGTCGCCGCCCCGCCAGTAGGTCAGGTTGTGACGCGAGCGGTCGGCGGGGCTGCGGGCATGGTTCGAGACCTCATACGCCTCGAAGCCGGCGGCGGAGAGGCGGTCCTGGGTCACTCCCCACAGGTCGGCCGCCTGCGGGTCAGCCGGGGGTCTCAGCCGGCCGCGCCGTACGGCCCGCTCAAAGGCTGTGCCCGGCTCGATGGTCAGCTGGTAGGGCGAAACATGGCCGGTCCCCAGGGCGACGGCGGCGTCCAGCTCGGCCGCCCAGGCCTGGGGCGTCTGGTCGGGCCGGGCGTAGATCAGGTCGATGGAGACTCGGGAAAAGACCTTCAGCGCCGTCTGCGTCGCCCGGCGGCCCGCCGCCGCATCGTGGTTGCGGCCCAGCTGGACCAGGGCCTCGTCCTCCAGCGACTGCAGGCCCAGGGACAGGCGGTTCACACCGGCTTCGGCGAGGCCGGCGAAGCGGCCGGCCTCGGCGTCGGTGGGATTGGCCTCCAGGCTGACCTCCAGGTCGGGGTCCGCGTCCCAGAGCGTCCGGCAGGCGGCGATCACCGCGCCCACGGCCTCCGGGTCCATGAGCGAGGGTGTGCCGCCGCCGAAGAAGATCGAGGTCAGTCGCCGCGGGCCCGTCACCTCCCGCCGCCGCGCGAGGTCCTGCAGGATCGCCTGCGCCAGCCGGGCCGCCTCACCGGGCCGGCGGTCGCGGTGGACGTTGAAGTCGCAATAGGGACAGATCCGTCCGCAATAGGGCCAGTGGACATAGACCCCGAAGCCCGGTGCGGCGGCGTCGTCCGTCAAGCCAGCGCCGCCTTCAGCCGGGCAAAGGCCCGCGCGCGGTGGCTCATGGCGTCCTTGGCCGCCGGGTCCATCTCGCCGAAGGTCAGATCGTGGCCGTCGGGCCGGAAGACGGGGTCGTAGCCGAAGCCCCGGTCCCCGCGCGGCGGGAAGACCAGGTCGCCGTCGATCCGGCCCTCGGCCACCACCGCCAGGTCGTCGGGCCAGGCCAGGGCCAGGGCGCAGGTGAAGTAGGCCCGGCGGTTGGTCTCGCCCCGTTCCGCAAGCTCCCGCTCGATCCGCGCCATGGCCGGGGCGAAGTCCTTGCCCGGCCCGGCCCAGCGGGCCGAAACCACGCCTGGCGCCCCGTCCAGCCCCAGGACGGAGAGCCCGGAGTCGTCCGCCAGGGCCGGCAGGCCGCTGGCCGCCGCCGCCGCTCGGGCCTTCAGGAGGGCGTTGCCGGTGAAGGTGGCCTCCGTCTCCTCGGGCTCGGAAAGGCCCAGCTCGCCCGCCGTGACAAGCCGGTACCGCCCCTCGAGGATCTCCGACAGCTCCCGCGCCTTGCCGGGATTGTGGGTCGCCACCACCAGCCGGGACCCGGCTTCAAGTCTGATCGCCATGCAGATCTCCGGGGCCCGTCATGGCCCTTACGACAATTTAACGCGGATTCCAGAGTTTCCGCGACATAAGGGCCCGGTGAGCGCAACGGAACGGGGGCGCCGAAATGCCGACCATGAGAGCCCTGGGTCCGGGCTCACTCTCCAGCTTCCTGAAAACGGTCCTCGACCTCGTCTGGATCCTGCTACTTGTCGTGCTCGCGATCCTGGCCGCAAGCCTCCTCTACGGCGTCCTCGCCGCCGTCAATCCCGCCCTGCCCTTCGCCCGTCTGGCCCTGTTCGAAGGACTGGACCCGCTTCAGGCCTGGGCCGTCGTCCTCGTGCGCCTGCTGACGGCCTTCCTCTTCGTCGCCGGGGTGCAGGTCATCGTCAGTCGCCTTCGGGAAATCTTCGCCACCCTCAAGGCCGGCGATCCCTTCCATCCGGAGAACGTCACACGGCTCCGCGTCGTCGCCATCGGGCTCGCCTGGCTGGAGCTGGTCCGATATGCGGTCTGGATCCTCGGCGCCCTGTTGCCGCCTCCCGCCGCGCCGGACCGGCCCAACCTGTCCCTGACCGCCTGGTTCTCGGTTCTGGTGGTGGTGGTGCTGGCGGAGGTCTTCCGGGAGGGCGCCCGCCTGAGGCGGGAAGCGGAGCTGACCATCTGATGCCGATCCGCGTCACCCTCGACCGCCTGCTTGTCCAGCGCCGGATGTCGCTGGCGGAGCTAGCGGACCGCACGGGCCTCACCGCCGCGAACCTCGCCATTCTGAAGGACGGCGAGGCCAGGGCCCTCAGATTCTCCACCCTGGAGGCCCTGTGCCGGGAGCTCGACTGCGAGCCCGGCGACCTGCTCAGCCGGGAGCCCGAAGAGCGCCGCGCCTGAGCGCTGCGCCTCATCCCTGCCGCAGCGCAACAATTTTCGCCCCTCCGCACGGCGCCGGACCTTGCAGGCTCCCGCGCTTCGGCCTATGTGCAGCGCAACAATTTGTTGCAACGCACAAGGAGCAAGCCATGGCCCACGTCATGGACATCCGCGAAGCCCCCCTGTTCGGCGGCCTGCTGCGCCGGCTCGAGGCCTTTCTCGACGGCCTGATGATGCCGTTCGCCGAGGAGATCGCCCGCCTCTCGCCCTCCGCCTTCCGGCATCTCCTCAACGCCCGGTTCTGATCGCCCGCCTTCCGGCGACCATTGCGCCGGCCGCCGCTGTCTCTCCCGACGACGGACCGGCGCCGGGAGCGGGCGACCCTCCAGGGGGTCGCCCGTGTCCCCATCAGGATCCCGCCGCCGCCACCGCAGCCTGCTGGATCCGGAACAGTTCACCAATCCCCTTTTCCGCCAGGCCGTAAAGGGCCTCGAATTCCCCCCGGGTGAAGCCCCGCTTCTCGCCCGTGGCCTGGATTTCGACAATCTCCCCCGCCCCCGTCAGAACGAAGTTGGCGTCGGCCTCGGCGTTGGAATCCTCTTCGTACTCGAGGTCCAGAACCGGAACCCCCTGGCAGACGCCGCAGGATATGGCCGCCACCTGGTCCACAAGGGGCGACCGCGGGATCAGGCCCTCCCGGACGAGCAGGTCGGTGGCCTGGCGCAGCGCCACCCAGGCGCCGGTAATGGCCGCCGTCCGCGTGCCGCCATCCGCCTGTATGACATCGCAGTCGATGGAGATCTGGCGCTCGCCCAGAACGGCCATGTCGACCACCGCCCGCAGGGACCGTCCGATCAGGCGCTGGATCTCCTGGGTCCGGCCGGACTGCTTGCCCTCGGCGGCCTCCCGCCGGCCGCGGGTGTGGGTGGCCCGGGGCAGCATGCCGTACTCCGCCGTCACCCAGCCCTGGCCCCGGCCGCGCAGGAAAGGGGGAACCCGCTCCTCGACGCTTGCAGTCACCAGAACCCGGGTGTGCCCGAAGGCGACGAGGCAGGAACCCTCGGCATAGCGGTTCACCCCTGTCTCCAGGGTCACGGTCCTCAGGCTGTCGGCGGCGCGGCCGAAGGGGCGGTTGGCGGTCATGGCTCTGGCGGGCTCCTGGAGGATGTGGCGGGGCTTCCGGCGACTTGCGCCGGCGGGGTGGGTGCTTATCGTGTATGCTCGGGTGCGCGTCCATGCCCGACCGGAAACAGGGACACCAGACCGTGACCGGCCAGTTCCTCCCGCGGGGGCCGACCCTCGCCGAACTCGACAGCCGAGCCCGCGAAATCTTCCGGCGGGTGGTCGAGACCTATCTCGAGACCGGCGAGCCGGTGGGTTCGCGAACCCTTTCGCGCGGCGGGGTCCAGCTCTCGCCGGCGTCGATCCGCAACACCATGCAGGATCTCACCGAAATGGGCCTCCTCGGCGCCCCGCACATCAGCGCGGGCCGCCTGCCCACCCATGCGGGCCTGCGGCTCTTCGTCGACGGCCTGATGGAGGTCGGCGACGTCGGCGACAGCGACCGGCGCGAGATCGAGCAGCGCCTCGCCGGTCGCGGCCGTTCCTTCGAGGACATGCTGAGCGAGGCTTCGGCCCTGCTCTCCGGCCTCGCGGGCGGCGCCGGCATTGTCGTCGCCCCGGTGCGGGAGGCGGGGGTCAAGCACGTGGAGTTCGTGGTCCTCGGCGGCGACCAGGCCCTGGCCGTCATGGTCTTCGAAGACGGGGTCGTCGAGAACCGCCTGATGCAGCTCGCCGCCGGCGTCACCCCCTCGGCCCTGCAGGAGGCCGCGAACTTCCTGAACGCCCGGATGAGGGGAAAGACCCTGGCCGAGGCGGGCCAGGATATCCGCTTCGAGCTGGAGCAGGCCCGGCGGCAGCTGGACGTCGCGGCGGCCCGGCTGGTGGAGGAGGGCCTCGCCGTCTGGGGCGGGGGGGAGGGCCGGGACCGCGCCCTCATCGTCCGCGGCCGCGCGAACCTGCTCGCCGACCGGGAAACCCTGGATGACCTGGAGCGGGTCCGGATGCTGTTCGACGACCTCGAGCAGAAGGAACAGCTGATCGGCCTGCTGGACGGGGTTCGCGAGGCCCAGGGCGTACGCATCTTCATCGGCGCCGAGACGCGGCTTTTCTCGCTCTCCGGTTCCGCCGTCATTGCGGCGCCCTATATTTCGGGCCAGAAGAAGCTGCTCGGAGCGATCGGCGTGATCGGCCCGACGCGGCTGAACTACGCCCGCGTCATCCCCCTCGTGGACTATACCGCGAGGGTGTTGTCGCAGATGGCCGGGGTCTGAAGCCGGGTGACGCCCCCGGCGCATCTGCATCCGCCGGCCGGCAAGGCCAGAAGAGGTTGAGTAAGTCATGTCCGAGGAAACCCAGTCCCCCGAAGAGACGCCCCTGGCGGCCGAAGGCGCCCGGGGCGAGGGCGAAGCGCTGGCCGCCCTGGAAGCCGAGGTCGCCGCCCTGAAGGAGCAGGTGCTCCGCTACGCCGCCGACGCCGAGAACATTCGCCGCCGGGCCGAACGCGAGACCAACGACGCCCGGGCCTACGCCATCCAGAAGTTCGCCCGGGATCTGCTGGGCGTGGCCGACACCCTCGGCCGGGCCCTCGCCGCTCCGCCGGCAGGAGAAGACGCCGCGGTCCGCAACTTCGTCGTCGGCGTCGAGATGACCCAGAAGGCCCTGCTGGCCGCCTTTGAGTCCAATGGCCTGAAGTCGGTGACGCCCTCGGCCGGCGATCGCTTCGATCCCCATCTTCACCAGGCCATGATGGAGCAGGACAGCCCCGACCTGTCTCCGGGGTCGGTCATCCAGTGTCTCCAGCCGGGCTACGAACTGCTCGGCCGCCTGGTCCGGCCGGCCATGGTGGTCGTCGCCTCGCGCAATTCATCCGGCGCCGGCGAGGCCGGCGAGGCTCCTGGATCGCGTCTCGACACGCGGGCCTGACCTCGCCCCCTTTCCCCGGACTGACAAATGATTAAAGTCCGGAATCCACCTCCCGGGGCGGATTCGGTCACCCCGATCCCATCCCGGCCCACATCGGATCCGACTGATGAAGCTGACGATCGAGCGCGCCGCCCTGCTGAGAGCCCTGGGCCACGTCCAGAGCGCGGTGGAGCGCCGGAACACCATCCCGATCCTCTCGAACGTGCTGCTTTCCGCCGAGCGCGGGCGACTGAGCTTCTCCGCCACCGATCTCGACATGGAGATCGTCGACGAGGCCGAGGCCCGGGTTGAACAGGCCGGACAGGTCACCGCCCCCGCCCACACCCTTTACGAGATCGCCCGCAAGCTTCCCGAGGGCGCCGAGGTCACCCTGGCCTGGACCGGGGAAGACCCTCGCCTGGCCGTCTCGGCCGGCCGGTCGCGGTTCAGCCTGCCGGTCCTTCCGGCCGGGGACTTTCCGGTCATGTCCGCCGACGGCCTGTCGAGCCGCATCTCCGTGGATGTCAACGACCTGATCCGACTGATCGACCGCACGCGCTTCGCCATCTCCACCGAAGAGACGCGGTACTATCTCAACGGCCTCTACCTGCACACGGTCACCGAGGGCGGGGTCGCCCGACTCCGCGCCGTGGCCACGGACGGACACCGGCTGGCCCTGGCCGAGATGCCGGCGCCGGAAGGCGCCGCGGGCGCACCGGGAGTGATCGTGCCCCGCAAGACGATCGGCGAGGCGCGCCGGCTGCTCGACGACGCCGGAGAGAGCGTCGACCTTGCCGTCAGTCCCCAGAAGGTGCGCTTCGATCTCGGCGCGGCCGCCCTGACCTCCAAGGTCATCGACGGCAGTTTCCCGGACTATGCCCGCGTCATTCCCAGGGACAATTCCCGGGTCATGATGGTCGACAACCAGCTGTTCGCCCGGGCTGTCGACCGGGTGGCCACCATCTCCGCCGAGAAGAGCCGCTCGGTCCGCATGTCCATCGAGGCCGGTCGTCTGACCCTCACCGTCCGAAACATGGAGGCGGGCCAGGCGGTCGAGGAGCTGGAGGTCGACTATGACGGCGACGCCTTCGAACTGTCCTTCAACGCCCGCTATCTCCTGGACGTCACCGACCAGATCAGCGCCGACCAGGCCGAGTTCCGGTTCGGCGGACCCAACGATCCCGCCCTGGTCCTGGACCCCACCGATCCCGACGTCCGCTATGTCCTGATGCCCCTGCGGGTCTGACCGGGCCAACGGCCCTCACCCCGCCGCCGCGAACCGTCTATAGACTGGGCCCGTGCGCTCGGTCCTCACACGCCTGTCCCTCACCGACTTCCGCTCCTATGCGCGGGCGGACATCCCGCTGGACGGGCGAACCGTTGTGCTCACGGGACCGAACGGCGCCGGCAAGACCAACATCCTCGAGGCCGTCTCCCTCCTGTCGCCGGGCCGCGGCCTTCGCAACGCCGCCCTGCCGGAGATCGGCCGGCGGTCTCCGGAAGAGTCCACGGGTCGCGCCTGGGCCGTGTCCGTCCGGCTCGAGGTGAACGGCGAGCCGGTCCAGCTGGGCGTCGGCGTCGAGACGCCCGCCTCGGCCCGCCGGGCGGCCCGCCTGGAGGGCGAGGCCGTTTCGCCGGCCCGTTTCACCGACCTCATCCGTCCGGCCTGGCTGACCCCGGCCCAGGACAGGCTCTTTCTCGAGGCGGCGGGCGAGCGCCGGAGATTTCTGGACCGTCTCGTCTATGCCGCGGAACCCGACCACGCCGCCCGCGCCCAGGCCTATGAGAAGGCCCTGCGCGAGCGCCTGCGCCTGCTCACCGACGGTCCCGCGGATCCGGTCTGGCTCGACGCACTGGAGACGCGCCTGGCCCAGAGCGGC
The DNA here is from genome assembly GCF_020253645.1 of Phenylobacterium sp. Classification (GTDB taxonomy): domain Bacteria; phylum Pseudomonadota; class Alphaproteobacteria; order Caulobacterales; family Caulobacteraceae; genus Phenylobacterium. The sequence continues at coordinate 37,455 of NZ_JADCBG010000110.1, forward strand.
GCCCGGCTGGCGGAGGCCCGGGCCCGCACCCTCTCCGCCCTCCAGGCCGAGATCGACGGCCGCGGGGACAGGCCCTTCCCCCAGGCCCGCCTCGCACCCCTTGGCGAGTGGGAACGCCGGGCTGCAGGCGGCGAGACCGGCCGGGCCCTCGAGCAGGCCCTCCTCGCCGCCTTCGCCGCCGCCCGGGGCCGCGACGCCGCCGCCGGCCGGTCCCTGACCGGGCCGCACCGGGGCGACCTGTCGGTGATCCACGCCGAGCACGGACGGCCGGCGGCCGAATGTTCCACGGGCGAGCAGAAGGCCCTGGTCCTGAACCTGGTTCTGGCCCAGGCGGCGCGTCTTTCCCGTGCCGAATCAGCGCCGGCGCCTGTACTGTTGCTGGATGAAGTCGCAGCGCATCTGGACCGCCGCCGGCGGGCCGCTCTGTTCGACGAAATCGAGGCGCTCGGGCTTCAGGCCTTCCTGACCGGCACGGACGATCTCCTCTTCGAAGAGCTTGCGGGCCGCGCCCTCAGGCTCCGGGTCGAGGGCTCCCTGCTGGCTGTTGCGGACACCCCATGACCGACGAATTCCAGACCCCCGCCGAACCCGCCTCCGAAACGCCGGAGGAAGCCGCCGCCGCCTATGGCGCGGAGTCCATCAAGGTCCTGAAGGGCCTGGACGCCGTCCGCAAGCGGCCGGGCATGTACATCGGCGACACCGATGACGGCTCGGGCCTGCACCACATGGTCTACGAAGTCGTGGACAACGCCATCGACGAGGCGCTTGCGGGGCACGCGACGCGGGTCGAGGTCATCCTCAACGCCGACGGCTCCTGCACCGTCACCGATGACGGTCGGGGCATCCCCACCGACATCCACGAGGGCGAGGGCGTCTCGGCCGCCGAGGTCATCATGACCCAGCTGCACGCCGGCGGGAAATTCGACCAGAACGCCTACAAGGTTTCAGGCGGCCTGCACGGCGTCGGCGTGTCCGTCGTCAACGCCCTCTCGGACTGGCTGAAGCTGACGGTTCACCGGGGCGGCAAGGCCCACGAGATGATGTTCCGCCGCGGCGATGCGGTCTCTCCCCTCGCCGTGACGGGCGCCTCCCCCCTGCGGGAGTCCGGCGAGCCCCTGACCGGCACCGAGGTCACCTTCCTGCCCTCCCGGGACACCTTCGCCTTCATCGACTTCGACCGGCGGACGCTGGAGCACCGCCTGCGCGAGCTCGCCTTCCTGAATTCAGGGGTTCACATCCGCCTGCGGGACAACCGCGAGGCCGAGCCCTGGGAAGAGATCCTGCACTATGACGGCGGGGTCGAGGCCTTTGTGCGCCATCTCGACAAGGCCAAGTCCCCCCTGATGAAGGCGCCCATCGTCGTGCGCGGCCGGCGCGACACCGTCGAGCTGGACCTCGCCCTGTGGTGGAACGACGGTTATCACGAGAACGTCCTCTGCTTCACGAACAACATCCCGCAGAGGGATGGGGGCACCCACCTGGCGGCCTTCCGCTCCGCCCTGACCCGGATCATCTCCGGCTATGCCGAAACCAGCGGTGCGGCCAAGCGCGAGAAGGTCAGCCTGTCCGGCGAGGACGCCCGGGAGGGCTTGACCTGCGTGCTCTCGGTCAAGGTGCCGGACCCCAAGTTTTCCTCCCAGACCAAGGACAAGCTGGTCTCCTCCGAGGTCCGCCCCGCCGTCGAGGGCCTGGTGGGCGAGGGTCTCGCCACCTGGTTCGAGGAGCATCCCGCCGAGGGGCGGATGATCGTCCAGAAGATCGCCGAGGCCGCCGCCGCCCGCGAGGCGGCGCGCAAGGCCCGGGAGCTGACCCGGCGCAAGTCCGCCCTCGACATCACCTCCCTGCCCGGCAAGCTCGCCGACTGCCAGGAGAAGGATCCGGCCAAGTCCGAGATCTTCCTCGTCGAGGGCGATTCCGCCGGCGGTTCGGCCAAGCAGGCGCGCAACCGCGAGAACCAGGCCGTCCTGCCCCTGCGCGGCAAGATCCTGAATGTCGAGCGGGCCCGGTTCGACCGGATGCTGGGCTCCGACCAGATCGGCACCCTGATCACCGCCCTCGGCGCCGGCATCGGGCGCGACGACTTCAACATCGAGAAGATCCGCTACCACAAGATCGTCATCATGACGGACGCCGACGTCGACGGCGCCCATATCCGGACCCTGCTGCTGACCTTCTTCTACCGGCAGATGCCCGAGGTGATCGAGCGCGGCTATCTCTACATCGCCCAGCCGCCCCTCTACAAAGCGGCCAAGGGGCGGTCCTCGCGCTATCTGAAGGACGACGCCGAGCTGGAGGTCTACCTCACCGAAGAGGGCGTCGACGGGGCGACCCTGGACCTCGCCTCCGGTGAGCGCCTCGCCGGCCAGGACCTCCTGAACCTCGTCCAGGCCTCCCGGGCGGCCCGGGCCAATATCGAGCGCCTCACCGCCCGGGCGCCGGCCTTCGCCATCGAGCAGGCGGCCCTGGCCGGCCTGTTCGGCGAGGACGGGGATCCGGCCGCCGCCGCCCGCCGCCTCGACCTCTACGCCGAGGAGGGCGACGGTCCCTGGTCCGGAGAGGTCGCGCCCGCCGGCGGCTTCGCCTTCTCCCGGCGTCGCCGGGGCGTGACGGAGCGCGTGGTTCTCGACGACCTCCTGATGGGCGCCGCCGACGCCCGCCGGCTGGCCGAGCGCGCCCAGGCCCTGGCCGAGCCCTTCTCCGGTCCCGCCGTCTTCACCCGACGGGACCGCACGACCCGGGTCCGCGGACCCCTCGACCTGACCGCCGCCATCATGGAGGCCGGACGGCGGGGCCTGACCATCCAGCGCTACAAGGGCCTTGGAGAGATGAACCCCGAGCAGCTGTGGGAAACCACCCTCGACGCCGAGGCCCGCACCCTGCTCCAGGTCCGCGTCGCCCACGCCGACGACGCCGACGACATGTTCACCCGCCTGATGGGCGACCTGGTCGAGCCGCGTCGCGAGTTCATCCAGGACAACGCCCTCGACGCCGAGGTCGACGTCTGATCAGCCGTCTTCCGCCCAGCGGGGGGCTTTGGCGAAGTCACCCTCGCGGAACGGCGTCTCGTTGAAGATGTAGGGGTAGTAGAACCGCCGGAGCCGCTCGTGGAAGGCCCGGATACGGTCCTGGTAGGCGAGCTGGGCCGCAAGGTCCGTTTCCGCCATCCGGTGCAGAGTGGTCTGGAGTCCCACGGCCGGGAGGAACCATCCCGCCCTCGCGGTCCAGGCGTCCCGCGCCTCGAGACCGCGGCGATAGGCGGCGACCTGGTCTGCGACGCTCAGGTCCCCGAGGTGCTGGAAGGCGTAGTACCACTTCCAGTGGAATCCCGTGAGGACCGGCGGCGTGTCCCGCCACTCCGGGTGTGCGGCGAAGAAGGCGTTGAGGGTGGCGTCCTTGGGCTTGTCCCAGCCGGCGTGGACAGCCTCGCGCTGCGCAAGGGTGAGCTCCACCCCCTGTCGGACGGGAATGGTGGAGTTGATCAGAAGGTGCGCCAGGGCGGGCAGGACCAGGGTCAGGGCGACCCAGGTCGCCGCCAGCAGGGCTCCGTTCGCCACCGAGCTCCGTCCCAGGGCGCCCACGCCAAGGCAGACCAGGGCCCAGAAGGCGAGATAGAGCGCCGTCGCCCCCAGGGCCGCGAGGCTGACCCCGGCGGCGGCCCCCGAGATCCAGGCGCCCGCTGCAAAAGGCGCCCCCAGGGCGACGAAGGCCAGGCCGAGGCGAAGTCCAGCGCGGCGCAGCCAGAGACCGGTGGACCCGCCCGCCGCCTGCAGGGCCTGGAGCCGGCCGGCCTCCCGCTCGCCCGAGACCAGGTCGTGCAGGAGAACGATCAGGATCAGCGGGGCCAGGAAGGTCGCGACGAAGGCCCAGTCGAACCGGCCGGACAGGGCCAGTTCGGCGTTGTAGGCCTCGCCCTCGTGGATCTGGCTCTCGAGCGCCAGGGCGCGGACCCGCAGCACATAGGGCGCCACGTCTCGCTGCCCCAGGGCGGCGAAGGCGAGAGCGGCGGGCGGGTCCCATGTCGCGTGGAAGGTGTAGTAGGCGGCGTTTCCGGCGTCGCCCTCCCGGGAGACCCAGGCCGACACCGCTTTCTCCTCCTCCGCCTGAAGCGGCTGAATCCGGGCGATGGTCTCCGTCTGGCGGCGAACCTCCCACAACCCGGTCGCGACGCTCACCGTCGACAGGAGCGCCAGCAGCACCAGGGTTGGAACCGCAAGTCTCTGCCGGAGGAAGAGGCGAAGCTCCTGTCCGAGGCGCATCACCCCGCCCCCCGTGCCAGCCGCCGGCCCGCGCCCCAGGCGAGGCTGCCGGCGAGTCCCGCCCAGAGGCCCAGAAGGGCGAGGCCGGGAAGGGCGGCCGTCAGGGCCTCGGCCGTCGAGGCCGGCCGATAGACGAAGTCAGGCGTCCGCCGCCATGCGCCCGGGTCAATCCGGACCCTGCGACCGGCCTCCGGATCCCGGTTGCGGTTGGTGTCGTCGGAGAAGGTCAACGCCTCCGCCTGAAGGCGATTCAACCCCTGGACGATGGTGTAGCGATAGGCTTCGGCCTGCTGCAGAAAGCGGCGATGCCCCTCCAGGTCCGTCCCCGAGGCGGCCATCGACAGGCTTCGCACCGCCAGGGTCGGGCTGGCGAGGCCCAGAATCAGCGCCATCCTTGACTGCTCTCGCTGGCCGGCGAACTGCCGTTCGGCATAGCGGTCGAAGAGGGCCGAGGTCAGACGCTCTCCCTCCATGGCGATGAGGCCCCGGTAGTTCACCGGGAGGTCCTCGACGCGCGAGACGCCATAGGATTTCAGGACCGACGCCCGGAAGGCGTTGAAGTGGGGATCGTCGGGGTTATGGCTGTCTCCGATCTTCTTCAGGTCCCGCTGGATGGCGATGTCCGTCTCCAGCCGGCTGGCCTGGGGCATGGCCGCCAGGGCGATGTCGGTCGCCAGGCGCGGCGCGAGGATCGCGGAAACGGCCCATCCTGCGACCAGCAGGGCCAGGGCGCTGCGGCTGCTCGGCGCCAGGGCGGACACCGACGTCGTGATCAGCACCCAGACCAGGAGATAGACGGCGTACCCACCCGCCAGCATCGCGACGGCGGGCGCCGGTGCGCCGCCGAACAGGGCGAGCCAGACCAGGGCGATGAGAGCCGGCGCCAGGATGAGACCGGCCACGGCGGCCAGGGCGACGACCTTGCCGGCCAGGACCTGGCGGGCGCCGACTCCCTGGGCGAGGTGCAGTCTGAGGAGGCCGGACTCCCTCTCCCGGGCCAGGGCCCCGAAGCCGATGAAGATCAGGACCAGCGGACCCAGCGCCTGGATGACGAAGGCCGGGGTCAGCTGGCCGAAGCGGACCAGGAGGGAAGACTGGCGCACATCCCCGAAGTTGGCGCTGTTCTGCCTGTGGCCCTCCAGGAACAGGGTGGAGCCGGTGAAGGCGTCGACGCCGGGGTCGAAGCCCGCCAGGGCGGGCAGGGGACGGAAGACGAAATGCCCGTAGTGCACCATCCGGTGCGGATGGCGGGCCGGTTGCCCGTCGAATTCGCGGTCCGCCTGGGCCTGGAAACGGCTCCGGATCTCCTGGCTTTCCCGGCCCTGGGAGATGGCGGTCAGGGCGGCGACGGCGGACAGGGCGACCACAAGGGCGACGGCGATCTGAGCCACCCGGGTCCGGGCCAGCAGGCGCAGCTCATTGGCTGCGATGCGCAGGACCGGGCTCATCCCGTCGCCGCCTCGCCGAGGCGGCGATGCAGTCCCAGAAGATCCACCTCGCCCCGGGGCCGGGCCTCCTCCACGATGACGCCGCCCGCCAGAAGACCGATGCGGTCGGCGCAGTCTGCGGCGCCCAGGAGGTCATGGGTCACCATGAGGATCGCCGTCCCCCGCTCCCGCAAGCCGGACACCAGGCGATTGAAATCCGCTGCGGCGACGGGGTCGAGCCCGGTCGTCGGTTCATCGAGAAGCAGGACCGGCGCTTCACGCAGGAGGGCCATGGCGATGGCGACCTTCTGTCTCATGCCCTTTGAGAACCCTGCGGTTCGCCGGGTCCGCGCCTCGGCCTGGAGGCCTGCGGCGTCGAGGGCGGCGTCCATCTCCGACCGGGTCGGCCGGGCCCCGGAGAGCCCCAGGAAGTAGGCGATGTTCTCATAGGCGGAGAGGGTCTCGTAGAGGGCGACCGTTTCCGGGAGGTACCCGATCCGTCCCCGGACCGCCGCGGCCTCGCTCGCCGTATCGAGGCCTGTGACCCGAGCCGTTCCGGATGTCGGCCTCAGGAAGCCCATGAGAACGGCCAGGGTGGTCGACTTGCCGGCGCCGTTCCCGCCCAGCAGGGCGTAGACCTCCCCTGGATTCACGGTCAGCTGCAGGTTCTTCAGGACCTGGGCTCCGCCCCTGTTCACGCACAGGTCGCGGATCTCGATGGCGGGGGAGGAGGAGCAGGGGGCCGGCATGTCAGTCTGTTCTCCCGCGGTCGGCGCCCTGTCAATGCTGATATAACATTGCATTGACATGGCGAACGCCACGGTTATGAGGCTCGACGCTATACTGTAACACCCATGGGGCCTCAGGTGAACTCAACGTCCAGGTCGATCCTCCTCCTCTCGGCGAGCCTCGCCTGCCTGTCCGGTCCGGCCCTTGCGGAAGTCGCCAGCAGCGTCTCCGAGGTCGTGGTGACCGGGCAGAGACAGGCCTATCGGGGCCTCTTCACGCCGGCCGAGACCCCCCAGAGCCTCGCCGTCATCTCGCAGCGCACCCTGCAGGACAACAACATCACCGGCCTGACGGAGGCCCTCGACCTCAACGCGGGGATCGCCCGGCAGAACAACTTTGGCGGTCTGTGGGACTCCTACGCCGTCCGGGGCTTCGCAGGGGACGAAAACCTGCCCAGCGGCTACCTGGTGAACGGCTTCAACGGCGGTCGCGGATTCGGCGGTCCCCGTGACGTGTCCGGCGTCGAGCGGATCGAGATTCTCAAGGGGCCGAACGCTGCGCTCTTCGGTCGCGGAGAGCCCGGCGGGACGGTGAACATCGTCACTCGCAAGGCCCGTTTCGGAGAGAGCGGAGGCGACTTCAGCGCCAGCCTCGGGGCGTTCAACGCCCGCCGGGCGGATGCAGACGTGAACCTGGCGGCGGGAGATGTCGTCGGCGCCCGGTTGATCGGCTTCTACGAGGAGGCCGAGAGCTTCCGGCGGACGGTCAGCACCGAGCGCTACGGTTTCCTTCCCTCCTTCGGGTTCCGGCTGGGTGCGGACACGACCGTCACCTACGACCTCGAGATCACCCGTCAGAAGGCGCCCTTTGACCGCGGCGTCCCGGCCATCGGCGGCGTCCTCGGCAAGGTGGACCGCCGGACCTTCCTGGGCGAGCCCGGCGACGGGCCCGTCAAGGCCGACGCCACCGGCCAGCAGCTCGAGATCCAGCACGACTTCAGCCCCGCCTGGAGCCTGCTCCTGGGCGCGGGTTTCCGCACGACAAGCCTGTCCGGCTTCTCCACCGAGGCCGAGCTCGCCGCCTCCCGGCAAAAGCTGAACGTCGATGGCAAGTCCCTCTCCCGCCAGAGGCGTTTCCGGGACTACGAGGCCGACCACGCGGTCCTGAGGGGCGAGGTGTCCGGCGACTTCCAGGCCCTTGGCGTCAGGCACCGCCTCCTCGTCGGGGCAGACTTCGACCGGTTCGAGAACAGCCAGCTCTTCCTGCGGTTCCGCCCGGCGGCGGTGAGCGGCAATCCCTCGGACCAGGCCGCCAATGTCATTGATGTCTTCGCCCCGGTCTATGGCCGGTTCCCGTTGCCGACCCCCGGTCCGCAGACGAACCGGCTGGACGTCCAGGAGGCTGCCGGCCTCTACATCCAGGACCAGATCAGCCTTTCGGACGCCCTGCAGATCCGGCTCGGCGTCCGCTATGACGATTTCTCGCTGGAGAGCCTCAACCGGGCGACAGGCGTGTCCCAGAACCGGTCGGAGAGCCGCCTCAGCCCGCAGGTCGGGCTGGTCTGGACCGCGACGCCGTCCCTCTCGCTGTTCGCGGCCTATGGCGAGGGCTTCCGCGCCAATATCGGCGCGACGGCGAAGGGCGAAGTCTTTGACCCCGAGATCAGCCGGTCTTTCGAGGCGGGCCTGCGGTTCACCCTCCTGGAGGGCGACCTGTCCGGAACCCTCGCCTACTTCTCGATGCGCAAGAGCCAGGTTCTCGCCGCTGACCCGGCCAATCCGGGCTTCTCCCTGCCCATCGGCAAGGCCGGCAGCCAGGGGGTCGAGTTCGACCTGAACGGCCGCCTTCCCGGCGGGGTCGAGGCCCTATTCTCCTACGCCTATGTCGAGGCCGAGGCCCGGTCGGATGTCCTTGATCCCAACTTCTCCCTCCAGATCCGCAAGGGGGACCGGCTCATCAATGTGCCGCGCCACAGCCTGAACGCCCAGCTCGCCCGGGACTTCGATCTCGGGGAGACCGAGGTCCGTCTCGGCGCCGGCGTCCAGCATGTGGGCGAGCGGCTGGGCGAGACCGCGACGAAGTTCGAGCTGCCCGCCTACACCCTGGTCCGGCTGTTCGGCGCCTGGCGGGCCACGGACCGGGTGGAGGTCTTCGGGGAGGTGCAGAACCTCTTTGACGAGACCTATTACACCAACAGCTTCGCCACCCTGTGGGTCCAGCCGGGCGCGCCGCGGACCGGCTCGGTCGGGGTGCGCCTGCGCTTCTGAGCCTCAGTCCACCGGGGTCCCGGCCACCAGGGCCAGGACGGCGGGGCCGTAGCGGGCGAGCTTGGTCTCGCCGACGCCGCTGACCCGGGACAGGGCTGCAGAATCGGCCGGTCGGACCGTCGCGATCTCCGCCAGGGTGCGGTCGCTGAAGATGACATAGGGGGGCGCCTTCTGGCGCACCGCCTCGGCCCGGCGCCAGGCGCGCAGGGCGGAGAAGAGTTGCGGATCGCCCTCGAAATCGGTCCCGGGACCGTCGCGCCGGCGTCGTGCGGGCGTCGCGCCGGCGTCGCGGGACCCGTCGGGGTGACGCTGCGCCAGGCGTCCCTCCACCCGTCGCTCTCCTCGATAGACCGCGCGCACGGCGTCCGCGTCGCCCAGGGTGATGAGGGGCCGGCCCTCGTTCGGGTCCTCGCGCAGGAGGCCATCGAAGATCAGCTGGTCGATCAGGCCCCGCCAGGCGCCCGCCGGCAGCTCGGCGCCCACCCCGAAGGTGCTCAGACCCGCCTCGAAGGCCGAGGGCTCGCGGGTCTTGCCGAGGAGGTGCTCCACCAGACGGCCGCGGCCATACCGCCCGTTCAGCCGGTGAGCGGCGGACAGCACCTTCTGGGCCTGGAGGGTCAGGTCCGCGCCCTTCGGGGGATTCAAACAGTTGTCGCAGCGGCCGCAGTCCGCCACGCCCTCCTCGCCGAAATAGCGGCGGACCGCCGCCGTGCGGCAGGCGCCCCCGTCCAGCAGGGCGTAGAGCTGGCGCACCTTGCGCACCTGCACTGCGCGGACCTCGTCGGAGAGGGCCTGGCCGTCCAGCCGACGCAGGGCCCAGGCCATGTCCGAGGCGCCGTAGAGGGTGATCCCCTCGGCGGGCTCGCCGTCGCGCCCGGCGCGGCCCACCTCCTGCCAGTAGGCCTCGATGGAGGCGGGCGGGTCGGCGTGGATCACGTAGCGGACGTCCGGCTTGTCCACCCCCATGCCGAAGGCGATGGTGGCCACCATGACGGCGTCGTCGGCGGCCAGAAACCCCGCCAGGCGGCGCTCGCGCAGGTCGCGGTCCAGGCCGGCGTGGTAGGCCATGGCCGGCAGGCCGGCGGCGCAGAGCTCGGCGGCCAGGGCCTCGGTTCCGTCCCGGGAGCCGGCGTAGATCACCCCCGGCCGGTCGCGCCGCGCCTTGGCCAGCTCCAGCACCCGCTTGCGTCCCGTCCCGGCCTTGCGCTCGGCGGAGAGGGCCAGCTCCGGCCGGTCGAAGGAGGCGACGAACTCCCGGGCGGCGCCCAGGTGCAGGCCCTCGCGGATGTCCTGCCGGGTCCGGGCGTCGGCGGTGGCCGTCACCGCCAGCCGCGGGACCCCGGGGAAGACCTCGGCCAGGCGCCCCAGCAACCGGTATTCGGGGCGGAAGTCGTGGCCCCACTGGCTCACGCAGTGGGCCTCGTCGATGGCGATCACCGACAGGGGAACCTGGGACAGCCGCTCCAGCATCCAGGGCTGCAAGAGGCCCTCGGGCGAGACGTAGAGGAGGTCGAGGGTCCCGGCCTCGATCCGCGCCCAGGTGGCGGCGCGGTCTTCGGGCGCGGTGAGGGAGTCCAGCCGGGCGGCGGCGACCCCCGCCTGGACCAGGCCCGCCACCTGGTCGGCCATCAGGGCGATGAGGGGGCTGACCACCAGGCCGAGGCCGGGCCGCAGCAGGGCGGGGATCTGGTAGCAGACACTCTTGCCCCCGCCAGTGGGCAGGACGGCCAGGGCCGGACGACCGGCCATCACCTCGGCGATCACCGGCGCCTGCAGGCCCCGGAAGCCGGCGTGCCCGAAGACACGGCGCAGGACCTCCTGCGCCTCCTGTAGCGAATCGTCGGACATGCCCCTCTATCGCCCGCCCCGCTGCGGCTGCGAAGGGGCGGAAGGCGGCGCGCCGGGCCTATTCGGCGGCGAGGGCCGCCGGGGCGTCCTGGGCGCCGCGGACCAGCCGCCCGGGCAGGGCGCCGGTGGGCTCGCCGTCGCGGTAGGTGACCTGTCCGGCCACCAGGGTGGCGACATAGCCCCGCGCCCTCTGCAGGAGCCGCCGCCCGCCCGCCGGCAGGTCATAGCCCACCGTGGGCGGCTCCACCGCCAGACGGTCGAAGTCGATGACGTTGAGGTCGGCGCGCAGGCTGGGCGCCACCAGGCCCCGGTCCAGAAGGCCCACCGTCTCCGCCGTCGCCCGGGTCTGCAGGCGGACCATGTGTTCCAGGGGCAGGCGCGGACCCCGGGTCCGGTCCCGGGCCCAGAGGGTCAGGTTGGTGGTCGGGAAGCTGCCGTCACAGATCATGCCCACATGCGCGCCGCCGTCGGACAGGCCGGCCACGCAGTCGGGATGGCGCAGCATGTCATAGGCCGGGTCCAGCCCGCCGTCGGCGTAGTTCAGGAAGGGCAGGTAGAGCATGCCGCGCCCGCCGCGGGTCATCATGTGGTCCAGGGCCACGGCTTCGGGGGCGACGCCCCGGGCCCGGGCCAGGGCGCCGATGGAGTCCTCGCGTCTCGGCTCGTAGTCCGGCGTCTCGGCCATCAGGAACATGTTGTCCCAGTCCCGGGTCAGGCGCGAGGCGATGGCCGCGCCGCCCGGCGGGACCGCGTCGTCGAGGAGGGCGGCCCGGAAGGAGGCCTCCGCCAGCCGCGCCATGCGCTGCTCCAGGGGCAGGGCCGCCACCGACTTCCAGGCCTCGGTGTGGCTGAAGGGGTTGAGGGTCAGCTCGAAGCCCAGCAGCACGCCCACCCCCCGGCCGCAGACCTGGGCGCGCATGGGCAGGCCCTCGGCGGTCGCGGCGGACAGGGCGGCCAGCAGGTCGCGCCAGGCGTTGGGCGCCTTGGGGCCTTGCAGCAGGCTGAAGGACAGGGGCCGGCCCGAGGCCTCCACCAGCCGGCGCATCAGGCCGAACTCGGCCTTCGGGTCGGCGAAGTCGGAGACGAACTGCAGGACGCCGCGCCCGGCGGCCTTCAGCCCCAGGGCGATGCCCATCAGCTCGTCCTCGGCGGCGGTCAGGGTCGGCGTCGGCTGGCCGTCCGAGGTGCGGTGATTGAGGGTCCGCGAGGTGGAAAAGCCCAGGGCGCCGGCCTCCATGGCCCGCTTGGCCAGGGCCGACATGGCGGCGATGTCGGCGGGGCTGGCCGGCTCGCGGTTCGCGCCGCGCTCGCCCATGACAAAGACCCGCAGGGCCGCGTGCGGCAGCTGGGCGCCGACGTCGAGGTCGTAGGCCCGGCCGGACAGGGACTGGAGATAGTCGGGATAGCTCTCCCAGTTCCAGGGCAGGCCCTCGGCCAGGACCGGGTGGGGAATGTCCTCCACCCCCTCCATCAGCCGGATCAGCCGGTCGTGGTCCTCGGGCCGGCAGGGGGCGAAGCCGACCCCGCAATTGCCCATGACGGCGGTGGTCACACCGTGCCATGCGGAGGGGGTGAGGTGGTGGTCCCAGGTGACCTGGCCGTCATAGTGGGTGTGGATGTCGACGAAGCCGGGGGTGACGATCCTGCCCCGCGCGTCGATCTCCTCGGCGCCTGACCCGCTGACGGCGCCGACAGCGGCGATCCGCCCGTCCTTCACCGCCACGTCGGCCTCGCGCCCCGGCGCCCCGGAGCCGTCGATCACCGTCCCGCCGCGGACCACCAGGTCGTAGGCGCGTTCCCGTCCGGCCATGACATCTCCTCCGTCGCGGTCCCCGCCGCGTGAGGGAGATTCAGCGCCTATCGCGGGTGCGGGGTCAAGATGGCGCAGCGTCGCCCGCCCTGCGCTCTCACCCCGCCAGGTCGCGGACGCACAGGACGTGGTTGTGGCCGCGGATGTCGTCGCCCTGGGGGCCGAAGCCTTCGGGAAAGGCGCCGGGGCGGGCCGTCTTCGGGTCGCTGCGCAGGGCGCCGGCGCCGTGCACGTCCATCCACTGGCGCCGGCCCGAGCCTGGGGGCGCCTCCATATAGCCCCGCGCCGGGCCGATCGCCGCATAGACCGCCAGCTCGCCGGTCCGGGAGAAGGCGCGGCCGGGCTCCGTGGCGGGCGGCGGGCCCTCCAGATGGGTGGTGGAGGACCAGAGGTAGGCCTCCCGGTCGCTCAGGACGAACACCGGGTCGAGGGCCGGGATGCGGGAATAATCGACGATGGAGTGGAGTTCCTTGGCGTCTGGAAGGCGCCAGTCCCGGCGCCCGGCGAGGGAGAGGCCGTCGCAGTAGGCCAGGGCCTTGGCCCAGCTGAGGGCGCCCGCGGTCTCGCGCCGCTGCCAGACGAGACCGCTGGCCCGGTCGGTCACCGTCTCGGCGTCGGGATGGAAGTCGTTGCGCCCATAGGCGGGCCCACGGACCAGACGCACGGCCAGCCGGTGGGGCGTCTGCATGCGGTTGGCCGGGTCCATGACCGGATAGCCTTTGATCCGGCCATCGGCGAAGTTGACGCCAAAGACCGTGTCGTCTCCGCCCATGGTGCGGCCGATATAGGGGGTCGCGCTCCACTCCTGGACGTCGATGGGCCTTCGGCCTTGGGCGGCGTCGCCCAGGCCCGAGCCGGCGGCGTAGGCGAAGTCGAAGACCGAGGCGTCGATGTAGGGGCGCGAGGTCCGCGGATCTCCGGTGTAGCCGCCGCGATAGTCGATGAGGGAGAAGAGTTCGCGGAGGGTGGGGACGCGCCAGTCGTCATGACCCCCCAGCCGGCTCGCCCGGGCGAAGCCTTCGAGCTCGGCGTAGGCCATCGGGCGGCTTGGCGCCTTCGCCCAGACCAGGCCGGTCACCTGGTCGACGACCGTGCCGTCGCCATTGTCGCGATAGGCGGGCCTGCGGCCGGGATGCTGGGCGTCCTGTCCGGCGAGGAAGGCCCCCTCCGCCGGGCAGGCGATGACCTCGCCGGTCTCGCCGTAGCAGCGGTCCTGCGCCGTCCCGACGACCGGATAGGAGGCCGGGGCCGGCGGCGGGGGGGCCGCTCCCCCGGGCCAGGCCGACGCCAGAAGGATGAAACCGCCCGCGAGGGCGCCCAGAAGGGGACTGAACCGCTGGCCGGTGATCGGGCGCCTTCGGCGGTGGGCGCGGCCCTGTCCGACCATGAGGTCTCCTCCGTCGCCGCCCCCGGCCCGGAAAGTGATTGAGCCCCTGGAGGCGGGGTCCGGTCAAGGTCTCGCGGGCGCCGGCTGGTCTCGTCGCCGTCAAGATTCGGAGCCTCTGCGTCCAGCCACAGGTCGCCACCGGCGCCCTGAGCGGCTTCATCTTCCCTTTCGTCCCGCCGGGACTATCTGAGTCTGCATCCTGAACCCCGGAGACCCCGATGCTGACCTCGACCACCCCCTATATCGCCGGCCGCGAGATTGCCGAGACCCTCGGCGTGGTGACGGGCGAGGCCATCATCGGGGCCAACATCTTCCGCGACCTCCTGGCCGGGCTCACCGACATCGTCGGCGGCCGCTCCCGCGCTTACGAGTCGGCCATGCGGGACGCCCGGGAGATCGCGCTGAAGGAGATGGGCGAGGAGGCCCGCCGCCGGGGCGGCGACGCCGTGGTGGGCGTGGACCTGGACTATGAGACCTTGGGGTCCGGCAGCATGCTGATGGTCTCGGCCACCGGCACGGCGGTGCGGCTGAGGTAGGCGCTCAGGCCCCGTCGTCGCCGCCCGTCCCGGGGGGCGTGACCTCGACATCCGCAGACTCTCCCTGAGGACAGGAGGCGCCGGGCGCGGTCCCGGTGCGTGGTGCGCAGGGTCCGCGCAGGCGGTTCCCTAGGATGCGGCCAGCTCGCGCACGACGTCGATGAAGGCGCGCAGCTTGCGGGCTTCTGCGGCGCGACGGGGGAAATAGAGGAAGAGGCCGGGCTCCTGGATCGCAGCGTCGGGGAGCAGCTCGACAAGGCGGCCGGCGGACAGGTCGTCTGTCACCAGCGGCTCGTAGATGTACGCCACGCCTATCCCGGCGAGCGCAAGGTCGCGGGCATAGCTCGCGTCCGAGACCCGCACCGTGCCGCTGACCGGCGCCGCCACCTCCCGGGCTCCGTCCCTGAACTCCCAGTCATAGATCGCGCCGGAGGTCAGCAGGCGGAAGCCGATACAGTTGTGATCCCCCAGGTCGGCCAAAGATTCGGGCCCCGGGCGTTCCGCCAGATAGCCCGGTGAGGCGACAAGGATTGCACGGAAGGGTGGGGTCATCCGCACCGCCACCATGTCCCGCGCGATCATCTCTCCGAGCCTTACGCCGGCGTCGAATCCCTGCGCGACGACATCGACCAGGGCGTCGTCGCTGATCACCTCGACCACAAGGCGAGGATGACGCCGCGCCATCTCGGCGAGGATCGCGGTCAGGCCCATGCCGAAGGCGATCCGCGGGACATTGAGGCGCAGAACGCCGGTCACGTCCCGCTGCCAGGCCGCCACCCGCTCGGCTGCGGCGTCGATCTCGTCAAGGGCGCGTTGTGCGGCCTCGATGAACACCTCCCCCGCTTCGGTCAGCGCGACGCTGCGTGTGGTGCGTGCAAACAGTGGCGCGCCGAGATGCATCTCAGCGGTGCGCACCGAATGGCTGACGGCCGAGGCGCCTAGATCGAGTTCGGCGGCGGCGCGGACAAAGCTGCGCGTTCGCGCGACGGCGACCACAATGGGCAGATGCGGCAGCAGGGCGCGATCCATTCCTGAATCCTATCGCATATCCCATCCGATTTCAGGCCCATTGTTTGATCAATGCTCATCACCGATCTCCGGCCCCTGATCTTCGGCCGAGGAGCCCGCCATGTCCGACAGCGACAACCCGACCCGCACCTGGTTCATCACCGGAGCGACATCCGGCTTTGGCCTCGAACTCGCCCGGGCCGTGCTCGAGCGCGGCGAGCGGGCGGTGCTGGCCGGTCGGAGGGTCGACCGGCTCTCCGCGCTTGCGGGCAGACACCGGGGTCGCGTCCTGCCCATCGCGGTTGACCTGACCGACCCCGGGGCGCGGGCGAGCGCCGTCGCGAAGGGGCTCTCCCGGTTTGGCCGGATCGATGTGCTCGCCAACATCGCCGGCCGCGGCTCCCTCGGCGCCGTCGAGGAGTTCGCGCCCGAACAGCTGCGCGAGCAGATGGAGCTGAACTTCTTCGCCGCCGCCGAGCTGGCCCGGGCCGTGCTCCCGGCCATGCGCCGGCAGGGCTGCGGCCATATCCTCAACCTAACCAGTATCGGCGGCCTCGTCTCGATGGGTGGCTTCGGCCCCTACTGCGCGTCCAAGTTCGCCCTGGAGGGCTGGAGCGAGGCGCTTCGCGAGGAAGGGGCGCCCCTCGGCATACGCGTGACCATCGTCGAGCCGGGCGCCTTCCGCACCGAGTTCGCCGGCGAAGCCAACATGCGACCCGCGCATCCGATGGACATCTACCGCCCTATCGTCGCACCCCTTGAGGACTATCTTTACGGCGGTGACGGCAAGCAGATGGGCGATCCCGCCAAGGCTGCGGCCCTTATGATCGCAGTGGTCGACAGCGAGGCTCCGCCGCTCCGCCTGATGATGGGCGCCGACGCCTTCGGAATGTGGGAAAACGCGATCGCCGCCCGCCAGGCCGATATCTCCAGCTGGCGCGAGCGCGGCCTCGCGACGGCGTTCGACGAGGCCGGGGAATAGGGTCGGGCAAGGGCCGGCGCCCCCGGCCTGCGGAGGGCCCAGGCCCCGGGCGGGGGGTGCGGGTGAGGTCGCGGTTCAGGTCTTCGGGCGGGGGAGGCTCCTGGCGAAGTCCAGGAAGGCGGCGTCGAAGGCCTCCGGCGTCTCCAGGAAGGCCGCGTGCCCGGCGTCGAACAGGGCGATCCGGGCGCCCGGGGTCCGGCGGGCGAGGCCCCTGACCAGGAACCAGGGCAGGATCCGGTCCCTCAGGCCCCAGGCGAAGAGAATGGGGATCCGCAGACCCCGCAGCACGGGCCGGATGTCTGCCTCGGGCTCGGCGAAGCTGCGCCAGGCTTCGGCGAGGACCGGGGCGGCTTTCTCGCAGCCGGCGACGATCTCTTCCCGGCGCCAGGCCGCCTCGGGGCGCGGCAGAACCTGCTGGTAGTATCGCCTGAACCACGCCGGGAAGCCGGCGTCCCCTGAAGCCGCCTTTTCGAACCGTCGGGCCATGTGACGGCAGAACATCCTGATGAAGAGGTTCGGCGGGATCAGTCCGCCCGTATTGCACAGGACGAGACCGCGGACCCGGTCGGCATGGTTCGCAGTGCAGAGGATGGCGGCCGCGCCGCCGATGGAGTTTCCGAGGAAGATCACGTCCCTCAGATCCAGGGCTTCAAGGACGCCGCCTGCAAGCGCGGCGTAGCGCTCTGCGCTCGCTGGCGCGGCTTCCCTCGGGCTCTCGCCCTGGCCCGGCCAGTCCAGGGCGATGAAGGTGAAGTCTCCGCCCAGTCTCTGGGCCAGGCGGTCGAAGTCCCGGGCGCCGTGTCCTGTCGCGTGGAGGCAGACGACCGGCGGTCCGCTGCCGCAGCGAGTTAGGCTGAGGTCTACGCCAAGGATGGAGACTGAGCCCCGTGAGACCGTGGATTCAAAGCTTTCCGACATGAAACGTCATCCTCTGCTGCGCATTCGGTCAACGGTTAACTGGGGTCGGGTCCCTACCAACCGCCGCCCGGGCTCGCCAGTCACGACCTCAGGGGCGGTCTGCGGCTGCAAGGGTCGGTCGAGGATCAGTATCCGCCCTCGCTCCAGGCCCTGATGGCGTTCGCCGTTTCCTCCGCGTACTCCAGGTGAGGAAAGTGCCCCGCCTGAGGAAGCTTCAGGGTCGAAAAAAGGCGTTGACCCTGGCATCGGGCGGTCGTCGCCGAAGCCATCTCCCGTCCGGCGGTCGGGTCCGCTTCGCCTACGACGAACATCAAAGGCATTGCCGACGCACACAGTGCCTCCGTCCACCGAGAATCATTCCTGCGGCGTTCCTCGACGGTCGGAAGTGTCTTGTGCATGAGCCTGGCGTCGGAGGGGTAGTTCAGTAGCCGCCACACTTCCGAGAGATCACCGGCTGGGATTCGTTTCTCGGGGCCTGAAATCTGGGTCAGGCCGGCGACAAGTGCGGCCTCCGACGCCTGCTGGTTCACGATTCCTCCCAACGGGCTCAGGAGCGCTCTTTGGGTGCTGGTGGGACTGAATTGGTCCGCAAAAAGCGAGCCGTTGATCAGTACAACAGAATGAATGCCGAAGCGCAGGCTCCGCGCACGATCGCGCGAAAGCAGTTCCTGGACAACGGCGTTACCGATATCGGACCCGATGAGTCGGACCTGGTTCACCCCCAGGTACGCCACCAATTCGGCGACCAGATCGGCCTGTCGGCTGATGGTGTAGCTGGCGTCCTTGGGCTTTGCGGAGAAGCCGAAGCCCAGAAGGTCGGGGGCCACGAGCCGCGACTCACGCGTGAGGGGGCCAAGCAGCCTCCGGAAGTCCCAGGATGACGTCGGATAACCATGGATGGCGAGCGTCACAGGCCCCTCGCCCTGATCGACGTAGAACACCTCCTGGCCCTCAAATGAAAAGGACTTACCCAAACTCTTCCATTGTGTGGCGGAGGGGCTGCCTTGCGAGGGCGACGGTGCAGGCGCTTGGGCTTCGACCCCGGGGGTCGCCTCTGTCTGACCTCGGGCTTCCCGAGCGCTTACGAAGGCCATGCCGAGGGCTGCAATCACCCCCACGGTCCCGGCGAAGGCGGAGGGTCTCCCGGTGGTTCGACGCATCGAAGACACTCCTGAGGGACAAGAGCCGATCCAAGTTGTGATGCAGTTATCACTTTGGATTTGACGCCGTCAATCGAGTGCGCCACGATGAAGGATGTCTGCTGCCAACGCGCCTAGGCGCCGTCCGGAAGTCACTCGCGCCGCCCTCCTCGAAGCGGCTTGGCTTGAGTTTGAGAGTCCCGGCTACGACGCCACCAACACCAACCGGATCGCAGCGCGCGCCGGGTTTACGCCGCAGACCTTCTACCGCCACTTCCGGGACAAGCCGGCCATCTTCCTCGGGGTCTACCTGCGCTGGGCCGAATCCGAGCTCGACCTACTGGCGGGGGTGCAGGATCCCACAGAGGCTGCGAAGATGCTGATCGCCAGCCACCGCGCGTCGCTGAACTTCCGCCGCGCCCTGAGGGTCCTGTCCCTGACGGACCCGGCCATGCGCGCCGCCCGGGCGGAGAGCCGGCGTCTCCAGATCGCCCGGCTTGCCGAGCGGCTTCCGAACAACTCCGACCGCAGCCTCGATCGCCTCGCCGCCGAGCTTCTGACCCTGGAGCGTCTCGCCGACGCAAGCGCCGAGGGCGAGTTCGAAGACCTGGGGATTTCCGAAGAAGTCGCCACGGCCCGTCTGGCTGGCACGATCCTCCGGATCATCCAATCCTGACCGACCCGTCGCCACCGTCCCGCCGGGCGCCTATGCTGGGCTGATGAGTCGGGTTCAGGCGAGATCGGGGTTCCTGGAGTTTTTCGCGGGCGGCGGCATGGCGCGGCTGGGGCTTGGGCCGGGATGGTCCTGCCTGTTCGCCAATGACTTCGACCCGGTGAAGGGGGCCGCCTACCGCGCCAACTTCCCCGACGCCAAGGAGCACTTTTCCGACGCCGATGTCTGGAGCCTGACGGCGGCGGACCTGCCGGGGCCGGCGGCCCTGGCCTGGGCTTCCTCGCCCTGCCAGGACTTCAGCCTGGCCGGGGGGCGGGCGGGGCTGTCGGGGGGGCGTTCCTCGGCCTTCTTCGGTTTCTGGCGGCTGATGGAGGCCCTGGACGAGGCCGGGTGCGCCCCGCCCCTGATCGTAGTGGAGAATGTGGTGGGCCTGCTGACCTCCCGGGGCGGGGCGGACTTCGCGGCCCTCTGCGCGGCCCTGGCCGGGCGCGGATATCGGGTCGGGGCCATAGAGGCCGACGCCGCCTGCTTCACGCCCCAGTCGCGGCCGCGTCTCTTCGTCGTCGCATTCCGAGGCCAGGCGCCGGCGGCCCTTTCCACTGGCGGGCCCCTGGTCACCCCGGCTGTGGCCCGGGCCCGGGACCGGCTGGACGGCGCGGCGCGGGCGGCCTGGACCGACTGGTCGCCCCGGGCGCCGGCCGGGTGCAACATGCGGCTGGCGGACCTGCTGGAGCCGGACGATGCGGTCGCCTGGAATCCGCCGGACCTGACCCGCCGCCTGCTCGCCATGATGTCGCCGGTGCAGGCGGCCCGGCTGGCCGCCCTAAGGGCGACCGGTGGCCGTCATGTCGGCGCCTTCTTCCGTCGCACCCGGCGCGAGGCCGGGCAAAGCGTCCAGAGGGCCGAGGCCCGGTTCGACGGCCTGGCGGGATGCCTGCGCACCCCGAGGGGCGGGTCTTCCCGCCAGTCGGTCATCGTCGTCGAGGACGGCGCCGTGCGCACCCGCCTGCTGACGCCCCGCGAAGCCGCCCGGCTGATGGGCCTGCCCGAGGCCTACGCCCTGCCGAAGGGCGTCTCTGCGGCCCTGCACGTGGCCGGCGACGGGGTCTGCGTCCCGGCGGTGCGCTGGCTGGCCGACGCCCTCCTGGAGCCCCTGCTGGACGTCCTGCCGCCCGGCCGGGTTTAGAAATCCTGCTCGCCCTGCGCGAAAACCCGCCTTCCCAAAGCTGCGCGGGCGCCTAAGGTCGTCCGCTCATGTCCCGGAGACTTCGCCATGGCTGAATCCGCCTACGACGCCGCCCGCTACCGCCGCGCCGGCCGCGGGAAGGTCTATGAGTCCATCGTCGATACCATCGGCGACACCCCCCTCGTGGCCCTGCCCAACCTGACCCGGGCGCTGAAGCCCAAGGGGCGGGTGCTGGCCAAGCTGGAGTTCTTCAACCCCATCGCCTCGGTGAAGGACCGGATCGGGGTCTCGATGATCGAGAGCCTGGAGGCCCAGGGGCTGCTGAAGCCCGGCGCCACCCTGGTGGAGCCCACCAGCGGCAACACCGGCATCGCCCTCGCCTTCGTGGCCGCCGCCAAGGGCTACAAGCTCATCCTCTGCATGCCGGAGAGCATGTCCATCGAGCGCCGCAAGATGCTGGTCCTGCTGGGCGCCCAGCTGGAGCTGACCCCGGCCGAGCGCGGCATGGCCGGCGCCGTGGCCCGGGCCAAGGAGCTGGTCGAGGCGACCCCGGGCGCGGTGATGCCCCAGCAGTTCGACACCCCCGCCAACCCCCTGATCCACCGGGTCTCCACCGCAGAGGAGATCTGGAACGACACGGACGGGGCGGTGGACGCGGTGGTCTCCGGCGTCGGTACGGGCGGCACCATCACCGGCGTGGGCCAGGTGCTGAAGGCCCGCAAGCCCGGCCTGAAGATGGTGGCGGTGGAGCCGGCGGCCTCGCCGGTCCTGTCCGGCGGCGCCCCGGCCCCGCACAAGATCCAGGGCATTGGCGCGGGCTTCGTGCCCTCCATCCTGGACCGGGGCGTCATCGACGAGATCGTCCAGGTCTCCAACGAGGACAGCTTCGCCATGGCCCGGCGCGTGGCGCGGGAAGAGGGGATCCCGGTGGGCATCTCCTCCGGCGCGGCCCTGACGGCGGCCTTCAACCTGGCCGAGCGGGACGACTACGCCGGCAAGACGATCGTCGCCATCATCCCCTCCTTTGCCGAACGCTATCTTTCCACGGCCCTGTTCGACGGCCTCTGAGGCTGTGTCCGACGTCTTCGACCCGCCGGTCCGCTCTGCGGTCATGCGGCGGGTCAAGGGGCGCGACACCGGGCCCGAGATGAAGGTGCGCCGCCTCCTGACCCGGCTGGGGGCGCGCTACCGCCTGCACCGGGCCGACCTGCCGGGCCGCCCCGACATCGTCCTGCCCGGGCGGCGGCTGGCCATCCTTGTCCACGGCTGCTTCTGGCACGGCCATGACTGCCCGCGGGGAGGCCGGGTCCCGCAGGCGCGGCGGGACTACTGGACGGCCAAGGTCGCCGGCAACCGGGCGCGGGACGCGCGCAACTTCTCCGCCCTCGCTGGAGACGGCTGGCGGGTCGAGACGGTCTGGGAATGCGAGCTCAAGGCCCGGGCCCTGCCGGCCCTGGAGGCGAGGCTCACGGCGCTCCTGGCGGAGACGGCGCCTCGACCCTGACCTGGCACCGGACGGAATTGGCGATGAAGCAGGCGGCGTGGCTGGCCTCGTGCAGGGCCTCCAGAGCGTCGTCGTCGGGTGCGGCGCCGACCCAGGCGATGTCCGGCCGCAGGACCACCTCGACCAGGCCCTTGCGGCCCGGGGCGACCTCGCCCATGCGGCCGCGGGCGGCGTCGACATAGCGGTCGATGACGAAGCCGGCCCGCCGCGCCACGTCCAGGAAGGTGAGCATATGACAGCTGGAGAGGGCCGCCACCAGCATCTCCTCGGGATCGATCCCGGCGGGATCGGCCCAGCGGCCCACCACGGAGGGGGCGGCGGAGGCGAGGATTTCCGCGCCGCCGTCGAAGGCGATCCGGTGGGCGCGGCTGTAGCGGCCCTTCGGGAAGTCGGCGTCCGCGGCCAGGGTCCAGCTGACGAAGGCGTCGTGGTCGGCCATGGCGGGCCTCCTGTCCTCAGAAGGCCTCGGCCGGCAGGGCCATGACCGTCTCGGCGCCGGACTTCAGCCGCGCCAGGTGGACACCGGCCTCCGGCAGGACCCGGGCCAGGAAGAAGCGGCCGACGGCCAGCTTGGAGGTCCAGAAGGGATCGGTGTCGCCGGCGGCGATCCTGGCCTGGGCGGCCAGGGCCATCCGGGCCCACATCCAGGCCAGGGCGGTGAGGCCCACAAGGTGCAGGAAGTCATGGGAGCCGGCGGCGGCGTTGTCGGGATTGGACAGGCCGTTCTGCATGAGCCAGCCCACGCCGTCCTGGAGCTGGGCGCGGGCGCCGTCCAGGCCGTCGAGGAAGGGATCGGTGGCGGCGTCGCCCCGGGCGCCGGCGGAGAAGGCCTCCAGCTCGGCCAGCCAGGTCAGCATGGCGCGGCCGCCATTGGCCGGCAGCTTGCGGCCGACCAGGTCCAGGGCCTGAACCCCGTTGGTCCCCTCGTAGATCAGGGCGATGCGGACATCGCGCATGTACTGGCTGGCGGGGAAGTGCTCGGTGAAGCCCGAGCCGCCATGCACCTGCAGGGCGTCGGAGCAGACCTTCAGGCCCCGGTCGGTGAGGTAGGCCTTGACCACCGGGGTCATCAGGGCGGCGTAGTCCGAGGCCTTCTGGCGAACCGCCTCGTCGGGGTGGCCGTGGGCCAGGTCGCCCTGAAGGGCGGACCAGAAGAGGAAGGCGCGGCCGCCCTCGACAAGGGCCTTGCCCTCCATCAGCTGGCGGCGGACGTCGGGGTGGACGATGATCGGGTCGGCGGGGCCGGCGGGGTTCTGAGGCCCGGTCAGGGCCCGGCCCTGGAGCCGGTCGCGGGCGAAGTCGGTCGCCGCCTGGAGGGCCGCCTCGGCCTGGGCGATCCCCTGCAGGCCGACGCCGATCCGCGCCTCGTTCATCATCACGAACATGAGGGCGAGGCCGCGGTTCTCCTCGCCCACCAGCCAGCCCACCGCCTCCTCGTGCCGCATGACGCAGGTGGCCGAGCCGTGGATGCCCATCTTTTCCTCGAGGCCGTCGCACCAGACGCTGTTGCGCGCCCCGGGCTTGCCGTCGGCGTCCGGGATGAACTTGGGCACGATGAAGAGGGAGATGCCGCGCACGCCCTCGGGCGCGCCCTCGATCCGGGCGAGGACCAGGTGGACGATGTTGTCCGCCATGTCGTGCTCGCCGCCGGAAATCCAGATCTTGGTCCCGGAGATGCGGTAGGACCCGTCGGCCTGGGGGACGGCGCGGGTGCGCAGGAGTCCCAGGTCCGTGCCGCAGTGCGGCTCGGTCAGGTTCATGGTTCCGCACCATTCGCCCGAGGCCATCTTCGGCAGGTAGAGGGTCTTCTGGGCGTCGGAGCCGCCGTTCAGGATGGCCGAATAGGCCCCGTGGGTCAGGCCCGGATACATGGCGAAGGCCATGTTCGCCGAGGAGCTCATCTCGGAGAAGGACAGGTTGATGACGTGCGGCAGGCCCTGCCCGCCGAAGGCCGGGTCGGCGCCGATGGCCGGCCATCCGCCCTCGACCATCTGGCGGTAGGCGGCGGCGAAGCCCGTCGGAGTCCGCACGGAGTGATCCTGAGACCAGGCGCAGCCTTCCTTGTCACCGACCGGGTTGAGGGGCGCCAGCACCTCCGAGGTGAAACGTCCCGCCTCCTGGAGAATCTGGGCGACGACTTCCGGCCCGGCCTCCGAGAAGCCGGGCAGGTCGGAATAGGCGCCGATGTCGAGGACGTCATTCAGCAGGAAGGCGTGCTCGCGCACGGGCGGCCGGTAGGGCATAGGCGGATCTCCGGGTCTCGGGCGTGTCGATTTTGGGGGATCAGCCGGCCCGGCGCAATTCGCCGGGGCGGGCGCGGCGGGGACGGATGGCCTCCACCGGCTGTTCCAGAAGCTCGGGCCGGGTGCTGCGCAGGTGGTCCTCAAGGCGGGCGCAGGCCTCCTGGAGGACGTCCACGGCCATGTCGATGTCGCGACGCTGGGCCTCCAGGGCGCGGATTCTCTCGCGGAACTTCGCGAGGGAGATGGCGTTCTGCGTCGCTCCGCCGTCGCCGAGCTCGTAAAGGTCGAGGATCTCGCCGATCTCGGACAGGGCCAGGCCCACGCGCTTGCCGCGGAGGATGAGCTGGAGGCGCGCGCGGTCCTTGTAGGAATACACGCGGTTCATGCCGTCGCGCTCGGGGGAGAGGAGCCCCTTGTCCTCATAGAAGCGAAGGGCGCGGGGCGTGCAGCCGAACTCCTGGCAGAGCTGGCGGATGGTGAAGGATCGGGCGGGGCGGCGCAGTTCCGTGGGCATGTGAAGACACTCCCTTTCAGAGACAATGGCTGACGCGGAGGTAAGTAGAGCTTACGTGCGCGTCAAGTGCCCGACGGCGATTCCGGGCGCAACCTGCGCGGCGCCCTGGCGCCCGGCGCGGGCAGCTGGATCTCGAAGACGGCGCCGGCCGGCCCCGAGCCGGCGAGGATGAGTTCCCCGCCGTGCCCCTGGACGAGCTCCCGGGCGATGGCCAGGCCAAGGCCCGCGCCGTCGGCCCGGCCGGAGCCGGCGAAGGGCTGGAAGAGGCGTTCCCGGGCGCGCTCGGAGAGGCCGGGGCCATTGTCCGCCACGGTGATCACGTCCGTCTCGCCGTCGCGCCGCCAGCTGGCCCGGACCACGCCGGACCGAGACGGGACGGTGGCCTCTATCGCCTCGCGGGCGTTGCGCATGAGGTTCACCAGGATGCGGTGCAGCTGGTCCGGGTCGGCCAGAACCTGGACCCCGGGTTCGACCTCGCAGACGAACCGGACGCGTCGGTGATCGCTCTCCGGCCCGTCCGAGAGCCGGCCTTCCTCCGCGGCGGCCAGCAGGGCCTCGGCAAGCTCCACCGACGCCAGGGCGGGCGGGGCCTCCTGGGTCTTGCCATAGGCGAGCACCTCGGTGGCGAGCCGGACCGCGCGGTCCAGCGCCCGCTCCAGTCGGGGCAGGGCCTGGGCGACGCGGGGGTCTGGCACGGAGGCGAGACGCTCGGAGGCCATCTGGGCGCTGGTCAGCATGTTGCGCAGGTCGTGATTGATCTTGGCCACCGCCTCGCCCAGGGCCGCCAGCCTCGCGCGGGAGGCCAGGGCGGTCCGCAGGTCGGCCTGCATCCGGTCGAGCTCGATCTCGGCCCTGCCGATCTCATCCCGCCGGCCGGAGGGGACCAGGTGGGCGGTGGGATCGTCCGGATCGGCCCGGAACCGCTCCATCGCCCGCGTGATCCGCTGCATGGGCCGGACGAGGAAGAAGTTCAGGGACAGGAAGACCAGGGCCCCGGCCAGACCCGCCACGAACAGGGTGGTGAAGACCAGCTGCCAGAGATAGGCCTTGAGCTCGCCCTTCAGGGGCGCGTGGGGGGCCACCACCTCGATGAACTCGGCCTCCTCGCGGAAGCGCGGCTCGGCGATCACCCGGACCGCGCGGTCGTCGCCCGCGCTCAGAGTCTGGAACGGCGCCAGGAGCCAGGAACTGACCGCCTGCTCCCGCAGGTCGACCAGATAGGGCGCCTCGTCCCGGCGCGGTCCCTGCAGGACCAGTCGCCGGAGGCCCCGGGACTGGATGGCGACGGTCTCGACGCCGGCGCCGGCCAGAAGCTGGGCGGAAAGCTTCTCGGACACCACCCGGTCGGGCGCCACCTCCGTGGCCAGGGAGGCCAGCTCTGCGGCGCGGACGCGGTCGAGAAGCCAGTTGCGCTCGAAGGCCGCAAGGGACGGGGGCAGGATGAACACCCCCGCCAGGGCGATGAAGAGGGTGGTGAGCACGAGCAGGCGCGCAGACAGGCCGCCCGGCCAGAAGAGCCTGCGGCCGGTTCTACCCCATCCGGCCTTACCGGCGGCGGGTTCTGGCGCCTGCACCTCGGCCATGGCTCTTCCAGTAGGGGAAAGCCGCCCGCCCGGCAACGCGCAGGGCCGGATCAGCGGGCGCCGACCGCCTCGGCGAGGGTTCGGAATCCGTCGGCGCGCAACCTGGAGGCGAGTTCCCTGCCGATGCGCACGGCGAGGCCCGGCCCTTCATAGACCAGGGCCGAGTAAAGCTGGACGGCCGAGGCGCCCGCCCGGATCCGGGCATAGGCGTCAGCCCCCGAGGCGATTCCGCCCGCGCCGATCAGGGGCAGGCGACCGGCGGAAGCGGCGCTGAACCGGCCCAGGACCGACTGGGCGAGGTCGCGCAGGGGCGCACCCGACAGGCCCCCCGTCTCACCGGCCTGGGGCGAGCGCAGGTCCGGGCGGCTGATCGTGGTGTTGGCGACGATGATCCCGGAGATCCCGAAGGCCAGCACGGTCTCGACGACAGCCTCGATCTCGGCGTCGTCCAGGTCGGGGGCGACCTTCAGGAAAAGGGGAACGGCGCCGGCGGCCGGCAGGGTGTCGCGGGCCTCGGCCGCCCTGCCCAGAAGCTCCTCGAGGGCCGCGCGGGTCTGCAGGGCGCGCAGGCCGGGCGTATTGGGCGAGGAGATGTTGAGCGTGAACCAGTCGGCCAGGCCCCACAGGCGCTTCAGCCCCGTGACATAGTCGCCCATGCGGTCGGCCGAGTCCTTGTTGGCCCCGATATTGGCGCCGACCGGACCGGGGCGTCCCGGTCGGGAGAGGCGGGCGGCGAAGGCGTCGAGCCCCTCATTGTTGAAGCCCATGCGGTTGATGACAGCCCGGTCCTCCGTCAGGCGGAACAGTCGCGGCCTCGGGTTCCCGGCCTGGGGCAGGGGGGTGACCGTACCGCACTCCACGAAGCCGAAGCCCGCCGCCAGCATGGGGCCGAAGACTTCCGCGTTCTTGTCGAAGCCGGCGGCGAGACCCACGGCGCTCTGCAGGGAGAGCCCTGCGACAGTGGTGGCCAGAATGGGATCCGGCCGGGGTGCGCGGGGCCCGAGCCCGAGGGCCAGGGCGCGGATGGTGAGGCGGTGGGCGTCTTCGGGGTCGAGGGTGCGAAGCGCAGAAGCGGCCAGGTCGTGAAGACCGCTCATGACGAAAGCTCCAGCACGGGAACCCCGTCCCCGCCCAGGGGGGCGGACATCACCCGGCGCACGACCGCGGCGCGCAGGTCGCCGTAGAGGTGCGGAAAGAGGTCGCCGCCCCGGGAGGGTTCCCAGCGGAGGTCCTCGCCGAGGTCGTCGCCCTCCACCTCGAGGACCACCAGGTCCGGCTGGCCCTTGAAGTGACGGGCGGCGGTCTCACCCGCCTGGGCGGCCGTGGAGAAATGGATGAACCCGTCCGCCAGATCCACCTCCGAGCCGGTGAACCGCCCGGCCGAGAGGGCGGACTCCCACGCCGACCTGGGCAGGATCTTGTAGATCAGGGTCATCCAAGCGGATCCGGCTGGAAGAAGCCGTCGAAGGCCGGGCGGCCCTGGGCGTCGAAGGCGAAGGCGACAGCCGCTGACGTCGGAAAGCCGGCCCGGATCCTCGTCAGGGTGGAGGCGGGGCCGGCCGCCCCCGCCATCAGGGTCTCGGCGTACTCCTGCAGGCCCGGATTGTGCCCGATGAGGAGAACGACCCCCGGGCCGCCCGCCTCCCGGACGATGCGCTGCATCTCGGACTCCTCGGCCAGGTAGAGCCGATCCTCGAAGCGGACCTCGCAGCCGGGCAGGAGGCCGCTCATGGCGGCCCAGGTTTCGCGCGTGCGGACGGCGGCGGAGACCAGGGCGAGGTCCGGGATCAGGCCGACGTCGACGAGGGCCGAGGCGACGGCGGCGCTGGCCTCGCGGCCCCTGGCGGTGAGCCTGCGCCCGAAGTCGCCCCCCGTCTCCGAGCCCGCCTCGGCCTCCCCGTGCCGGAGGAGAATCAGCCTGTCCATGCCCGCTCCAAATCCCTTGCGGCCTGTTCATAGCCGCACCGTCGCCCCGTGCGAAGCGGTTGACAGCGAAACGGACAGACGGTCCAAGCGGGCCGATGAAGGCTCTCTTGTCGGCACATGACGGAATCGAGTCCGGCGGCGGCGTCTGGCGGTTCTCCGCCGACCAGCCGCTCCGGCTGGATTCGGGCGCGGCCCTGTCGCCCCTCGAGGTGGCCTACCGCACCTATGGCCGGCTCAACGCCGACCGCTCCAACGCGGTCCTGGTGATGCACGCCCTGACCGGCGACCAGTACCTGGCCTCGACGCACCCGGTGACGGGCAAGCCGGGCTGGTGGACCCGGATGGTCGGACGCGGCCTGCCCCTCGACCCCGACCGGTTTTTCATCATCTGCGCCAATGTCCTGGGCGGCTGCATGGGCACGACGGGCCCCGGCTCCAGCGATCCTGCGACCGGTGCGCCCTGGGGCCTGTCCTTCCCGGTCATCACCATCGCCGACATGGTCCGGGCCCAGGCCATGCTGGTGGAGGCCCTGGGGATCGAGACCCTGTTCGCCGTGGTGGGCGCCTCCATGGGCGGCATGCAGGCCCTGCAGTGGGCGGCGGACTATCCCGAGCGAATCTTCTCGGCGGTCTGCATCGCCGGCGCGGCCCGGCACTCGGCCCAGAACATCGCCTTCCACGAGGTGGGCCGGGCGGCGATCATGGCCGACCCCGACTGGCGCGGCGGGGCGTACGAGGCGGCGGGTGTGCGGCCGGAGAAGGGTCTGGCCGTGGCGCGCATGGCCGCCCACATCACCTACCTGTCCGAGGCGGCCCTGCAGCGGAAGTTCGGCCGCGAGCTGCAGCGCGACGGCCTGTCCTGGGGCTTCGAGACCGACTTCCAGGTGGAGAGCTACCTGCGTCATCAGGGGGCCAGCTTCGTCGACCGGTTCGACGCCAACTCCTATCTCTACATCACCCGGGCCCTGGACTATTTCGACCTCGCCGCGGCCTATGACGGCCAGCTGGCGGGGGCCTTCGCCCGGGCGCGGGACGTCAGGTTCTGCGTCCTGTCCTTCTCGTCGGACTGGCTCTACTCCACCGCCGAGAGCCGGCACGTGGTGCGGGCCCTCAACGCCGCCGGTTGCCGGGCCAGCTTCGTCGAGATCGAGACCGACAAGGGCCATGACGCCATCTTCCTGGATGAACCCGCCCTGGACTCGGCCCTGCGCGGCTTCCTGGCCTCCGCCGCCGAGAAGCGGGGCCTGTCGTGAGCGGCGGGATGCGCGAGGACTTCCGCGAGATCCTGCGCCTGACCCCCGCCGGCGCGCGGGTGCTGGACGTCGGCTGCGGCGAGGGCGACCTTCTGGACCTCCTGACCCGGGAGCGGGGGGTCGACGGCCAGGGTCTGGAGATTTCCGCCGACGGCGTATCGGCCTGCCTGGCCAGGGGCCTGGCCGTGGTTCAGGGCGACGCCGACCGCGATCTCGACAGTTTTCCCACCCGGGCCTTCGACATGGCCATCCTGTCCAAGACCCTTCAGCAGATGCGCGACCCCCGGCACGTGGTGTCGGAACTGCTGCGCATCGCCGACCGGGCGGTCGTCAGCTTTCCCAACTTTGGCCACTGGCGGGTGCGCTGGGCCCTGCTGGCCCGCGGCCGTATGCCCGAGACCCGCGCCCTGCCCAACCCCTGGTGGTCGACGCCGAACATCCACCTGTGCACCCTGCATGACTTCCTGGCCCTCACCGATGACCTGGGGCTGAGGATCGAGTCCTGCGCCGCCCTGTCCGGCGGCCGTCCCGCCCGGCCCATTGATCCGCGCTCGATGCTGGAGAACTGGCGCGCCGAGGCGGCTCTGTTCGTCCTGCGGCGGGGTTAGGGCGCCTGGCCCGCTGCGGCGGCCCGGCCGGCGGGCGCGACGTCCGGCCGGGATGCGCTGGGCCTTGATCTGGCCTAGAGTCTCCCTGACCCGGGTCGGTCCGGGGCTGGGAGGAACCCGTCATGTCCGCCGTTTCCCGGATTGCAGCCGCCTGCCTGGCTGTCGCCGCCTTCATCGCCGCGGGCCCTCCGGCCAGCGCGCTTCCGTCAGGTGACGCCGGAAGCCAGGTCCCGGGCTATCCGGACGTGATCGCCGAGTACATCCAGGTCCCCGGCGGCAAGGCCCCCGGCACGCCCGCCGCCCTCAGGACCGGAAAGGACCGGGTCGATACCGACGCCAGCGGCCTGATCGGGGCCATCGCCGCCGTGCCCGTCTATGTGGTGCGCCAGGGCTTCATCCAGGGGGTGTCCGGCAACCCCTTCCCGGGGGTGAAGGACTATGCCGAGGTCAACAAGACCGGGACCTCGCAGACGCCGGAGGCGAAAACCATCAGCCCCCTCGACCCCGCCATCAGTGCGGCGATCTGCTTCCACACTGATTTCGTGGGCGCCGATGATTCCCGGGCGGGACAGGGGCGGCCCGGCGAGCCCGGCGTCTCCGCCGTCTCGGGGACCCTCGTGGACTGGGTCCTGAAGCGGGCGAGGGGCCTCGCAGACACGCCGTCGTCGGCCAGCCTCGGGGTGAGGGCGCGGTATTGAGCGGAGCGCCGCGGCGGGCCATCGACAGGGCGGAGGCTGCGCTCGCGCGTGTGGACGCCCTGGGCCGGGGCCACGTCAGCGCCGCCATCCTGGTGGGGTCGGCTGTGCTCGGCGACTGGCGCGAGGACCGGAGCGACATCGACCTGCTTCTGGTGTCGGACTCGCCGCTCGCGCCGGCGATCCGGGGACTCTGGCGGCGGGCCGCCCGGGCGGACGTGATCATCGCCGAGACTGGCCGCCCCGCCTGGGGCGACCTTGGACTCGCCGTCGCGCTGAAGACCGCCGCCCAGACCGGCCATGTGCTGCGCGGCGCGGCCCCGCCTGCGCCGGACGACGGGGAACTCGCCACCCTGCTCGAGGCCAATCTCGGGGCGTACTGGAAACCCTGGCTGGATAGGGCGAGGGGCCGCGGGCTTGGCGGGCCGACCGCCGCCATGTTTACGCCCTTCGGCGCCGTCTGGGTCCTGGGCGGGATCGGGCGCTTCCGCTCGACGCTTGCCGACGGTCGCATCATTTCCAAGCGCGAGGCCCTCAACAGGGCCCTCGCCCGCCTTCCGGAACACCGGGCGGTACTGGACGAGGCCGTCCGGCTCCGGGACGGAGCGGCCCCCCGGATGGGGCGCCTCGAACGCCGACGGCGGGCCCTGGCCTGTGCAGACGCCCTCCTCGCCCGGCGCTGGTGACGGGGACCCGGCCGGCGGCTAGTTTACCCACCGAAATGAACGCTCCCGTCCCGCCCCAGGTCGATTCGGCCGGCGCCACGCCGGTCATGGCCCAGTTCTTCGAGGTCAAGGCGCGGCAGCCCGACGCCCTGGTCTTCTTCCGCATGGGCGATTTCTACGAACTCTTCTTCGAGGACGCCCGCCAGGCGGCGGCGGCCCTCGGCATCGCCCTCACCGCCCGGGGCCAGCACGCCGGCGAGCCCATCCCCATGTGCGGCGTGCCGGTCCACGCCGCCGAGGCCTATCTGTCCAAGCTGATCCGCGCCGGATTCAAGGTGGCCGTCTGCGAGCAGATGGAGGACCCTGCCGAGGCCAAGCGGCGGGGCTCCAAGGCCATCGTCCGGCGCGACATCGTCCGCGTCGTCACCCCCGGCACCCTGACCGAGGACGGCCTCCTGGACGCCCGGGGCGCCAACCGGCTGGCGGCTGTGGCGGTGCGGGCGGGGGCCGCGGCCATCGCCAGCGTCGAGCTGTCCACCGGCGAGGTGGAGGTCTGGGCGCCGGGCAAGGCGGCCCTGGCCTCGGCCCTCGCGGCCCTCGGTCCCTCCGAGATCCTGGTCCCGGACCGCCTGTTCGCGGACGAGGCGGTCAGCGTCGCCCTCAAGGCCGCCGGGGGCCTGGTCCAGCCCCTGCCCTCCGCCCTCGCCGAGCCGGGGGCCGCAGAGGCGCGGCTGAAGCGCCTCTACGGGGTGGAGACCCTGGACGGTTTCGGGCCCCTGTCGGGCGCGGAGGTCTCGGCCCTGGGACTGATCGCCGCCCACCTGGAGACGACCCAGGCCGGCCGCACCCCGTCCCTCGCCCCGCCCCGGCGGGCCGGCGAGGCGGACGTCATGGCCATCGACCCCGCCACCCGGGCCAGCCTTGAGATCGAGCGCAGCCTGTCGGGCGGGCGTGAAGGCTCCCTGCTGGCGGCCATCGACCGGACGGTCACGGCGCCCGGCGCCCGGCTCCTGGCGTCACGCCTCGCCCGCCCCCTGCTGGACCCGGACCGGATCAATGCGCGGCTCGACGCCATCGACTGGCTGAGGGAGCGACGGGACCTTCGCCGGCGCTTGCGCGAGGTCCTCAAGGGACAGGGCGACATGGCCCGCGCCCTGTCGCGCCTGGCCCTCGGGCGGGGCGGCCCCCGGGACCTCGGAACCCTGCGGGACGGGCTCGCAGGCGGCGCGGGCCTGATGGACCTCTTCGGCGCCGGGGCGGGGCCCCTCGAGGCGCCGCCGCCGCCGGAGCTGTCCGGGAGCCTCGCCGCCCTCGACCTGTCGCGGAATCCCGGGCTGGCCGACCTGCAGGCCAGCCTGTCGGCGGGCCTCGGGCCGGACCTGCCCCTGCAGGCCCGCGACGGGGGCTTCGTCGCCCCCGGGATCCGGCCGGAGCTGGACGAGGCGCGCCGGCTTCGCGATGACAGCCGGCGGGTCATCCTGTCCCTGGAGGCGGAGCTGGCCGCCGAGAGCGGCGTGGCCCTGAAGATCCGGCACAACGGGGTCCTGGGCTATTTCATCGAGGCGACGGCCAAGGCCGCCGAGCCCCTTCTTCGGGCGCCCCTGAACGCCACCTTCATCCACCGCCAGACCCTCGCCAGCCAGATGCGGTTCACCACCGTCGCCCTGGCCGAGCTGGACGCCCGGATCGCCCAGGCCGGCGAGCGGGCCCTGGCGATCGAGATCGCGGCCTTCGAAGCCTGGCGCGACCTGGTCTGCGCCGCCGGCGACAGCCTCCGCGAGGCCGCCGCGGCCTGCGCCCGGCTTGACGTCGCCGCCGCCCTAGCGGAATGGGCGGAGGAGGCCGACGCCGTCCGGCCGGAGCTGGACCGCGGCGTGACCCTCGAGGCGGAGGGCGCACGGCATCCGGTGGTCGAGGCGGCGGTGCGCCGGGCGGGCGGGGCCTTCACGCCCAATGATTGCCGGTTGGACGGCCAGGCGGTCTCGGCCCCCCGGCTGGCCATCGTCACGGGCCCGAACATGGCCGGCAAGTCGACCTTCCTGCGTCAGAACGCCCTGCTGGCCGTCCTCGCCCAGGCCGGTTGCCCCGTTCCCGCCCGGCGCCTGAGGCTGGGCGTCGTCGACCGGCTGTTCAGCCGGGTCGGGGCGGGGGACGATCTCGCCCGCGGCCGCTCGACCTTCATGGCCGAGATGGTCGAGACCGCCGCCATCCTGACCCAGGCGACGCCCCGTTCCCTGGTGATCCTCGACGAGATCGGCCGCGGCACGGCGACCTGGGATGGCCTGGCCATCGCGTGGGCCTGCGCCGAGGCTCTGCACGGGACCAATCGCTGCCGGGGCCTGTTCGCCACCCACTACCATGAGCTGGCCGAGCTCGAGCGCCGGCTGCCGGGCGTCGCCAACCTCTCGCTGCGCGCCCGGGAATGGAACGGCGAGCTGGTCTTCCTGCACGAGGCCGCCCCCGGCCCGGCGGACCGGTCCTACGGGGTCCAGGTGGCGCGCCTCGCCGGCGTGCCGGCCGCGGTGGTGGCGCGCGCTCATGAGGTCCTGACCCGACTGGAGCGGGAGGCGGGCGTCCCCGCGCAACTGGGGGACCTGCCCCTGTTCTCGGGGGCGTCGGCTGGAATGGGGGAGACCCTTGCGGCCTCGCCCCTGCAGGACGCGCTCTCCGACATGGACCCGGACAGCATGAGCCCGCGCGAGGCCCTTGAGGCCCTTTACCGGCTGAAGGGCCTTTCGAAGGGCGGCTAGAACCAGCCCTTGCGGCGGAACCAGAGCAGGGGCGCCACCCCGCTCACCACCATCAGGCCCAGGGCCAGGGGATAGCCCCAGGGCCAGGTCAGCTCGGGCATGATCTCGAAGTTCATGCCGTAGATGGCGCCGATGAGGGTGGGCGGCATCAGGAGGACGGTGAAGACCGAGAAGGTCTTGATGCCGATGTTCTGCTCGATGTTGATCAGGCCGAGGGCGGCGTCGAGCAGGAAGGAGATGTGGGCCGACTGGGCGGACGCGTGCTCCGTCAGGGACTGGATGTCCTGCTGGACCGAGACGAGGTGCGCCTGGGCCGAGGGCTTTCCGGCGATCTCCGGGGCGAGGGCGGCGAAGCTGGCCAGGCGGGCGAGGCTGGCCAGGCTGGTGCGGGCCAGGGCCGCCAGGGACTGCGTTCGGGCGAGGTTGGTAAGCAGGGGCTCGAAGGCCGCCCCCCGCGGCCGGTCGAAGATGGCGTTTGAGGCGGCCTGGACCCGCGCCGATCCGCGCTCAAGGACCTCGGCCAGCCGCTCGATCACCGCGTCGAGCAGGTCGAGAAAGAGGTCGGCGCCCGCCGCCTCTGCATAATCGGGCGCGCCCAGCCGCTGGGCGAACGCCGTGAAGGCCCGCAGAGGTTCATAGCGAAGGGTCAGCAGCCGGCCGTTGGCGAGGATGAAGGTGACGGGGGTGAGGACAGGATGTTCTTCCTCGCTGCGGCTCAGCAGGCTGGCGGTCATGAAGGTCGCCCCGCCTTCGATGTAGAGCCGGCTGGAGGGCTCGATCTGCGCCATTTCGCGGGAGGTGGGGAGGTTGAGGCGCAGGGCGCTCTCGACCACCGCCTCCTCATGGCGCTCAGGGCTTATCAGTTCGATCCAGACCACGTCCTCCGGCGCCTTCCAGTCGGCCGGAAGATCGAAGGCGTGCGCGGTGCGAAAGGTTCGCGCCCCGCGCGTCAGGAGATTGAGCATGCGAGGGTCCGAACGCTTTCCAGCGCCAGTCCCGGCGCTATCGCGGAGGCGGGGCGGTCACAGCCTGGATCAGGGCCGCAATCCGGTCGCCCGAATCCGCAGCCTGACCCAGGATGGACAGGGGCGAGGCGCCGGGGCGGATCGTCGACGCGACCTGGCTGGCGGCGCTCTGGGCGACGGTCAGGGCCGCGTTCTGGGCGGCGTTGAACTGGCTGGAAGCCATCTGGACGGCCTGGGCGTCCTGATGAATGAACCCATAGGTCGGATAGGACCTCGAGCCGATGTCGCGCACGGGATCGTACCAGACCTTCACCCGCGACCAGTCCCCCTGCGGAGAGACGTCAATCACGGTCACGTCGCGCTCGATCTGACCCCTTGCGCCGCCGATCCGGGACCAGTTCGCGTGGGTGATCTGGATCACACGGTCCGTCAGGACGCGGCTGACCACGGCGACATGCCCCAGGGACATGGAACCGCTGGGCTTGAAGCACAGAACGGAGCCGGCCCGCGGCGCGGTCCCGGTTTCATACCGACCGGTCGCCTGACGCCACCAGGTGTGGGCGTCGCCGAAAATCTGAATGCCGGAGATCAGGCGGGCGAAGGGCGCGCACTGCCAGTAGCGTTCCGCCAGGGCGCTGGACACGGGCGCAAGGGCCATGGCCCCCGCGACGACGAGACCCAGAACCAGGTGAGCGACGCGCCTGAACATCCCGCTGATTGCCCCTTCACGTTTCGAAACGTCACCTAACTCCTGCAGCCCGAATTGGCAAGTCCGCAGGAGAGTGCGGAGCGACGCCACAGTGCGAGCGCCAATCAAGACCGGGCGGTCTTGAAGGAATGAACCAAATACAAATCTCCGTTATCGGCAAGTTAAAGGCTGGAAAATCTGATATAATCACAACGTCATTTGGATGTATTGGGGTTCGAATTTTATATATTCATCTGTGGTATCAAATCATTATCTCGATCGGCAATTTTATTGATGGACCCAGGTAGAGTTTTCACGCTCCAATCGCCCGTTGACTGGGCAGGGTAAAGACTTCCGGGCCCGTGGCGCAGCTGACGGGTGGCATGATGAGAAAACCCGGGCCTTCCCCGCTGTCGCCCCGGGAAGAGGCGCCGGGCGCCTGGGAATCGAGCGTATGGCGCCGGTCCGGCAGGGAATTCCCGGCGTCATTTTTTGGCCCCCGGCTCTGGCGCCCTGCGAATTCAGGCCCTAGAAATGCCACATGGACGCCATAATTCCTCTCCTTACCGATCCCGCCGCCTGGGCGGCCCTGATCACCCTC
Source organism: Phenylobacterium sp. (assembly GCF_020253645.1). Classification (GTDB taxonomy): domain Bacteria; phylum Pseudomonadota; class Alphaproteobacteria; order Caulobacterales; family Caulobacteraceae; genus Phenylobacterium. The sequence goes on from NZ_JADCBG010000110.1 coordinate 73,616, forward strand.
ATCGCGATGGAGGTGGTCCTCGGGATCGACAATCTGATCTTCATCTCCATCCTTTCGAACAAGCTGCCGGAGGCGCAGCGCCAGTTCGCCCGGCGGCTCGGCATCAGCCTGGCCCTGATCATGCGCCTGGCCCTTCTCTCGACCCTGGCCTGGCTTGTTCATCTGACGACACCGATCTTCTCTGTCGGCGGATCCGTGGCGGGGCTGGATCTCACCTTCTCCTGGCGTGACCTGATCCTGATCGCCGGCGGCCTGTTCCTGCTCTGGAAGGCCACCAAGGAAATCCACGGCACGATGGATCCCAAGCCCGCAGACTTCCTCGACAAGACCGGCGTCGTGGTCACCAATTTCGGGGCGGTGATCGTCCAGATCATCCTGATCGACATGGTGTTCTCGATCGACTCGATCCTCACCGCCGTCGGAATGACCGATCACCTTCCGATCATGATCGTCGCGGTCATCATCACCGTCATGATCATGCTCGTGGCCGCCGACCCTCTGGCCGACTTCATCAACAACAATCCCAGCGTGGTCATGCTGGCCCTGGGCTTCCTGCTGATGATCGGGATGATCCTGGTGGCCGACGGCTTCGGGGTCCACATCCCCAAGGGCTACATCTACGCCGCCATGGCCTTCTCGGTGGGGGTTGAGGCGCTCAACATCTTCGCCCGAAACGCCAAGTCCAAACGCGAGGGCGAGGCGAGCCAGTGACCGGGCCGTCGCCCGGGTCTCAGAAGAAGCTGTAGGGGTCGATATCGATGGTCACGCGGATGGAGCCCCGAGGCTTCATCCGCGCCCTCCAGGCGGCCATGTAGGCTGACAGATCAACCTGGCGGCTGGCCCGCACGAGGAAGCGGATCCGACGGCGTCCCCGCACCAGGGCGAGCGGGGCGTCCGCCGGGCCGTAGACCTCGACGCCCTCGGCGTTGGGGGCCAGGGCCGCCGCCTCCCGGACAAAGGCCCCGAGTGCAAGGGGGTCCCGGCCGGAGACCACTACGGCCGCCAGCCGGCCGAAGGGCGGCAGTCCCGCCAGCTCCCGCTCCTCAAGTTCGGTCCGCACGAAGGCGTCGCGGTCCTGGTCCCGGAGCGCCTGCATGACGGGATGGTCCGGCGCCCAGGTCTGGATCAGGGCGCGACCTGGACGGTCCCGCCGCCCGGCCCGGCCAGTCGCCTGGGCCAGAAGCTGAAAGGTGCGCTCGGCCGCCCTCAGGTCGCCGCCCCTCAGCCCGAGGTCCGCATCGACCACGCCCACCAGGGTGAGATTCGGGAAGTTATGCCCCTTCGCAGCCGCCTGGGTGGCCACCAGGATGTCGATGTCGCCGGACTCCATCGTCGCGACCAGGTCCCTGGCTTCCGCCGCGCTGCGCACCGTGTCCGACGAGAACACCGCGATCCGGGCCTCCGGAAGGAGCGCGCGCGCCTCCTCCTCCAGCCGCTCGACGCCCGGCCCGATCGACACCAGCGAGTCCGCCGCGCCGCAGTGGGGACAGGCCGCGGGCCGGGGCATGGAAAAGCCGGTGAGGTGGCAGACGAGGCGGTTGGTGTAGCGGTGCTCCACCAGCCAGGAATCCGTGTCCGGAGCGGTGAGTTTCTGGCCGCAGGCCCGGCACAGGACGAGGGGGGCGTAGCCGCGGCGGTTCAGGAAGAGAAGGGTCTGTTCGCCGGCTGCGAGGGTCTCGGCCATGGCGGCTGCGAGGGGGGGAGAGATCCACCGGCCTGTATCCGGCGGCGTCTCCCTCAGGTCCACCAGCGCGATGTCGGGAAGGCGGGCGGCGCCATGGCGGTCGGCGAGGCGCAGCCAGATGTAACGTCCCGCCTCTGCGTTGCGCAGGCTCTCCAGGGATGGGGTCGCGGAGGCCAGGATGACGGCGGCCCCCTCCAGCTTGGCGCGGACGACGGCGAGGTCCCGGGCCTGGTAGATGAAGCCGTCCTCCTGCTTGAAGGACGTGTCATGCTCCTCGTCGACCACCACCAGCCGTAGCCGGCGGAAGGGCAGGAAGAGGGCCGACCTGGCCCCGACCACAATCCGGCAGCGGCCCTCCGCCACGGCGTCCCAGACCTGCCGGCGGGCCGGCGGGGCGACCCCGGAATGCCACTCTCCCGGCGGGGCGCCGAAGCGCTCGGTCACCCGGGCGATGAGGGCCTGGGTCAGGGCGATCTCCGGCAGGAGGATCAGGACCTGGCCCTCCGGGTCGGCGGCCAGGGCGGCGCGCACCGCCTCCAGGTAGACCTCGGTCTTTCCCGAGCCGGTGACGCCGTCGAGCAGGGCCGCCCCGAAGCCGCCCCGTCCGATCATGGCCCTCAGGCTGTCCGCCGCCGCCGCCTGACTGGGGTTGAGAGGCGGCGCCGGCCGATCGAGGTCCGGCGGCCCGAAGCCATCCGGCCGGGGGGCAAGGCGCAGCTCGAGAGCGCCCTCGTCGACGAGGCCCTTGACCACGGCGGCCGAGACCCCGGCCCGCCGGGCGAGCTCGGCGGCGGCGGCGGGACCGGCGGCGGTGGCCTCCAGCGCCCGGGTCCGGGCGGGGGTGGACCGTGAGGGCTCGCGCCCTGTCGCGACCACCAGACGCTCGGGCCGGGGCAGGGGCGCCCGCGCGCCGCGCAGGGCGATGGCGAGGGGAAGGCCCGGCAGGTCGGCGGCGTAGCGGGCCGCCCACTGGACGAAGTCCACCGTGGCCGGGCTGAGCGGGGGCCCTTCGAGCCGGCCTGCGACAGGCTTCAGCGGCCGGTTGCCCCCGGCCCCTTCCCGGACGGCGCAGACCACGCCCTCGGCGAGGCGGGCGCCCAGGGGGACCCCGACACGCTCCCCGACGGACAGGCCAAGGCCCTCCGGCTCCTCGTAGTCGAAGGCCTCGGGCAGGGGCAGGGGCAGAAGGACGGAGACGATGCGGTTCATGCCTCTCCTCAATAGCCCGCCCGGGCCGCCGACGCCTCAGCTTCCTGAAGCGCGCCCGTCAGGGCTTCCGGGCGGACGCGGGGAGTCCTACAAGACTGCTTCAACAAAAGCGGACGCAGCCCGATGCAACTCTTCCTCGACACCACCGACGTCGTGGTCCTGAAGGACCTCGCCGCCACAGGCCTGGTCGACGGCGTGACCACCAACCCGACGCTGATCGCCAAGTCGGGCCGGCCCATGTTCGACGTCATCGCCGAGATCTGCGAACTGGTGGAAGGCCCGGTCAGCGCCGAGGTCGCCGCCACCGACGTGGCCGGCATGCTGGCGGAGGGCGCCAAGCTCGCCGCCCTCGCGCCGAACGTGGTGGTCAAGGTCCCGCTCACCCGCGAGGGCCTCGTCGCCACCTCGGAGTTCGCCGTCCAGGGCATCCAGACCAACGTCACCCTCTGCTTCTCCGCCGCCCAGGCCCTGCTCGCGGCGAAGGCCGGCGCCAGCTACATCTCGCCCTTCATCGGCCGCCTCGACGACCACGGGGCCGAGGGCATGGACCTCATCACCGAGATCCGGGCCATCTACGACAACTATGACTTCGACACCGAGATCCTCGCCGCCTCCATCCGCAGCCCGGCCCACGTCACGGCCGCGGCCCTCTGCGGCGCGGACTGCGCGACGATTCCGCCAGACGTCTTCACCGCCCTCTTCAAGCACCCGTTAACCGAAAAGGGGCTTTCTCAGTTCCTGAGCGACTGGGCCGCAACGGGACAGTCGATTCTCTGAACCGAGGGGCGGGAACTCATGGCCGGTGCGGGTGAAGCCGAACTTCAGGAGGGGCCCGGGCCGGAGACGGTGCGCGCCGCCCTTCTGCGCCGCCCTGACATCCTCACCGGTGACCCCGAGACCCTCCAGGCCCTCGGCCTGGCCCTTCGGCCCGACGCCCGTGTGGTGGAGTTCGGACCCGCAGCCCTGGCCCGGGTCAGCGAGGCCGCCCGCGCCGAGAGCGAGGCAAGGGCCCGCCTTGAGGCGGTCGCGCGCGCCAACTTCGTCGCCCAGGCCCAGACCCGGGAGGCCGTGATCGACCTGCTCGACGCGCGCACCCCGGCGGACCTCGCCCTGCGCCTCGACGAGATCGCCCGGGTCCGGTTCGGCCTGCAGGCGGGCGCCCTGGGGCTGGAGGGATCCCAGCCGCCGGAGGGGTGGCGACAGCTGCCCGACGGCGCCCTCGCCCGGCTTCTGGAGGATGACGCCGACCTCCTGCTCGGCTTTCGCCCCACGGCCCTTGGCCTGTTCGGCGACCAGGCGCCGTTCATCCGGTCCATGGCCCTGGCCCGGCTCAACCTTCCCGGCGGGCCCGGCCTGATGGGCTTTGGCTCAGGCGATCCCGAAGGGTTCACGCCCGACATGGGCCCCGAGCTGGTGGCCTTCATGGCGCGCGTGACCGAACGCCTGGCCCGGCGGCTGATGGGGGACTGATGGACGCCCGGGCGGCCCTCGGCCTCTGGCTGGAGCACCTGGAGCAGGAGCGTCGGCTCTCCCCTCGCACCCTCGCGGCCTACGGCTTCATCGGCCGGCGTTACCTGGCCTTCCTGGAGGGACATCGGGGGGGGGCCCTGTCGGCCGACGACCTGGGAAAGATCAGCGCTGCGGAGATTCGCGCCTGGCTGGCCGTGCTGCGGCAGGGGGAGACGCCGCTCTCGCCCCGCTCGCTCTCCCAGTCCCTCTCGGCGATCCGGACCTTCCACGGCTTCCTCGACCGGCGTCTTGCGATCGCCAACGCCGCCCTGGCCCTGGTCCGCGGGCCTCGCGTCAAGCCGACGGCGCCGCGACCTGTCACCGAGTCCCAGGCGGTGGAGCTCCTGGCCGAACCGGGGCTCGACGCCGGGCTCGATCCCTGGGAGGCGGCCCGGGACGAGGCCGTCCTGACCCTGCTCTACGGCTGCGGACTTCGGATCTCCGAGGCCCTGTCCCTGCGCCGGTGCGACGCCCCCCTCGGCGAGGCCCTTAGGATCACGGGCAAGGGGTCGAAGACGCGGATGGTCCCGGTCCTGCCCCGGGTGGCGCAGGCGGTGGAGACCTATCTCCGGACCCTGCCTTTTCCGCTCGCGCCGGATGAACCCCTGTTCCGGGCCCGCCGGGGCGGGCCTCTGTCCCCCCGCCATGTCCAGGCGACGGTCCAGGGGATGCGGGGGCGGCTGGGCCTCCCGGACAGCGCCACGCCCCACGCCCTGCGGCATGCCTTCGCGACCCACCTTCTGGGCGCGGGCGCCGACCTCAGATCCATCCAGGAACTGCTGGGCCACGCCTCGCTCTCCACCACCCAGCGCTACACCCAGGTCGATTCCGCCGCCTTGCTCAGGGCCTATACAGCCGCTCACCCGAGAAGCTAAGAATCGACGACCCTGATGATCGGCTCTTGCCGGCGTTCAGAAGAGTTTCACCACCATGAGGTTTCCGCATGCGACCCGTGAACGTTTTCGCCTCCGGCGCAGCCCTTCTTCTCTTGGCGGCGTCTGGCGCCCATGGTGAGAACGCCCCCGACAACGGCACGGACCCGACAAAGCTGAACAGACAGGTCCAGACGACCTGGGAGCGCCTGGACCTGGAGGGCGGTTTCAGGAGCGATACCCTGAAGGTGAACTATACGACGCCCCTCGGGGCGAAGCAGGACTGGAGCGTCCGCTACCGGGTTCCTCTCGCTTCGGTCGATGTCCGGGGAGAGGAGGACTATGGCCTGGGCGACGCCTCCGTGCAGGTGGCGCATGTGTTGGCCCTCAACCGCCAGGGCGGCTGGGTCATCCTGGGGGAGATGATCTTCGACACGGCGTCCCGCGACGAGCTCGGCACGGGGAAGAACGTTCTCAAGGGCACCCTGGTCAAGGCCTGGTTCTTCAATGACGGCGCCATCTTCGCTCCGGCCCTCGTCCACTCGGAGTCGCTCTGGGGTGATGACCGAAGGCGGGATGTCCGGACCACCTCCATGGATTTCTACTTTGTCCCCAAGCTGAAGGATCCGCGGAACCTGATCACGGTCGACCCTTCGATCAACAGGGACTGGAAGTCCGAGAAGACCTTCCTTGGTCTCGCCGTGACCTATGGCCGGGTTCTGGGTCCCGCATTTGGCGGCAGGGGCATCATCACGGTGAAACCCACGGTCTTCGCCGGTGGGGACCGCCCGGGGGACTGGGGGCTGGAGGTCGGCTACAAGGTTATCGGCTTCTGAGCCTGACCCGCTGACAGGCCGTCAGGCCTGCATGGTCCAGCCCTCCACCCCCATGGCGGCCTGCCGGCCGGCCTCGGAGCGCGTCGGGTGGGGGTGGCAGATCCGGGCGATGTCCTCGCTGGCCGCCCGGAAGGCCATGGCGACGCAATATTCGCCGATGAGCTCGCCAGCCTGCGGCCCCAGGATGTGCACGCCCAGGATTTCATCGGTGGCGGCGTCGGCCAGGACCTTCACGAAGCCGTCGGTCTCATGGTTGATCTTGGCCCGGCTGTTGGCGGCGAAGGGGAACTTGCCGGCCTTGTAAGCTCGCCCCTCGGCCTTGAGCTGCTCCTCGTTGCGGCCGACCCAGGCGACTTCCGGCGTCGTATAGACCACGCTGGGCACCAGGTTGTAGTCCACGTGCCCGGCCTTTCCGGCGATGAGCTCGATGCAGGCGACCCCATCCTCCTCGGCCTTGTGGGCCAGCATGGGGCCGTGGATCACGTCGCCGACCGCCCAGACGCCCGCCGCAGAGGTCCGGAAATGATCGGTCTCGATGAAGCCGCGGGCGTCGGGGACGATCCCCACGGTCTCCAGGCCGAGGCCGGCGGTGTAGGGCCGGCGGCCGATCGCCAGCAGGACGCGGTCGGCCGACAGGGTCTCGGCGCCGCCGCCGGCGGCGGGCTCCACCGTGAGCTCGACCCTGGACTTGCCAGCCTTGGCCCCGGTCACCTTGGACCCCAGCCGGAAGTTGACGCCCTGCTTGGTCAGGATTCTCTGGAAGGTCTTCGCCACCTCGGCGTCCATGCCGGGACAGATCCGGTCGAGGTACTCGATCACCGTCACCTCGGCCCCCAGCCGGCGCCAGACCGAGCCGAGTTCGAGCCCGATGATGCCGGCGCCGATGACGATCATCGTCTTCGGGACCTCGGCCAGGGACAGGGCCCCCGTGGAGTCGACGATCCGTTCCCCGTCCACCGCCACGCCGGGCAGGCCGGAAGGCTCCGAGCCTGTGGCGATGACGATGTTGCGGGCCTCGAGGGTCACGGTCTTGCCGTCCGCGCCGTCGACCTCGACCCTGCCGGGCCCGGCCAGGCGACCTTTTCCAAGAATCCGCTCGACCTTGTTCTTCTTCATCAGGAAGTCCACGCCCTTGGTCAGGGCTGACACCGACTCGTCCTTCTGCGCCATCATCTGGGTGAGGTTGAGCCGCGGGGAGACCTCGATGCCCAGGTGCTCGAACTCCCGGTTCGCCGCCTCGTAGAGCTCTGAGGCGTGAAGCAGGGCCTTGGACGGCATGCAGCCGACATTGAGGCAGGTGCCGCCGAGGGTTTCTCGCATTTCAATGATGGCGGCCTTCAGGCCAAGCTGGCCGGCGCGGATGGCGGCGTTGTAGCCGCCGGGGCCGCCCCCGATGATGACGACGTCGTACTGGGACATGGCGCTTCCTTACCCGGTCGGGCCTGAGGGGTTCAGATATCGAGCAGCAGGCGTTGCGGGTCCTCGATGGCTTCCTTGACCCGGACCAGGAAGGTCACGGCGCCCTGGCCGTCGACGATGCGGTGGTCGTAGGACAGGGCCAGGTACATCATCGGCCGGATCACCACCTGCCCGTTCACGGCCACGGGGCGCTCCTGGATCTTGTGCATGCCCAGGATGCCCGACTGCGGGGCGTTGAGGATGGGCGTCGACATGAGCGAGCCATAGACCCCGCCGTTCGAAATGGTGAAGGTGCCGCCCTGCAGGTCGTCAAGGGCCAGGGCGCCGTCCCGGGCCTTCTTGCCAAGCTCGCCGATGGCCTTTTCGATCCCCGCCAGGGAAAGCGCGTCGGCGTCGCGCACCACCGGCACGACCAGGCCGCGCTCGGTGCCGACGGCGACCCCGATGTCGTAGTGGTTCTTGTAGATCAGGTCCTGGCCGTCGATCTCGGCGTTGACCTCGGGCACGGACTTCAGGGCGTGGATGCAGGCCCGGACGAAGAAGCCCATGAAGCCCATCTTGACGCCGTGAGTCTTCTCGAAGGCGTCCTTGTAGGTGTTTCGCAGGGCCATGACGGCGCTCATGTCGACCTCGTTGAAGGTCGTCAGCATGGCGGCCGTCTGCTGGGCCTCCTTCAGGCGGCGGGCGATGGTCTGCCGCAGCCGGGTCATGCGGATGCGCTCTTCCCGGGCGTGGAGCTCGCGGGGAGCGGAGGCGGCGGGGGCCGGCGGCGGGGCGGCGGCGCGGGCCTCGAGGGCGGCAAGGGCGTCAGCCTTGGTGACCCGCCCGCCCTTGCCGGAGCCGGGGATGGCGGCCGGGTCCAGTCCGCCCTCGGCGGCGATGCGCTGGGCGGAAGGCGCAAGGACCGCCGCGGCGGGCGCCTTGGCCGGCGCAGGGGCGGGGGCCGGAGCCGCGGCGGGCGCCTTGGCGGGAGCCGGCTTTGCGGCAGGGGCGGCGGCGGCCGCAGCGCCTTCCTTGACGCGGCCAAGGACAGCGCCGGGTTCGACCGTGGCGCCCTCCTCGGCGGAAATCGATTCCAGCACCCCGTCTGCGGGGGCGGCGACCTCAAGACTCACCTTGTCGGTCTCGAGCTCGACCAGGATCTCGTCCTTGCGAACCGCGTCGCCGGGCTTCTTGGTCCAGCGCGCCACAGTGGCCTCGGAGACGGATTCCCCGAGGGCGGGGGTCATGATGTCGGCCATGGTCGTGTCCTTGGGTTCAGGCGAGGGCTTCAGCGAGGAAGGCCTGGAGTTCGCGGTTGTGCCGGCTCATCTGCCCGGCGGCGGTGGAGGCGGAGGCGGGCCGGCCCACATAGCGGGCGCGCTTGGACTTCACCTTCAGGCGCTCGAGGGTCAGCTCCAGCCAGGGATCGACGAAGGTCCAGCCGCCCATATTCTTCGGCTCTTCCTGGCACCAGACCAGTTCGGCGTTGGGGAAGCGGGACAGTTCGGTGGAGAGCGACTTCATCGGCCAGGGATAGAACTGCTCAAGCCGCATCAGGTAGATGTCGGTCAGCCCCTTCTCCTCCCGGGCCTCGAGGAGGTCGTAGTAGACCTTGCCGGAGCACAGGACGACGCGGCGGATCTTCTCCGGCGGCGCAAGGGTCAGGGCCGTATGGCGGCCGCGCTCGGCGTCGTCATGCAGCACGCGGTGGAAGGAAGAACCCTCGGCCATCTCCGACAGGAGGGACACCGCCTTCTTGTGACGCAGCAGAGACTTGGGCGTCATCACCACCAGGGGCTTGCGGAACTCGCGCTTCATCTGACGACGCAGGACATGGAAGTAGTTGGCCGGGGTCGTGCAGTTGACCACCTGCATGTTGTCCTCGGCGCAGAGCTGCAGAAAGCGCTCCAGGCGGGCTGAGGAATGCTCCGGTCCCTGACCTTCGTAGCCGTGCGGCAGGAGAAGGACGAGCCCGCTCATGCGCAGCCACGTGCGTTCTCCGGACGAGATGAACTGGTCGATCACCACCTGGGCGCCGTTGGCGAAGTCGCCGAACTGGCCTTCCCACAGCACCAGGGTCTTGGGATCCGCCAGGGAGAAGCCGTACTCGAAGCCGAGCACCGCCTCTTCGGAGAGGGGCGAGTCGATCACCTCGAAGTGGGCCTGGCCCGGGCCGAGGTTGTTCAGGGGCGTGTAGTGCGCCTCGGTCGTCTGATCGATGATGTCGCTGTGGCGCTGGGTGAAGGTGCCGCGGACGCTGTCCTGACCGGCGAGGCGAACAGGGAAGCCCTCCTGCAGGAGGCTTCCGAAGGCGAGATGTTCCCCGGTGGCCCAGTCGATCCCCTCGCCGGACTCGATCGCAGACTTCCTGGCCTCGATCACCCGACGGACGTTCTTGTGAACGTCGATCCCTTCGGGGACGGCGGTGATGCGTTCTCCGATCGCCTTGAGGCGGGACAAGGGCACCGAAGTGTTCCCGCGCCGGTCCTCGCCCTCGGGCAGGGCCAGACCCGCCCACTTGCCGTCCAGCCAGTCCGCCTTGTCGGCCTTGTAGGACTTCCCGGCCTCCATCTCGCTGTCGAGGAAGGCCTCGAACTCGGCCATCCAGCGGGAGACTTCTTCCTCGGTGACCACCCCTTCGCCGACAAGTTGCCGGGTGTAGATCTCGCGGGTGCTCGGGTGATCCTTGATCTTCGCGTACATCAGCGGCGAGGTCATGGTCGGGTCATCACCCTCATTGTGACCAAACCGCCGGTAGCAGAACATGTCGATCACGACGTCCTTGCCGAACTTCTGGCGGAATTCGGTGGCCACCTTCGCCGCGTAGACGGTCGCCTCGGGGTCGTCGCCGTTGACGTGGAAGATCGGCGCCTCGACCATGAGCGCCACGTCCGAGGGATAGGGCGAGGAGCGGCTGTACTTGGGCGCGGTCGTGAAACCGATCTGGTTGTTCACGATGAAGTGGACGCAGCCTCCGGTCCGGTATCCCCTGGTCCCCGAAATCGCGAAACACTCGGGCACGACGCCCTGGCCCGCAAAGGCGGCGTCGCCGTGCAGCAGGAGGGGCAGGACGTGACTCCGCCCGGTGTCGGGGGTCTCCCGGAGCACGAAGGCCTGCTTGGCCCGGGCCTTGCCCAGCACGACCGGATTGACGATCTCCAGGTGCGACGGGTTGGCGGTCAGCGAAAGGTGGACGTTGTTGCCATCGAAGCTGCGGTCGGACGAGGCGCCCATGTGGTACTTGACGTCGCCCGATCCCTCGACGTCTGAGGGAAGGGTCGAGCCGCCCTGGAATTCGTGGAAAATCACGTGGTAGGGCTTGCCCATGACCGCCGCTAGCACATTGAGGCGGCCGCGGTGCGGCATGCCGACGACGATGTCGCGGACGCCCAGGGCGCCGCCGCGCTTGATGATCTGCTCGAGTGCAGGGACCATGGCCTCGCCGCCGTCCAGGCCGAACCGCTTGGTTCCCGGGAAGCGCCGGTGCAGGAAGCGCTCGAAGCCCTCGGCCTCGATCAGCTTCTTGAGGATGGCGATCTTGCCCTCGCGGGTGAAGACGATCTCCTTGTCGCGGCCTTCGATCCGCTCCTGCAGCCAGGCCTTCTGCGCCGGGTCCGAGATGTGCATGTACTGGACGCCGATATCGGCGCAGTAGGTCCGCTTCAGGATGGCGAGGATCTCGCGAAGGGTCCCGGTTTCCAGGCCCAGAACATAGTCCAGGAAGATCGGCCTGTCGTAGTCGGCCTCGCTGAAGCCGTAGGAGGCGGGATCAAGTTCCGAAGCGTCGCCCTCGGGCGCGGCGATCCCCAGGGGATCGAGGTTGGCGCGCAGGTGACCCCGCATCCTGTAGGCCCGGATCATCATGATCGCCCGGAGCGAGTCCAGGGTCGCAGCGCGGACATCGGCGGAAGCTGTGGGAGGGCCCCGGTCCGCGATCTTCGCCGAGAGCTTTGCTTCGACGGCGGGCCAGAGCCCGTCGATCGCCGACAGCCAGTCTGGCCGAGGCGCCGGCGCCTTCCGGGCCGTCCAGGCAGGAGGACCAGGGGGGCGGGCCGCCCCCGCCTGATCGTGTACGGCGGCGAAGAAGCTGCGCCAGGAGGCCTCGACCGAGTCCGGCGACTTCAGCCACCGGGCGTAGAGATCCTCGATGAAGCTCGCATTGCCGCCGTAAAGAAAGGACGTCTCCGCCAGGAGATCGTTGATCCGTCCGGAATCGTCAGCCATGTCGCCCGCCTGTCGCCGGCGGCCCGCGACGCCTTCTGGAGGAGAGTCGAGCTGGACCGCTCAAGGTTGAATTGTCAGGCCCCTCAGGCGCCTTTCAGCACCTCGAGCAGGGTCTCTCCTAGCTTCGCCGGAGACGGCGCCACGCGGATGCCCGCGGACTCCATCGCCGCAATCTTGTCCTCCGCACCGCCCTTTCCGCCCGAGATGATGGCGCCGGCATGGCCCATCCTGCGTCCGGGCGGGGCGGTGCGGCCCGCGATGAACCCGACCATAGGCTTCCGAATCGCTGAATTCTTTATGAATTCCGCAGCATCTTCTTCAGCCGAACCCCCGATCTCGCCGATCATGATGATCGATTCGGTTTCGGGGTCCTTCAGGAACATGTCGAGCACGTCGATGAACTCCGTGCCCTTCACGGGGTCCCCGCCAATGCCCACGGCCGTGGTCTGGCCAAGGCCGACCTGGCTGGTCTGGAACACCGCCTCGTAGGTAAGGGTACCCGAACGGGAAACAACACCCACCGAGCCCTTGCGGAAGATATTCCCGGGCATGATGCCGATCTTGCAGGCCTCGGGCGTCAGCACACCGGGGCAGTTGGGGCCGATCAGGCGGGACTTCGAGCCCGACAGGGCGCGCTTGACCTTGACCATGTCGGCGACAGGAATGCCTTCAGTGATGCAGATGATCAGCGGAATTTCGGCGTCGATCGCTTCGAGGATCGAGTCCGCGGCGAAGGGCGGCGGCACGTAGATCACGCTGGCGTCTGCGCCGGTCTGCCGTACGGCTTCATCCACCGTGTTGAACACGGGCAGACCCACATGGGTGGTCCCGCCCTTGCCGGGGGTCACGCCACCGACCATCTTGGTCCCGTAGGCGATGGCCTGCTCGGTGTGGAAGGTGCCCTGGGCGCCGGTCACGCCCTGACAGATGACCCGGGTTTCCTTGCCGATCAGAATGGACATTAGGCGAGCCCCCGCACGGCTTTCACAATCTTCTCGGCGCCATCGCTGAGGTCGTTGGCCGCAATGACGTTGAGGCCGCTCTCATTGATGATCTTCTTGCCAAGCTCGGCGTTTGTGCCTTCCAGGCGCACCACGAGGGGTACGGACAGGCCGACCTGCTTGACGGCGTTGACCACGCCGTTGGCCAGGATGTCGCACCGGGCGATCCCGCCGAAGATGTTGACCAGTATGCCCTTCACGTTCGGGTCGGCCATGATGATCTTGAAGGCGGCGGTCACCTTGGCTTCGTCCGCGCCGCCTCCGACGTCCAGGAAGTTGGCGGGCTCGGCGCCGTAGAGCTTGATGATGTCCATGGTCGCCATGGCCAGGCCGGCGCCGTTGACCATGCAGCCGATTTCGCCGTCGAGGGCGATGTAGGACAGGTCGAACTTGGAGGCTTCGATTTCCTTGGGGTCTTCTTCGCTCTCGTCGCGCAGAGCCATCACGTCCGGATGCCGGTAGAGGGCGTTGGAGTCGAAGGACACCTTGGCGTCCAGGACCCGCAGCTGGTCATCGCCGGTCACAATCAGCGGGTTGATCTCGAGCATCGCCATGTCCTTGGCGACGAAGGCCGTGTAGAGCTGACCCAGAAGCTTGGCCGCCTGCTTGGCGAGGTCGCCGCTGAGGCCCAGGGCCTTGGACAGGGCGCGCCCGTGGAAGGGCCAGACGCCTGTCGCCGGGTCGATCCCGAAGGTAATGATCTTTTCCGGCGTATCGTGGGCGACGGTTTCGATGTCCATGCCGCCCTCGGTGGAGGCCACCACGGAAACCCAGCTGGTCTCACGGTCGACCAGAAGGGACAGGTAGAATTCCTTGGCGATGGCCGCGCCTTCCTCGATGTAGAGGCGGTTGACCTGCTTGCCCTTGGGACCCGTCTGGTGCGTCACCAGAACCCGTCCGAGCATTTCCTGGGCGTTGGCCCGCACATCCTCGGCGCTCTTGACCACCCGGACGCCACCCTTGGCGTCGGGGCCGAGGCCCTCGAAGCGGCCCTTGCCGCGCCCGCCGGCGTGGATCTGGGACTTCACCACATAGACCGGGCCGCCCAGCTGTTCGGCGGCCTTGACGGCGTCTTCGACGGAGAAGGCGGGAAACCCGCGCGGGACCGCCACGCCGAACTCGGACAGGACGGCCTTGGCTTGATGTTCGTGGATGTTCATGAGGCCCAGAAGCGCTGTTCTGCAGGCTCGCCCGATTGGCGAGTGGCGGGTTTATAGGCGCCCCCCGGAAATGAGGCAACCGCCGAGGGGGTTGCCCAGGCGACATGTGGGGCCCGGGCGGCGCTCCTGAGGGCTCATCCCAGGAACAGCTCCCAGACCAGCCGGCCGGGAAGCATGACGAAGATCAGGTTCACCGCGAAGCCTCCGTAGAAGAGACCCGACATGTAGCGGCGATGGCGCTCCACGTCGTGGCGGCGGGCGGCGGCTACGGCCAGCGGGAGAGCGATGATGACGTAGCCGCTGAGGATGTGGATGAACGAGAAGCGTCCCGGGTTGACGGTCTGGATGAACAGGGAGCTCGCCGCCACGACGGCGACGGCGACCACCCAGCCCCAGCCCAGGACCCGGTGCATCCGGGCGCCCTTGCGGCCAGCCATCAGGATCGCGCCGACCAGGAGGGCCAGGAGGCCGAAGGCGAGGTGGACAAGGATGACCGGCGACGTGGAGGCCAGCAGCTCGAGGTCCGGTCCGTGGGGCCTGAACGCCGGGAAGGCGAGGTCGGTCCGGCGACCCTCGAGAAGGCTTGGAAGCAGGCTCGCGCCGATGGCGAGCGGGCCCAGGGTCAGTGCGCTGGCCATGACCATCTTGCGCGAAGGGGGGCGAATTTGAGACATGGGGTTCATTCGAGGGCTCCGGCCGCCGGTCGTGGGGATCAGATTGGATGACCGGGACCCTGGAAGCTCCCGCAGCGAGCCACAAACAGGGATGCGCCACATGACGTCGCCGTTTCGCAGGCCGCCGGGTGACGCCGTTGGCGAAGCGTGGACGGCCAGGGATGTACGCCGCATCGGGCTTGCGACCCTGGCGCTCTCAGCGGTTGTCGGCGCCTTCCTGGGCTTCGTCGGCGCCTTCGGTCTGTCGGACTATCCCGTCTACCTGCGCATCGCCTACCTGACGCCGTTGGCCGTGGCGTGCGGTCTTGTCGGCTTCATGAGCTATTGGCTCGCAGGCCTTCTGTCGCCGGCCGCCGGCCGATGGATCCGGGCGGCGCTGGGCAGCCTGCTCTGCTTCCTGCCGATCGGCGTCATCGTCTGGCTGACTACCGGCCTTCTTCCCGGCGTCAGCCTCAACCCGGCCGAACTGCCGAGGTATGTCGGAACCTCGCTGGTGGTTTCCTTCGCCATGACCTTCCTCGCCGTCGCGCTCACTCCGCCCTCCGAGGCCGAACTGCGAAAGCCCGGGGCGGGTGATCCCCCCGAGCGGTTCCTGACGCGGCTGCCGGTGCGCCTGAGGACGGCGGAGATCTGGGCCGTGGAGGCCGAAGACCACTATCTGCGCGTCCACACCAGCGCGGGCCAGGACCTGATCCTGCTGCGCATGGCGGATGCGGTCGCCGAACTCGGGGGACAGGAGGGCATGCAGGTGCACCGCTCCTGGTGGGTGGCGCGCGCCGCGATCGCCGATGCGCGCCGCGCCGACGGTCGGGCGACCCTCACGCTGAAGAACGGCGTCGAGGCCCCGGTCAGCCGGACCTACGCCGCCGAGCTGAGACGGCGTGGCTGGATCTGAGGCTCAGGCCAGGAGGTCCTTGATGGTCTCGCGCTCGCCGACCAGCTCGTCGTTGGTGAGGGCGATCTTGGACTTGGCGAAGTCGTCCATCGCGAAGGACTCGATGACCTCGTAGCCCGAAGTGGTGGTGCGCACCGGCATGCCCGCCCAGACGCCGGGGGCGAAGCCGTAGCGTCCCTCGCTGCTGACCGCCACCGAGTGGACCTTGCCGGGGGTGACCAGGTCGCGGACGTGGTCGACCAGGGCGTTGGCGGCCGAGGCGGCGGAGGACAGGCCGCGGGCCTCGATGATGGCGGCGCCGCGCTTGCCGACGGCGGGCAGGAAGTCGGTCTTCAGCCAGGCCTCGTCGCCGATCACCGAGGCGGCGTCCTTGCCGCCGATCTTCGCGTGGGTGAAGTCGGCGAACATGGTCGGCGAGTGGTTGCCGTAGATGTAGAGGTCGGTGACCTCGTCGATGGCCACGCCGGCCTTCTGGGCCAGCTGGGCCCGGGCGCGGTTCTCGTCCAGGCGGACCATGGCGGTGAAGCGGTCGGCCGGCAGGCGGCGGGCCTGGGCGGCGGCGATCATCACGTTGGTGTTGCAGGGGTTGCCGACCACGGCCACCCGGGCGTCGTCGGCGGCGACGGCGTCGATGGCCTTGCCCTGGGCGATGAAGATCCTGCCATTGTCCTTCAGGAGGTCGGCGCGCTCCATGCCGGGGCCGCGGGGCTTGGAGCCCACCAGCAGGCACCAGTTGGCGTCCTTGAAGGCGACCTCGGCCTCGCCGGTCAGGACCATGCCCGCCAGCAGGGGGAAGGCGCAGTCCTCAAGCTCCATGGCCACGCCCTTGAGCGCCTTCTGGGGCCCTTCCACCGGGATTTCCAGGAGCTGGAGGATCACGGGCTGGTCCGGGCCGAACATGGCGCCCGAGGCGATGCGGAACAGGAGGGCGTAGCCGATGTTGCCGGCCGCGCCGGTGACCGCCACGCGGAGGGGTTTCTTGGCCATGGTTCGTCTCCCGAGTGTGCTCCCGCGGTCGCCCCGCGTCGCAGGCTCCCTAGCCGGAAGCGCCCCGGCCTGCAACGCTGCAGGCGCTTGTGCCGCCGGGTGAGGGCGGCCACTGTGACTCATGCCCGAGATCGATCCCGCCTTTCTCCCCGGCTCCCACGCCCTGGACGAACTGCCCCTCTGCCACGTCCGCCTGCAGGACGACGCCCGTTGGCCCTGGCTGATCCTGATCCCCCAGGTCGCCGGCGCGCGGGAAATCGAGGACCTCACGGTCGCCGAGCGGCGACTGCTGGTGGAGGAGGTGGTGGCGGCGGGCAACGCCGTGCGGGCCCTGGGCGCAGCCTTGGGCCTGGTCGTCGAGAAGCTGAACGTCGGGGCTCTGGGCAACATCACGCCCCAGCTGCATGTCCACGTGGTGGGCCGGCGTTCGGACGATCCCGCCTGGCCGGGTCCGGTCTGGGGTTTCGGCGAGGCCGAACGCCTGACGCCGGACGCCCTCCAGCGAGCGCTCATCGCGGCCCGGCCGGCCCTGGCTCCGGGCGCCCAGCCCTATCCGCCCTTCCCGGGACGGGGACCAGCCTGAACGCGGCGGCGGTCAGTCCCGCTGCATCCGGACGGCGACTTCGACGCCATCCTCGGTCAGGGTCCCGACCCACTGGCCCGGCCCCTCCGGTCGCAACTGAAGGCGGACCGGACCGCGGCGCGGCGGCGCCTCCAGGCTGAGTTCCAGTCGACCGCCCTCTCGCCTTGCCGATCTCAGATAGCCCGATCCGGTCAGGGCGCCGGGGCGGCGGGGGTCGCTCCAGGCGCCGTCCAGGGCGCCCGAGCCGGAATCGATGAACTGGAAGGCGTAGACCGGGCCGACCTGGCTCCGGACGAGCCAGCGCCCTTCAAGCTCCCCGAGACGTCCCTGGGCGGCGGTGAAGCCCGCCCTGAGCCGCGCTTCATAGGTCCTCTCGGCGGCGCCGAGGGGCCCTTCCGGCGTCCGGCTGTGATCATCGACCGCCACCGTCCGCCCCGGAACGGAAACCGGTCCCTGGCGGGTTTCCGGCACGCTCGTCACCTCGGGCAGATCCAGGTCGCCGCCATCGGCCTCCTCCTCCTCTTCGGCGGCCGGCGCGGCCTTCAGGAGATCTCCGATCAGGTCGGGGTCCTGCGCCCGGGCGACCGGCGCGGCGAGGAGGAGCGCGACGACGGACAGAGCGGCGTACCGTTTCCGGGTCATGTCTCCTCGAGGGCTGCGGCGATCTCCAGCAGACGGAGAGCCTGTTCGAGATGCAGGCGCTCGACCATCCGGCCCTCTACCCGCAGGACGCCCTTGCGGCGATTTTCAGGCGAATCAAAGGCGCCGACGACCGTGCGGGCCCAGGCGATCTCGTCGGCTTCAGGGGCGAAGGCCCGGTTGGCGGCGGCGATCTGGTCAGGATGGATCAGGGTCTTGCCGTCAAAACCGAACTCCAGGCCCTGCCGGCACTGGCGCTCCAGACCGGTGAGGTCCGCAATGTCGTTCCAGACCCCGTCCAGCGCCGTCAGGCCGTTGGCGCGGGCGGCGGCGACGGTGAGGGACAAGGCCGCCTGGAGGGGGCGTCGTTCGGCATCGACCTGGCAGCGCATCTCCTTCACCAGGTCATTGGAGCCGACCACGAGGGCCGCCAGCGGCCCCCCGGAGGCGGCGAGACGCCCCAGCGAGAACAGGGACGCACAGGTCTCCACCATGATCCACAGGTCGATCCCGACCGGAAGCCGGGCGGCGTAGGCGGCGACGTCCTCGGGGGTCGAGACCTTGGGCGCCAGCACGGCGGCGGGCCGGACGGCGGCTCCGGCGATCGCCGTGAGGTCCGCCTCGCCCCACGGGGTGTCCAGGCCGTTGACCCGGATCACCAGCTCGCGGCGCCCGAAGCCACCCCTTTCCGTCTCGGTCAGGGCGAGATCGCGGGCCGCCGGCTTGGCGTCCGGGGCGACCGAGTCCTCCAGGTCCAGGATCACCACGTCGCAGGCGAGGCTTCGCGCCTTTTCCATGGCGCGCGGGTTGCCGGCGGGCATGTAGAGAGCGCTGCGCCGGGGACGGGCGGGCGACATTTCGGAACTCCGCTAGGCGGCGGCGGGGGGCGCCGCAGACCGCTCACATAGACTATGATGCCGTCATGAGCATCCGTTACGAACCCGACGCCCGCAATGTGCTGGGTGGTCCACTTGAACCCTGCGGCCTTGACCCTGTGACCGGTTTCTACCGGAACGGCTGTTGCGAGACCGGCGCCGAGGATGTCGGCATGCATACGGTCTGCGCCGTCATGACAGCCGAGTTCCTGGCCTTCTCGAAGTCGGTGGGCAATGATCTCTCCACCCCCGTCCCCGCCTACGGCTTCGTCGGCCTGAAGCCCGGCGATCGCTGGTGCCTGTGCGCGCCTCGCTGGAAGGAAGCGCTGGACGCCGGAGCGGCGCCTCGGATCGTGCTGTCGGCGACCCATGAAGAGGCCCTGGCCGTGGCGCCCCTGGAGGTGCTTCGCGCCTACTCCGCCGGGTCCTGATCCAGGATTGGGCCGGTGTAGCGGGCCCGGGGCCGGATCAAGCCGCCGTCCTGAACCTGTTCCAGGGCGTGGGCGATCCAGCCGGCGCAACGGGCGGCGGCGAACAGCGACAGGGCGGCCCCCTCCGGCGCCCGCAGGTGCTCGCAGAGGGCGACGAGGGCGAAGTCGATGTTCGGCGCCAGGGCCGCAGCGCCACTGACCTGTTCGGCGAGACGCACCATGTCCGCCGGTGGCTTGAAACGGGCCAGGAGGGCGACCGCCCTCGGATCGCCCTGGGGGTAAAGCGGGTGCCCGAACCCCGGAAAGCCGCGGTCCTCCGCGAGGCGGGCGGCGACCGCCTCGGCGGCCCCGTGGACTCGCACCTCCTCCCGGAATCTTCCCAGAGCGGCGGGCGCGCCGCCATGTCGCGGGCCCGAAAGGGCGGAGAGCCCCGCCAGAGCTGCTGCGGCAAGGGAGGCGCCCGTGGAGGCGGTGACCCGGGCCGCGAAGGCCGACGGGTTGAGCTCGTGGTCAGCCAGCAGAACCAGGGCGCGACGGATGAGGTCGGCGCTTTCGCCACCCCGACCCAGCCGCCAGGCGCGGGCGAGTCGCTGGTGAATCGGGCCGGAGTCGGTCTCCGCCACGAGGGCGTCCGCGAGGATGTCGAGCAGCAGGGCGGCTTCCGCCGATCGGGCGATCGGCGTCTGTCCGAGCAGGGAGGGAGCCTCTGCAGCGCGGGCCGCCAGGGCGAGGAAGGCGCGGGACAAGGGAGGTCCGCCGCCGGGCGGGACCGGCCGGTCTGATCGTTTCAGTGTGACCCCGTCTCCGCCCCGAAGCAGGCGGGCCACGGACTCAAGGGTTTCGGACTCCGACAGGACGAGGGCGTCCCGGCCCCGGTACCAGTGGCGTCCGGCATGGACGGTGGTGATGGCCGACGTCAGGACCGGCTCTCCCCAGGTCATTGCGCCGGTCGCGACGTCCGAGGGGCGCCGGCTCCGACGGCGGCGCTCTGCGAGCGCCTCGACGTCCAGGGCCCGATAGACGCTGCGTCGCGAGTCCGCCGGGTCCGGCCTCGCCGCGATCAGGCCCCGGCTGACGTAGGCGTAGAGGGTCTGCGGCTTGATGGCGAGGCGTTCAAGCACCCCCGATGCTGTCAGCCACTCCGCCATTCGCGAGCCTCCGCTTTTATATTGATCATATTGATCAAGATTGACGGTTTCATAGCCATGTTCCCAAGTCCAGCCGTGAACCGCCTTGCAAGGAAGACTGTCATGGAAGCTGGACTTGAATCCGTCGTCGCCGCGGAAACGGTGCTGTCAGACGTGGATGGAGACGCCGGACGCCTCATCCTGAGGGGCGCCGACCTGGAGGAACTGGTGGGCGTCTCGGACTTCGAGGCCGTGGTCGGCCGGCTATGGGCCGGCTTGATCCCCGCCTCCCCGGACGGGTCGAGCGTGGACCTCAAGTCCGCGCTGGGCGAGGCCCGCATGGAGGTCTGGTCCGAGGTCGAGCGGATCGATGACGGACTTCTGCATCTCTCGCCTGTGGAAGGGCTCCGAGCCCTGATGGCGCGACTCGGTGACGGCGAGGGCCTTGCCGAGGCGCTGCGGGTGACTGCAGCTCCCGCGGTCTTCACCGGGGCGCTCTTGCGCCGGAAGGCGGGCCTGGCCCCATTGGCGCCGGACCCATCCGCCGGACATGCCGCGGATCTCCTGAGAATGATCGGGGGGCAGGCGCCCGGCGCAGGCCAGGCGGCTGCCCTGGACGCCTACCTGGTGGCGGTGATCGACCACGGGCTCAACGCCTCGACCTTCGCCGCCAGGGTGACCGCCTCCACCCGCGCCGGTCTGGTCTCGGCGGCCCTTGCGGGACTCAGCGCCCTGAAGGGGCCCCTTCATGGCGGCGCGCCGGGGCCGGTGATCGACATGCTCGACGCCATCGGGGTCGCCAGCCATGCGCGCGTCTGGCTTGAAGCCGCCCTGGAACGGGGTGACCGGCTGATGGGCTTCGGGCATCGGGTCTACAGGGTCAGGGACCCGCGGGCGGACGCCCTCAAGGCGGCCATCCGGAGACTAGGCGTCGACGAGGGACGGCTGGCCCTCGGAGAGGCGGTCGAGGCCGCAGCCCTGGAGGTCCTGCGCACCCGAAAGCCTGACCGCCCCCTGGAGACAAACGTCGAGTTCTACACCGCCCTCCTGCTGGAGGCCCTGGCGATCCCTCCGTCGGCCTTCACCTGCATCTTCGCCGCCGGGCGGGTGGCTGGATGGACCGCGCACGCCTTGGAACAGATTGCGACCGGCCGGCTGATCCGGCCGAGGTCTGTCTATGTCGGTCCCCAGCCGGGCGCGCGTCAGGCTGCGGAATGATTTGGCCGGCTTAGGGGGGGGCGATAGAAGATCTGCATGGCCTCCGCCCCCCGACTTCCGCCAGACCGCGCCGCCGCCCTGACCCGCGGGGTGACCCTGTTGTCGGTCGGCGTGGCGTCTCTGCTGGTGACCGCCAAGGCCGGGGCCTGGCTGGCCTCCGGTTCGGTGGCCCTCCTCGCCTCCCTCGCCGACTCCGCCCTCGATCTCCTGGCCTCCACCGTCACCTTCTTTGCGGTTCGCTATGCGGCCGCGCCCCCGGACGAGGAACATCGCTTCGGCCATGGCAAGGCCGAGGCCTTCGCCAGCCTGATGCAGGCGGGACTGGTCTTCGCCTCAGCCGCCCTGGTCGGCCAGGAAGCGATTCGCAACCTCCTCGATCCCCAGCCCCTGGAGGCCGGAGGATGGGCGATCGGCGTGATGGCCCTGTCGACAGCCCTGACCTTCGGGCTGATCTCAGCCCAGTCCTGGGTGCTCCGGCGAACGTCCTCGGTCGCGGTCAGCGGAGACCGGGCGCATTACGCTTCGGACCTTGCCTCCAACCTCGCGGCCCTTGCGGGAATCGGCGCCTCAGCCTGGCTGGGCGTCGCGGGTCTGGACGGCGCAGCCGCACTCCTGATCGCCGCCCTCCTCCTCTGGGGGGCCATCGGCGTCTTCCGGGAGGCCGCAGTGCAGTTGATGGACCAGGAGCTGCCCGCACCCGAGCGGGCCCGGATCGTCGAGCTCGTCACCCAGGACGGGCGTCTCACCGATGTCCACCAGCTACGGACCCGGGCGTCGGGGCCCTATGTCCACATGCAGATGCATGTGGATCTCGACCCCCGGCTGAGCCTCGAGGACGCCCACAGGATCATCGTCGAGGCGGAGCGCCGGCTACTGGCGGCCTACCCCATGGCCGACATCCTGATCCACCCCGATCCACGCGGATTGGCCGAGCCCCATGGAGGGGCCTTCTCCGAAGCCAGATCTGCAGAGTAAACCGCCCCTTAAGGTCTGGTCTGCATCAGTGTCGATGACACAGAATGTCTCGCCGGCCGGGCATGACCGAACGCATCCTGCACCACTTCCCGCTGGACCCCGCCTCAAGACAGGTGCGCCTTGCCCTGGGCGAGAAGCGGCTGGCCTTCACCGAGCAGACCGTCCGCTACTGGGACCAGCCCGAGGCCTTTCTCGACCTGAATCCCTCCGGGGTCACCCCGGTGATGGTGGAGGACGGCCTGGTCCTCTGCGAGTCCCGGACCATTCTCGATCATCTGGAAGAAAACTGGCCCGAACCGCCCCTGCTGGGCCGCTCGGCGGAGGAGCGGGCGGAAGCCAGGCGCCTGATGCTCTGGTTCGATCGAAAGTTCGACCTGGAGGTCGCCGGGTTCCTCCTTCACGAGAAGATGGAAAAGCGACTCCTCGGCCTGGGTGCGCCGGATCTGGCGGCCCTTCGGCAAGGGCGGGACTCCCTCCGGGCTCACATGGCCTACCTGGAGGCCCTGCTGGGCGCCCGGGACTGGCTGGCCGGCCGGCGCATGTCCTTGGCGGACTTCGCCGGCGCCGCCTATCTCTCGGTGATCGACTATCTGGGGGACGTGCCCTGGGACGCCTATCCCTCCGTCAAGACCTGGTACATGAAGCTCAAGTCCAGGCCCGCCTTCCGACCCCTCCTCGCCGACCGCTGGCCCGGGCTGGTCCCGGCGGCGCACTATGACGACCTCGACTTCTGACCCCGGTCCAGACCTCCGGGAGGCGATCCGCCGTCGGGCCGCCGAGCTGGGCTTCGACGCCTGTCGCTTCACCGGAGTCATGGCGCCCTGGCCCGCCGCGGCGCGCCTCGAGGAGTTCCTTGCTGAAGGCCGGCAGGGCGACATGGACTGGATGGCGTCGACCGCCGGGCGGCGGAGCCACCCCAGGGCCCTCTGGGCGGAGGCCCGGAGCGCGGTCGTCCTGGGGCTCAACTACGGTCCCGACGCCGACCCCCTGGCCGGCCTTTCCCGGCGCGACCGGGGACTCATCTCGGTCTATGCCCGGAGCGACGACTACCACGAGGTCATCAAGGGGCGGCTGAAGCAGCTAGGCGGCTTCATGGCCGCCCGCCTGGGCGCCGAACTCAAGGTCTTCGTCGACACCGCGCCGCTGATGGAAAAACCCCTCGCCCACCAGGCGGGACTGGGCTGGCAGGGCAAGCACACGAACCTGGTCAGCCGGGACTTCGGCTCCTGGCTCTTCCTCGGGGTGATCCTGACCACGGCGGACCTGCCGGCGGACCCTTCGGGCGAGGATCACTGCGGCCAGTGCCGGGCCTGCCTCGACGCCTGCCCGACCGGCGCCTTTCCCGCCCCTTATCAGCTCGACGCCCGCCGCTGCGTCTCCTACC
>NZ_JADCBG010000111.1 GCF_020253645.1 Phenylobacterium sp.
ACCGTGTCGGCGCCGATGTTGCCGTTGGCCCAGTTCAGGCCGGGGCCCAGGTCGATCAGGTCGGCGTCCCGGCCCCCGTACAGGCTGTCATTCCCCTCCCCGCCGGTCAGGGTGTCGGCGCCCGAATTGCCCTGAAGCAGGTCGTCGCCGGCCAGGCCGGCCAGGGAGTCGCCGCCCGTGTCGCCATAGAGGGCGTCGCCGCCGCTCCCGCCCGCGACGGAGTCCGCCCCTGTCGTGCCCACGAACAGCCGCGCCCCATCCGGAAAGACGATCTGCCCGGCGCTGGCGCCCAGCCCCGCGAGGCCGGCCCCGAACACCTTGGAGACGCCGTTGAAGGCCAGGGTGATGGTCGCCGGGGTCGGCGCAGGCGGCGGAAAGCCCGGCGGCTGCGAGGCGGGGGTGAAGGTCACCGACACCGCTGCGGGCGAAGCGCCCGGCGTGGTGAAGGTCAGGGTGTCCGCGGCGGTGAAGGTCAGGCCCTCGGCGGCGGTGATGGTCTCGAAGGTAAAGGCGGGCATGGCGGTCCCGATCACAGGAGGAAGGCGGGGCGGACGTCGCCGGTGGGCCAGGGGCGCCGCCGGCGTTTCGGGCAGTCTGCCCCGCAGGCGTTAACATCCCGCTTCCGTCCTCTCCCCGCCCGCACACGCCCAAACGCCGCCCGCGCAAAAGAAAAGGGCCGCCCCGAGGGGCGGCCCGATCCTTGGGTTCCGAGGAACCGGGTTTAGGCGATGAAGTCACCGTCGGCCAAGGCGCCCGTGATGTTGATCAGGCCGATGGCCGTATCAATCACATTGTCAGCGTTGGTGTCGGCGAAGACATAAGTCGCCGTCGTACCGACCGCGACCACGACGATATCCGACGTCCCGGCCCCGATCACCCCGTTTGCGGCGCTGAGCGCCGCATCGAAGGTTGCTGCGGTGGTCAGGGTCTCGACAGTGCCCGTGACACCCAGTGCAATCCCGTCGTCTGTGGTGTTGAAGCCATCGATGATGTCGATGCTGCCGGCGGTAGTCGACGAGGCGTCACCCGCCGCAAAGACGAACCGGTCATTGCCCGCGTCACCGTTCACGGTGTCGGCGCCAGCGCCGCCCGAGATGGTGTCCCCACCGGCGCCACCGACGATGCTGTCACCGCCCGTGTTGCCGAAGAGGCTGTCGAGGCCATCATCGCCGGAGATCGTATCCGCGCCGTCGCCACCGGTGACAGTGTCCGCACCCGTTCCGACGGTCAGGGAGTCTGCGCCGTCGCCGCCGCTGACGTTGTTCGCACCGTCGCCGGCGGACACTGTGTCGTCCCCGGCTCCGCCGGTGATGACATCGTTATCGGCCCCACCTGTGATGGTGTCGCCATCGGCTCCGCCGTCGATGGTGTCGTTCCCGCCACCGCCCACGAGGGTGTCCGCTCCATCACCGCCAGAGAGGTTCTGGTTGCCGGTGCCGCCCGTAATCTGGTCGGCGCCAGCGCCACCCGAGACGGTGTCATTGCCACCGCCCGAGACCAGGCTGTCCGCACCGTCGCCGCCGCTGATCCCTTCGGAACCGGCGCCACCGGAGATGGTGTCGTTTCCGAGATCACCCACGAGCGAGGAGGCTCCATTGCCGCCGGTGAGCGAGTCCAGACCGTCACCGCCGTTTAGGGTGTCCGCGCCGGTCGTACCGCCAGTGAGGGTGTCGTTACCCGCCCCGCCGACCACGAAGTCCACGCCGTCACCACCGGAGTAGCTGTCGTTACCCTCGCCAGCATCGGCGGAGACAGACGCCCCGGAGTTGCTGGTGATCACGAAGGTGTCATCGCCGAGACCGCCGATGGCCGTTGCCTGGGTGGCCGTGGCCGGAGCCAGGGTGATCCGGTCAGCGCCGGCGCCGCCGTCGAGACGATCGTTTCCGGCGCCACCGATCAGGGTGTCTGCACCAGCGCCGCCAGCCAGGGTGTCAGCCCCCGTCTCGCCGCTGATGCAGTCCTCACCACCACCGCCATCGACATTGTCAATACCATCGCCGGCCACGAGCGTATCGTTGCCTTCGCCGCCCGTGATCACGTCGTTGCCAGCGCCCGACGTGACGCTGTCGTTGCCGTCACCACCGGAGATGGTGTTGGCGCCGCTGGCCGCGTTGATGTTGTCGTTGCCGGCGTCGCCACTGATGTTGTCGTTACCATCGCCCGAGGTGATGCAGTCGGAGCCGTCCCCACCGATGACGGTCGCCGCACCCGTACCGGTATCAACCACCGTGTCGTTGCCAGCACCCAGATCGATCCGGTCGGCGCCGGTGAAATTGCCGCCGCTCACGGAGTCAGCGCCGTCGCCACCCACGAGCGTGTCAGAACCTGTAGCACCAATCAGTGTGTCCGCACCCGCATCACCAGAAAGGTTGTCGGCGCCGTCACCGCTGCTCAGGCAGTCATTGCCGTCACCGCCGGTGACCACGTCGTTGCCTGAACCGGAGCTCACCGTATCGTTGCCGGCTCCGCCCTCGACGACGTTGGCCCCGTCGCTGGCATTGATGCTGTCGTTACCGTCGCCACCCAGCAGGGTGTCAGCACCGGTCCCGGCGCCAATGTTGTCGTTGCCGAGGTCGCCGGTCACGTAGTTGAGGCCACCGCCGGCTGCGATTTCATCGCCACCCTGGCCGCCCAGGATCGTGTCGTTGCCATCGCCACCGGTGACGCTGTCGGCCCCCAAGTTACCATGGAGGTAGTTGTTGCCCGACCCGCCATCGATGGTGTCGTTGTCCTGACCGCCAAGGAGGCTGTCCGCTCCGGCGGCGCCATTGATGGAGTCAGCGCCGGAGTTGCCATTCACGCTGTCGGCGCCATCACCAGTGTCGATGATGGAATCGTTGCCTGTACCGCCAAGGATGGTGTCGGCGCCCGACCCGGACTGGATGGTGTCAGCCCCCTCATCGCCACTGATGCTATTGGCGCCGGAGCCTGCATTGATCGTGTCGTTGCCCTCGCCGCCGGTGATGTTGTCCGCGCCCGTGCCGGAGGCAATGGTGTCGTTGCCGGCGCCGCCATCGATCAGGTTGTCGCCCGCACCGGCGTTGATGTCGTCGTTGCCTGCGCCGCCGGTGATGGTGTCTGCACCGGTGAGGGAGGTGATGCTGTCGTTGCCGGCGTCGCCCGCCACGTTGTTGGCGCCGTCGCTGGAGACGATGGTGTCGTTGCCCTGGCCGCCCAGCAGGGTGTCGGAGCCCGTACCAGCGGTGATGGTGTCGTCACCCAGGTTGCCGTGGGCGTAGTTGTTGCCCGTTCCGGTACGGATGTCGTCATTGCCCTGGCCGCCCAGAAGGGTGTCTGCTCCCGTGTCGCCAGACACGGTGTCGTTGCCAAGACCACCCTGGATGAAGTCCGCGCCGTCGCCGCCGGTCAGGTTGTCAGCACCCGAACCACCATACAGGGCGTCACTGCCGGCCGAGCCAGTGATGACGTTGGCATCGGTGGTTCCGACATACAGCATGGTGTTGTCGGGGAAAATGATCTGGCCCGTCACATTGCCCACGCCGGCCGTGCCGACGATGAAGCTCGGCCCGAAGGTCTTCGTCACCCCACCGAAGGTGAGGGCGAAGGAGGCCGGCGTCAGGGGGAAGCCGGAGGCGTCCGTGATCGCCACTGTCACCGCCGTCGCCGTGGCGCCCGGGGTCGTGAACGTCAGGGTGTCCTTGGTTGCGTCGAAGGCCAACGCATCTGCGGCGCTGATCGTCTCGAACGTATAGGCGGTCATTCTTCTCTCCAGTGTGTTTCACTCGGACCGACGAAATGTCCGGCGCCACGACCCCATGGACGCTTCCATCGGACGGGTTCCGGCGGTCCGTAGCCCTTAGCTGTGACCGCCACATGACGTAACACAGCGAAGGTTAAACGAGCCCGAACAAGCCGTAGCCCAAGCGATTCAATTGCGCAACTGCAAAAACCCCCCTGTTCCGGCGACGCCGGGCGGGGGTGATGCCGAAAGGTCACGCCCCCTGTTTCCCGGCCGCCGGACAGGGCCTACTTGTCCCTCATGGAGGCGTTCAGCGTGTCCGAGAGCGGCCCCACGATATAGCCCATCACCGTGCGCTTGCCGGTGGTGATCATCACGTCGGCGGGCATTCCCGGGGTCACGGTCTCGCCCGGGGGCAGCTTGGCCAGCTCCTTCGGGTCGATGGTCAGGTCGGCGCGGAAGAAGGACTGGCCGGTCTTTTCGTCCGTCACCTCGTCGGCCGAGACATTCGTCACCACCGCCGCAAAGGGCGAGACCCGGCGGCTGGAAAAGGCCGACAGGGTCACCCGGGCCTTCATGCCGGGGGTGATTCCCTCGATGTCGCCGGGCTTGATTCGCGCCGTCACGGCCAGGGGCGCGTCAGAGGGCACCACGGTCATCAGGAGTTCGCCCGCGCCCACCACCCCGCCCAGGGTGAACTGGGTCAGGTTCAGCACATAGCCGTCCACCGGCGCGCGCACGGTGGCGGCCTCGAAGGTCTGGCGGGCGGCCGCCAGCTTGGGGCGGGCGTCGGCCAGGGCGGCCTGCATCTGCCTCAGGCCCTCGGCGGCCTGGCTGATTCTCTGGTCGTTCAGCGAGGCCAGCTGCACCTGGGCCTCGCCCTTCTGCTGGGCCAGCCGCTGCTGCTCGGCGCTGAGGGCGCCCCTGCGGCCGGCCAGGTCGGCCAGGGCCCGCTGATAGCGAAGGATCAGGGTCTTCGGGGCATAGCCCTGGGCGTAGAGGGTCTCATACCCCTCCAGCTCCTGACGGGTCAGGGCGACGTTCTCGTCCAGGGCGGTGATCTGGGCGCGCACGCCCTGGATCTGCGAGTCGATCTGCTGGGTCCTCTGGCGCAGCACCTCCGACTGGCTGTCGAAGAACTGCAGCCGGCTGGCGAACAGGAAGTCCTGGTCGCGGATCAGGGCGCCCACCCGGGGGTCGGAGATCCGCGCCGTCAGCTCGGCGGGAAAGGCGACCTGGCGGGCGCCGCGGGCCTCGGCCTCGAACCGCGCCACCTGGGCGGCGTAGGTGTCGACCTGGTTCTGCATCACCTCCATGGCGGCCCGGGGCTGCACGTCGTCCAGGGTCAGCAGAACCTGGCCCTTCGTCACCTTCTGGCCCTCGCGCACCGGAATGCTGCGCACCGTGCCGCCCTCGCGGGCGCGCAGCACCTTGCGGTTCTCCTCCACCCGCACCACGCCGGGGGCGATGACGGCGCTTTCCAGGGGGGCCAGGCTGGCCCAGCCCAGGAAGCCGACCACGAACACGCCGATCAGGATCGAGCCGGTGATCATCGGCCGGCGCATCCGCCGCTCCAGGTCCGGGTCCAGGGGCTGGTCCGACACCTTCAGAAGGGGCGCCAGCCAGCGGCGCGCCGCGGCGAGGGGGCCGGGCGCCTTGCGGGGGCCGCTTGCGGGGCCGCCCTCAGGACCGGTTCCGGGCCCGTTCCCGGGGCCGCCTCCGGGGGCGCCGAAGGCGGACTTGCGCGGGTCCAGGTTCATCGGGCGCCTCCGCCTTCCACGGCCCTCAGGGCGGGGGCGGCGAACTTGGCCATCACCGCCTCGCGGGGACCGAAGGCCTCCATCCGGCCGTCGCGCAGCACCAGCATCTTGTCGGCGGCGCGGAAGATCGAGGGCTTGTGCGCCACCATCACGATGGTCGCGCCCCGGGCCTTGGCTGCATCGAGGGCCGACAGCAGGGCCTCCTCGCCCTCGGCGTCCAGGGCGGCGTTGGGTTCGTCCAGCACCAGCAGGGCCGGGTCTCCGATCAGGGCGCGGGCCAGGCCCACGCGCTGGCGCTGGCCGGCCGAGAGGATGCGGCCGCTCTCGCCCAGGTCGGTCTCATATCCCTGGGGCAGGCGCAGGATCATGGCGTGGACGCCGGCGGCCTGGGCGGCGGCCACCACCATCTCGTCGGTGATGTCGTCGCGGAAGCGGGCGATGTTGTCGCGCACCGTGCCCGGGAACAGCTCGGTGTCCTGCGGCAGGTAGCCGACATTGCGGCCAAAGTCGGCGCGGTCCCAGGCGTGGACCTCGGCGCCGTCCAGGCGGACCGCGCCGTGGGTCGGCGGCAGGACGCCCACGAGCAGGCGGGCCAGGGTGGACTTGCCGGCGCCGGACGGGCCGATCACGCCCAGCATCTCGCCGGGCTCGACTCGGAAGGCCAGGGCCTGGAGGGCGAAGCGGTTGGCGCCAGGCGGGGCGAAGTTGACCCCCTCCACGCTCAAGAGGCCCTTGGCCCTGGGCAGGGCGGTGGAGGGGCGCGGCTCCTGGTAGCCCTCGAACACCGTGACCAGGCGCTCATAGGCCCGGGCGCCGTTCATCAGGCCGTCCCAGCTGGCCACCAGCCGGTCGATGGGCTGAAGGGCGCGGGCGCCCAGGATCATGTTGGCGAACAGGAGGCCCACATGGATCTGGCCGGTCAGCACCAGCCAGGCGCCGACGGCGATGATCAGCACCTGGATCCCCTGGCGCAGGCCCCGGGAGATGTTGGTCATGTAGCTGGCGTCGTCACTGGCCAGGGAGCTGCGGTCCATCGTGGTCTGGCGGAAGGCCCGCCAGCGCCCGGCCAGGGGCTCGGTCAGGCCCATGGCCCGGACCACCTCGTTGTTCCTAAGGGCCTGGTCGGTGAAGCCATAGCTGCGCAGGGCCGCTTCGTTGGCCTCGTTCAGCATGGGCCGGGTGCGGATGTCCTGCAGAAGGGCCACCGCCAGCAGGACCAGGGCGCCCACGAAGGTGATGACGCCGATCACCGGGTCGACCACGAACAGGACCAGCATGAAGATCGGCATCCAGGGCAGGTCGAACAGCACGCCGAAGGCCGGGCCGGTCAGCATCTGGCGGAAGGAATCCAGATCGCGCAGGGCCTGGCTGCGGGCCTGGGGCATGCCCCGCGCCGCGCCCTCGAACAGGGCCCCGAAGACGTGGCTCGAAACCCTCTGGTCCAGCAGGACGCCAAAGCTGATCAGCACCTTGGCGCGGTAGTGGTCGATGATCGACGACATGACGAAGGCCGCCAGCACGCCGCCGGTCAGCACCAGCAGGGTCGGCACGCTCCCGCTGGGCAGCACGCCCGCATAGATGTGCGTCGTGTACAGGGGCATGGCGAAGTAAAGCAGGTTCGAGACCAGGCTGAAGACGCCCGCATAGATGAGCGGCCGGCGCCCCTCCTTCACCGCGCGGGTGAGGGGGTTGTCCGGCATGTCGGCGAAGGGGTTGAAGATCTTCATCCTGGGTCCTGGCTCGGGCCGGCGCGCCGGCTTCCGCTTCGGGGGGCGACCATCACCCCGGAAGGTTTACGAAAAGCAAGGAAATTCCGCGAGGGGGTTCCGGGAACGCCCGGACCCCCGTGTCCCCGGCGCCACGCCACCCCCCGGATTTCCCCCCCATCCCGCAGCCGGCGGCCGCCTGCCGACCCGCCCCGGCGCCAACGCTCCAATTCCTCCCCCTCCCGAGGGGCAGGTGGACCGCGAAGCGGGCCGGAGGGGGCCTGCCGGGGTTCAGCCGCCTGCCGGATGTGCGGCGGATCGATTCGTCCTAGTCTGGCGACATGACCGGCTCCTCCCGTCTTCCTCCGCCTCTCGCCGGGGCTGGCCGCGTGGCCATCCTGGGCAGCTGCGTGAGCCGCGACCTCTGGCGCATGGCCGGGGCGCCGACGGACGACCTTCTCTATATCTCCCGGACCCGCCTGCCGAGCCTGTTCGCCGCCCGGCCGGAGGGGCTGGTGCTGCCCGAGGGGCCGGCGCCCGGCCTGCGACCGAATCCGGCGCAGGCCCTCCGTACCGACCTTTCAAAAACCGGACTGGATGAAATCATCCGGTTCCGTCCAGATGTCGTCCTCCTCGACTTCATAGACGAGCGGTTCGACCTCCTGGCGGGCGCCGGAGGGGTGGTGACCGCGTCCTGGGAGCTGGAGACGGCCGGCTGGGACGCCCTGCCCCCCCTCATGACGCTACGGCGCCTGGACGCCCTGGGCGACGCCGACGCGACGCTGTGGCGACGCGCGCTGGACGCTCTGGCGACGCTCTTTGCGCCGGGGGGGGCGCTGTCGGGGGCGCGTCCGGTGCTCCACGAGGCCGTCTGGGCCGGCGCCCTGCGCCACCCTTCCGGCCGGGTCGAGGCGCTGGAGCCGGACCTCGAGATCACCCCCGGCCGGCGGGCCTTGCGGGCGGCGCACAACGCCCGGCTGGCGCGGATGCACGCCGCCACGCGGGCCGCCATCCCGCGGCTGGAGGTGGTCAAGGCCCCGGATTTCCTGGTGTTTTCCGACCCTGACCACGTCTGGGGCCTGAGCCCCTTCCACTACGTCCCCGCCTATTACGCCGAGATCTGGCGACAACTAGGGGGCGGCTGAGCGGCGGGCCAGGGCCAGCCGGTTAACGAGAGCGCGACCGACCGCACGGATCTGGGTAGGAATCCAAGAGTAAAACTCTCTGGGTCGGCGGGCGACAACTGCATCCTGCGTATTGTTGATGCACTGCCTTCCGATCGACAAAATGTCAAAGTACGGAGACCACATTTCCATAACATAATCATCACCATGATATGCTAAACGATAAAAATCTGGCAATCCTTCTGTCTTTTCTGAGTCTCCCCAATACGCAAAACCTTTGGAACGAGCGTCAGAAATTATGTATTCAGGTAATTCAAATGAAAACGGGTTCAATTTTGTAGTGATAAGATAACCACCAGGCTTCAGCACACGACGAATTTCTTGAAGTAGGGGAAATTGAATTTCCTCTGGAAGATGGGTGAAGATTGAAATCGAGTAAATTGTATCGAAATACTCGTCTGGATAGGGGAGCCTACCACCCGCGGGATTGACGTCAAACTTAGCTCGGTCTGAGAGCGTGTTTGCCGCCCACTCAATCGCCTCTGGATCAATGTCACATCCGAAGAGTTTTGCCTTGGGAAAGACGTCCGCGTAGCAGTCGATCACACGACCTGGACCGCAACCGAGGTCCAGGACGCGCCCGCTTGGCTTTGTACCCTGTGACGAAAACTTCAAAAGCAGATCGGTAATCTCTTTCGCCACTTCCTTCCCGGCGGCATGATAGCCACCAGCCGCCGCCCCGGTCACCCGGATCTGTAGGGGCTCAGGTGGAATCGCCCTCAGCGACCGAAATGTGCCCAGGCATTCGCGCGCCCAAGCTCGGGTCACGGCATACTCAAATGTGCGCCTGCGGCTTCCCGACCTGACCTCGGCCTCAAGAAGAAAGGGCTCTGAATAACTCTCCTTCGAGAAAAGTGAGCGAAAATCAACTTTCGCATAAAATTTCATCCCGGTTTTGCCGGCTAGGTAACCTTCAAACTTAGGGGGTTCAGTTGTTACAACCTTCACCTCCTTTCCGTTGATCGACAGGTGAATGTCGGGTGAATTAATATTGTCGACCTCTGCCCACCCCCGAAAAACATAGATCTTGTCTTCCTGATCTAGGAAATAGGGTGGATCTAGGGAAATGAAGACAATCTCATGCTGGGCCATTTCGTCACCTTGCGCTAAGTCAACGACTATCCAGGACGGATGTCATGCTTCCCCGAGACCGCCGGGCCAGGGCCTCGGCCGGGGTCATTCCTGAGCGGATCGCCTCAGGATCGTCCAGCAAGGCCAGGGCCGGATGTAGCCCCTCCGGGCCCAGGACCGCCCAGGCGCCGCCGGCCAGGTAGTCGCTCAGGGGGTCCTTCGAGGGGTCCATGGCGGCGCCCCTGGCCTCGGCGTAAGTCCTTGAATTGAAATAGGGACCCGGACTTTCCAGAGTGTCTCGCGCGGTCAGGACAAAGCGCGCCAGGGGCTCGGACTCGCCGTCGTCCAGGCCCTGCTCCCGCCGCCAGGCCGGGTCGAACAGGGGGTGGGGCGAGGCGCCCGTCCGCCAGCCTTCGGTCAGGTACCAGACCAGGTCGCCGCCGGCCCACTCCGGGTCGAACAAGGGGTGGGGCGACAGCCCCCGGGCCGCCCCGGTCCGCAGGTAGTGGAGCACCGGATTTTCGCCCGTCGCGGCCAGTTCCGGGGCCTGGGCGACGTATCCTTCCAGACTGAAGAGCGGGTGCGGATCGCGGCCCTCGGCGGCGCCTTCGCGCAGGAAGTGATCCAGCGGGGTCAGGCCGGTGCGGGCCAGTTCGGCGGCGTTGCGGTCGGCGTAGAACCTTGAATCGAATAGAGGATGGGGCGACAGCCGGGCGTCTCCGCCCCACACGAGATAGTGCGCCAGGGGGTCGGCGCCGACGGGCTCAGGCGCCTGGGCGGCGTACCAGTCGGGATCGAACAGGGCCGCGCCCTCGCCCAGGCGGGCCCGGGCGCGGACCAGGGTCCGGCCGGGCGCGCCGAGCCGGGCCAGAACCTTCTCGGCCAGCCGGCGCAGGCGGTTGCGGCGGTCCGGCCCGCGGTGGGCGAAGGCTGCGGCGCGATAGCGGTCGAACTGCGAGGCCCGCAGCCGCGCCTCGGCCAGGCTCCGCGCCCCAAGGGCCTCCGCCAGGGCCTCGCCCAGCTGCAGCCGGATCAGGGCCTCTGCGGTCTCGGCCCGCTGGACCTCGGCGCGCAGGACGGCCAGGCGCTGGCCCGCGGCGTCCACCGCCGCCGACAGCCGCACGGCCTCGGGCGTGGGACGCGGACTAGCCACGCCGGCCCGGCCCCTCGGCCTTCCACCAGGCCTGGTATCCGCCCGCGAAAGGATCGGGGAAGGCCGCCTGCAGGTCCGCCCGCTCGCGGTAAAGCACCCGCTGCGGCTTGGAGATCGCCGCGCCGTCGTCGAACTGGCCATGGGCCCACCAGCGCTCGGGAATGGCCGGGTCCGTGGCCGCCGCGACGGCCTCCTTGTACCAGCG
>NZ_JADCBG010000112.1 GCF_020253645.1 Phenylobacterium sp.
GGGGCTTCCCCGCCCCTGCCCCTTGCGATCGATGCGCACCACGTCGGCGCCGAGGTCCGACAGCAGCATCCCGCAGAAGGGGCCCGGGCCGATACCTGCGAATTCGATGATCTTGAGGCCGCTGAGAGGTCCCTGGCGCATGACTGTCTCCCCATTCTGTCGGTTGTGAGTTTGGCTTGGTGACGCCGGGTCAGGCAAGTTCATCCCCCGCCGGGGAGGGTCTGCCCATCGTCAATCGTGATGATGCTTCCGGCTATGGCCCTGGCGGCGGGACCAACCAACATCAGGAAAGCGGCGTCGAGGTCGGTAGCCTCCATCAGCCTTCGCCGCGGGAACAGCTTCAACTGTTTCTGGCCGCCCTCGGTGCCCCACCAGAAACTGTTGATGTCGGTTTCGATATAGCCGGGACAGAGCGCATTCACGGCGATGCCCCTGCGAGACCATTCCCGGGCGAGACTTCGGGTCAGCATGGCGGTCGCCGCCTTGGACGCGTTGTAGGCGGACAGGCCCGGCAGGACGGTGTGGCTGGCGATGGAGGCGATGTTCACGATCCTGGCCTCAGCCCGGTCGGCGCTGCCATTGGCCATCATCAGCCGCGCCGCCGCCTGGGCGGCGAAGAAGACGCCCCGGGTATTGACGGCGAAGGTCCGGTCCCAGTCCTCGATGGACAAGTCGTTAGCCAGTCCCTCACCGCCGACTCCGGCGTTGTTGATCAGGATGGATACGGGTCCCATCGCGGACTCTACCTCGCCGAAGGCCGGAGCGATGGTCTCGGCCTGGGCGACATCCAGCCGGAGGGCCATGGCCCTCCCGCCTTCGCCGGCGATCTCGCCCGCGAGGGTCTCGACCATGTCGAGCCTCCTGGCCGCAAGGGCGACTGCAGCACCTTGCGACGCGAGAAGGCGCGCGAAGTGAGCCCCCAGGCCCCCCGAGGCGCCCGTGACGATGGCGGTCTGTCCCGCAAGCACTCCAGCCACGATGAATCCCCCTAAAACGGGGTGTCCAGAAGCCCCGATTCACCTCTATCTATCGTTGGGAGCGGCGGTGTGTCGCCACCGATTTTCGGAGCCGGTCTTGATGGTCCTGCAGGCCCGCCTTCTGATCGCCTCGCGCAGCGATGAAATGGCCGGTCCCTTGTCCGAAGGTCTGGACCAGCTGGGTTGGCGCACCGTGACGGCGCGAGGCCCTTATGCTGCCGAGGCCGCTCTTACGGACCTCGGCGTCCAGGCGGTGATCATCGACATGAGCGATGGCGCCGACGAGGCTGTCGCCCTGGCGCGGCGGCTCAGGTCGCTGGCTGGCTCGAGGCGCGTGCCCATTGTCGCCATTGGCGCAGAGCGGTCGGAGGGCTCGACAGACGACTTCGATCTTCGCCTCGCCACACCGGTCTATCCCGCGCAGGTCGCCATGCGCCTCGATAGCCTGGTCCGCACGGCGGTCGCGGAGGAAGAGTACAAGCTGCGCCAGGAGACCTTTGCACAGCTCGGTGTCGATCTGGGGGACCCCGAGTTGAGCCCTGAGCCTCTGAGTCTGCTTGCTGTCGGTGAGCCCAACCCGCAGTTTCTGGGTCTTTCAAACAGTCTGGAGGCCCTTGGCGCGCGCGTCGTCGGAGCTTTCACCAGCTATACGGCTTTCGACTTCCTGCATGAGGCGGAGTTCGACGCGGTCGTGCTGTGGGGAGGCGACGCCGCGGACAGTGCGATGGCGATTGCCGGAGGCATGCGGCGGAACAGCCGTCTCTACCACATCCCCACCCTTCTCTACCTGAAGACGCTCGAGGGAATGACGGCGGCCGAGGCCTACAGCCGCGGGATTTCCGACGTCGCCTCGCCTGCCACGCCGGAGTCCGAAACCGCCTGGAGGGCGTTGGAACTGGCGCGCAGTTATCGGCGTCAGTCCGGAATCCGTTCGGCTCTTGAGTCCGCCCGGTCCCTTTCCCTGATGGATGCCGAGACCGGCCTGTTCACGCCGGAACTCTTCTTCCAGCATCTTGAACGGCTCGCGACTTCGGCCCCGGCGCGCAACCGCCCCCTGACCCTCTGCGTTCTCAGGATTCGCGAAGGGGAGCGGCTTGAGGAGACTCGCCGCTCGGGATGGCTGGAAAAGGCCTTTCCCCAGCTCGGTTCCATGGTCTCAAGGCTTATCCGGGTCGAGGACAGCGCAACGAGGCTTGGGCCGGAACACTTCGGCATCGCCCTGCCCGCGACGCCCGAGGAGGTCGCTCGCACCGTCGCCGAACGGATTGCGGCGGTCATCAGTCGGACGGCGTTCGATGCAGGTGAAGGGCGCCCGCCGTTCACTCTCGAGTTCGATGTCACCGCGGTTGAAGTGCGCCATCCGGACGAGTTGGCGGGCGCGATCCGGAAGGCCGCCGAGATGGCTCCGGACGCGCTGTCGACGCGATAAGATTGCGTGCTGTCTCGAGGAGCGGGTTTCCTCGAACCGGAACCGGATCGCGCCGCCACAACCCTCAGCTGTCTCTGTTTATCGTCAAGCCGCCTGGTGCGACTGGACGGCAAGTGCGCTCAGCGCCTTGAGGATCATCTCCGCGGCGTCCAGACGCTGGGGCGGAGCCTCCCACTCCCCCTTGATCACGACCTTGTTGTCCGGCCTGAGCCGCCAGGTCACTGCGTTCTTCTGGACATGCTGCACCAGTCCCATCGGGTTGGCGAAGGCGTCGCTCCGGAAGCTCACCACGGCGCCCTTTGGGCCGACGTCGATCTTGGCCACGTTGGCCTGTCGACACATGCCCTTGATCCCCACAACCTTGAGCAGTTGAGCGGCCTCCGGTGGAAGCGGGCCGAAACGGTCGATGAGCTCGGCGGCCAGGGCCTCGCGATCCGAGGCCTGTTCGGCGTCGGACAGCCGGCGATAGAGGGCGAGCCGCACGTTCAGGTCGGGAACGTAGGCCTCCGGGATCAGGACCGCCGCCCCGGTGTTGATCTGCGGGCTCCAACCCCGGTCGGGGGCGGGGGCTGAGCCTCCGCTGGCCTTCAGTTCCGCCACGGCGTCCTCCAGCATCTGCTGGTAGAGCTCCACACCCACCTCGCGGATATGGCCTGACTGTTCCTCGCCCAGGAGGTTGCCGCCGCCCCTCTGGTCCAGATCATGGCTGGCGAGCTGGAAGCCTGCGCCGAGGCTGTCAAGTGACTGCAGGACCTTGAGCCGACGCTCGGCCGAGATGGTGATCTGCTTCTCCGAGGGGATCGTGAGATAGGCGTATGCCCGCGCCTTCGCCCGCCCCACTCGGCCCCTGAGCTGATAGAGTTGCGCCAGCCCGAACATGTCGGCGCGATGCACGATGAGGGTGTTCGCCGTCGGGATGTCCAGTCCGCTCTCGACGATGGTCGTCGAAAGGAGCACATCATACTGGCCGTCATAGAAGGCGCTCATGACGGACTCGATCTGGGTCGGCGCCATCTGGCCGTGTCCGACCACGAAGCTGACCTCCGGAACCTGCTCCCGAAGGAACCGTTCGATGTCCGGGAGGTCCGAGATCCGGGGCGCCACGTAATAGGCCTGACCACCCCTGAAACGCTCTCTCAGCAGGGCCTCGCGCACCCCGACGGGGTCGAACGGCGACACGTAGGTCCGGACCGCCAGACGGTCGACCGGCGGGGTTGCGATGATCGACATCTCCCGGATTCCGGACAGCGCCATCTGCAGCGTCCGCGGGATCGGCGTCGCCGTCAGGGTCAGCATATGGACGTCAGCCCGGAGCTCCTTGAGCTTTTCCTTGTGCTTGACCCCGAAGTGCTGCTCCTCGTCGACGATGACCAGGCCCAGGTGCGAGAATTCGACCTGCTTCGACAGCACCGCATGGGTGCCGATCACCACCTCGATCTCGCCCTTCTTGAGACCCTCGCGGGTTTCGGCGGCCTCTCGGAGGGGCGTCAGGCGGGATAGCCGCGAGACCCGGACGGGCCACCCCTGGAAACGTTCGGTGAAGGTCTTGTAGTGCTGACGCGCCAGCAGGGTCGTCGGCGCGACCACAGCGACCTGGAGGCCGCTCATGGCCGCGACAAAGGCGGCTCGCAGGGCCACCTCGGTCTTGCCGAAGCCGACGTCGCCGCAGATCAGCCGGTCCATCGGATGCCCGGAGGCGAAGTCCCCCAGAACGTCCTCGATGGCCGCCAGCTGATCGTCTGTCTCCTCGAACGGGAAGCGGGCGCAGAACTCCTCAAAGACGCCCTGAGGCGGAGTGACGGCGTCGGTCGTCCGCATGGACCGTTCCGCGGCGATGCGGATCAGACCCTCGGCCATGTCGCGCAGGCGAGCCTTGGCGCGCGCCTTCCGCGACTGCCAGGCGGCGCCGCCGAGACGATCGAGCTGCACGCCCTCCCCCTCGGACCCGTACCGGGTCAGAAGGTCAATGTTCTCGACGGGCAGGTAGAGCTTCGATTCCCCGCCATACTGCAGTTCGAGGCAGTCATGCGGGGCGCCCTGGACCTCCAGGGTCCGCAGGCCTTCATAGCGCCCGATGCCATGATCGATGTGGACGACGAGGTCTCCGGGGGACAGGGCGGACGCCTCGGCGAGGAAGTTGGCGGCGCGACGACGGCGTCCGGGGCGCGCAAGGCGGTCGCCGAGGATGTCCGTCTCGGCGATGACCGCGAGGTCGGGGGTCTCGAAGCCCGCATCCAGGGGAAGGACGACCCTCTGGGGAACCTTCGGGTCTGCTGCGCGGGCCGCATCCCAGTAGGGCGCAAGGGGAGGAGCCGCCAAACCGTGATCGGCCAGCATGAGCCCCAGGCGCTCGGACGAGCCCTCTGTCCACGAGGCGAAGAGCACCCGCTTGCCCGCCGACGACAGGGCCCGGGCGTGACCCACCGCCGCTTCGAAGAGGTTCACGGAGTCCTGGCGGCGCTCGGCGCCGAAGGAACGACCGGTCCGGGCGCCCATATCCACAGAAACTGCGCCGGGTCCGCCTGAGAGGCTGGTGAAGCGGCGGACCGCAAGTCCGGATAGCTG
This sequence comes from Phenylobacterium sp., assembly GCF_020253645.1. Lineage (GTDB taxonomy): Bacteria > Pseudomonadota > Alphaproteobacteria > Caulobacterales > Caulobacteraceae > Phenylobacterium. The sequence continues at coordinate 4,972 of NZ_JADCBG010000112.1, forward strand.
GGCGCCGAAGCTCTCCGGTGAGAGATAAAGCCCATCAGGGGGCAGCGGCCGGTACTGGCTGCGCCGATCGGCCTGGTCCCGGGCGTCAAAGGCGTCGGTGACCTGCAGCCAGCGGTCGGCGAGGGCGTTCTCGGCCAGAGCGTCGAGGACGACCATCATTCCCGGCGGCAGGTAGTCGAACAGCGTCTCCAGCCCCCCTGTCTCGCCCGCGCCGCGGTAGTAGAGGGGGAGCCAGTGCTCCATGCCCGCCCGGCGTCCTCCGGCGCTCACGGTTTCATAGAGCGGATCCCCGCCAGGGGCCCCGAAGGCCTCGGCATAGCCACGCCGGAAGCGCGACACGGCGCCGTCGTCCAGAAGCACCTCGCTGGCCGGCGGCAGCGACACCTCGGTGAGCGGGCGGGTCGATCTCTGGCTCGCGGGGTCAAAGGCGCGGATGGATTCGAGGGTATCCCCGAACAGGTCGAGCCGGACGGGCTCATCAGCCGCGGTCGGGAAGACATCGATGACGCCCCCCCCAATGGCGTATTCGCCCTTCTCCGAGACCGTGGAGGCCCGGTGGTAGCCGTTGACGGCGAAATAGCGCTCAAGGTCGGCGACATTGACCGGCTGGCCGACCCGGGTGGCATAACCCGCAGCGGCGACCGCGACGCGGGGCGGAACCCTCTGGCTTGCCGAAGCGCTCGTCGTGGCCAGAAGGAACGGGCGGGTCCAGTCCTCCTGCCCGGAAAGCCGCGCCAGGGCGGCCATTCGGCGGGCTGAGACGCCCGCGGACGGTCCCGACCGGTCGTACGGCAGGCAGTCCCAGGAGGGCAGTTCCAGAACCTCGATTCCCTGACCGAAGAACCGGAAGGACTCGATGAAGGCCGAGAGCCGCGCCCCGTCCCGGGCCACGAACAAGGCCGGCCCCTTGCGGCGCTTGAGGATATCGGCCAGCACCAGGGCGTCGAAGCCCTCAGGCGCACCAGTCACATCCAGCTGGCCAGGATCTTCGGCGAGGCGTCTCAGGTCAGCCGGGCCCGGAGACGCTGCGCCGTCAGGCGCCACGCACTGCCCCCGGAAGCTTGTAGACCTCGTCGCGGAACCGCCGGATGGCGGCGAGAATCTCTGAGTCCACCGCCTCGGGCGCCGGCTCGCGCTCGATGATCCAGGCGTAGAGATCCTGATCCGGATGGGCCAGCAGGTCCTCGAGGGCGTCAAGCCCTTCGGCGCTGAGATGGCGCGCATGGGTGTCCACGAAGGGACCCAGGATAAGGTCCGCTTCGCGGAAGCCCCGCCGCCAGGCGCGGAACGAGAGCCTCTTCAGTCGCGTTTCGTCATGGATCGTCATGTGTGCGGGCGGGTATAGTGCGCGATGGCCGCCTTGGCCAGCGGCGGCCGGAAGAGGACCCATGCGGCCCGAGAGTCTCTTTCCCTTGTTCGCTCCGGTCGGCAGCCTGAAGGGCGTCGGTCCCCGGATTGCGCCAGCCCTCGAGCGTATCGCCGGCCCCCTGGTCAGGGACGTCCTCTTCCTGGCCCCGCACGGGATCATTCGCAGGCCCAGGCGCACCCTCTCTGAAGTACGGCCTGAGGAAACGGCGACGATCCTGGTCACCGTCGAGGAGCACCTGAGACCGAGGTCGCCCCAGCAACCCCTCCGGATCCGGACCCGCGACGGGGATCAGCGGCTGGACCTGATCTGGTTCGGAAACGCCTCTCGGGGGCTTGAGGCGCGGCTTCCCGTTGGCGCGCAGAGATGGGTCTCCGGCAAGCTCGAGAGGTTCGGCCTCGACCTTCAGATGGTCCATCCTGACTATGTCGCAGAGGCGAACGGGCTGGCTGAGATTCCCCAGATCGAGACGGTCTATCCTGCCGGGGCCGGCCTCACCGCCCGGATGGTCCGACGCATCGTCCATTCGGCGCTGGACCGGACCCCGGACCTGCCTGAATGGCAGGATCCCGCCTGGAAGACAGGCCGGGGCTTTCCGTCCTGGCGGGAGGCCATCCGCGCGCTCCATTCCCCGCAGGATGACTTCGACCTGTCCCCCGCCGCTCCGGCGCGGGCCCGGCTAGCCTATGACGAACTGCTGGCCCACCAGTTGGCCATGGCCCAGCGACGTGCACACAGACGGGCGGGCGCCGGCTTGCGCCTGATCCCCGCGGGTCTGTCCGGCGCGGTTGAGGCCGCCCTGCCCTTCCGGCTGACCCCGGATCAGCTCACGGCCCTGGCGGAGATTCGCGGCGACCTCGCCTCTGGCCAGAGGATGAGCCGACTGCTCCAGGGCGATGTCGGCTCTGGCAAGACCGTTGTGGCCATGCTGGCCCTTGCCGACGCAGCCGCAGCAGGCGCACAGGGCGCACTGATGGCCCCGACGGAGATCCTGGCGCGGCAGCATTTTGAGACCCTCTCCGGTCCGCTGGAGGCAAGAGGTGTCGGGGTGGTGCTCCTGACGGGCCGGGACAGGGGTCCCGCACGGCGCGAGAAACTCGAGCGGCTGGCTTCCGGCGCCGCCGCCGTTGCGGTCGGAACCCACGCCCTCTTCCAGGACGAAGTCAGGTTCCACCGCCTGGCCCTCGCAGTCATTGACGAGCAGCATCGCTTCGGGGTCGGCGAGCGCCAACGGCTGCTGGACAAGGGCGAGGGCGTTCACCTGCTGTCCATGTCGGCCACCCCCATCCCCAGGACCCTTGAACTGGCGGCCTATGGCGACCTCGATGTCAGCCGGATCGTCGGAAAGCCTCCGGGCCGGACACCCGTCGCCACCCGGGCTGCGCCCATGACCCGTCTGGCGGAGGTGGAGGACCGCCTCGTGGCGGCTGTGCTGTCCGGGGCCCAGGCCTTCTGGATCTGTCCGCTGGTCAGCGAGTCCGAGTTGGTGGACCTCAAGGCGGCGGAGCAGAGGGCCCGGGACCTGCAAGCCCGTCTGGGCGGCCGCGTTGGCCTGGTCCATGGCAAGCTCCCGGGTCCGGAGAAGGATGCGGTGATGGCTGACTTCGCCGCCGGAAAGGTCAAGGTCCTTGTCGCGACCACCGTCGTCGAGGTGGGCGTCAACGTCCCAAACGCCACCATCATGGTGATCGAGCAGGCCGAGCGTTTCGGCCTCGCCCAGCTGCACCAGTTAAGGGGCCGGGTTGGCCGGGGACGAGCCGAGAGCGCCTGCGTTCTTCTCTACGACCCGCCCCTTTCCGACACGGCCCAGAAGCGGTTGGACATCCTCCGCCGCTCGGACGACGGTTTCGCCATCGCCGAGACGGACCTTGAACTGCGTGGCGGCGGCGACGCCTTGGGTCTGCGCCAGTCCGGCTTTCCCGACTATGTCTTCGTCGATCCCTTCGTGCACAGGGACCTGATCCTCGCTGCCGGCGACGACGCCCGCCTCGTCCTGGCGCGCGACCCTGGGTTCACGTCTCCTCGCGGCGAGGCGCTCAAGGTGCTCCAGGCCCTGTTCGACTGGCGTCCTGAGACGGGGATGAAGGGCGCGTGAGGGCGTTGAAGGCCTCCAGACGGGTGCGGGCGTCAGCCTCTATGTCTGCATAGAAGAGGTTGAAGCCCGGTGTGCGCAGGCGATCCTCCCACGAGCCGGACGGGCGCAGCATGCGTGCTTCCGGGCGTGACACCCTCAGGATCCCGCCCCGGCAGACCGCGCTGACCTGGCGCGACACAAAGGGAGGGCGCGCGCCCCACTCGAGCCCGGTGGCGTTGGTCGCCCCCCTCGCCAGTCGGGCGGGCGCAGGCTCTTCCGTGACCGCCCGAAGAAGCGGATTGTAGCATAGAGGACGGCGCGACCCGAGGTTGACCAGCTCCTTGCCCGACCAGACGAGCGACCGGTCCTGGAGGTCCCGGGCCCGTGTTGCATCATCATCGTAGGCCCAGGCCCAGGCGGCGAGGCAGCCCGTGTCGCGGGGCGCCCTGCATGGGCGGAGGGGCGGCGCCTCGGCGGAGACGACGGAGTCTATGATCCATGCCGCGACAAGCCGGTCGCGGACCGCCGGGGCGGCTGCAGCCTCAGCCAGCAGTCGGGCGACAAGGTCACCGCCCTGCTCCACACCCACCACGAGGATGGGACGTCCATCCGTCCGCGACAGGAAGTTCAGGAAAGCCGCCTCTGCGTCAGCATAGGCAAAACGGCGGGCCTCCCGTGCGTCCTCCCGCAGTGTGGTCAGGGAGTAGAGGCCAGCCTGCCGGTAGCGGGGGGCGTAGACGCGGCCTGCGGCCGCGAATGGACCTGCATGGTTCGGCGCCATGACCCGTCGGAACACCTCCTGCGACTCGGGGTCGTCGACCGGGCCATTCCAGTGTTCCGCTCCCGAATAGGTGGTCGGCCCCAGGAAGAAGACATCCGCCTCGCCCCGTCGTCCCGGCATCCCCGGCAAGAGGGACCATGCCTCCGGTCGATCATAGTCGGGAGCCGGCGGCGGCGTGTAGATCTGGAACGGCTTGCCCGGGTCCATGGCCGCCAGCCGGATGTCATCCCGCCGGATGAAGGCAAAGGCAAGCGCCAGCAACAGAAGACCGGCAGCGGCCAATGCGCCCAGGGGAAGCCGTCTCTGTGGCCTCGGTTTGGCTTCCGGCGGGTGCGGGGCGGCCAACGCGCCGGCCTACCGGTAGGGGGCGTCGGTGGCGAGGTAGCGCTGGACATAGTCCGCGATCCCGGCCTCCAGGGGGGTGAAGCCGCCGGGGTAACCCGCCCGGACAAGACGTTCCATCCGGGCCTCGGTGAAGTATTGGTACCGGGATCGGATTGCCTCAGGCATGGGAATGTAGCCGATCTCTGCGGGTCTGCCGGCGGCCGCGA
>NZ_JADCBG010000113.1 GCF_020253645.1 Phenylobacterium sp.
CGAGGTGAAGCCATAGGCCAGGCCCGAGCGGTGGGTCAGGAGATCCTCCACCGTGATGTCGCGGGGCGCGTCGACCACCTCGTCCAGCGGACCCGAAGCGGACTTCAGCACCTTCATGCCGGAGAATTCCGGCGCCCACTTCGTGATCGGGTCGTCCAGCTTCAGCCGGCCCTCCTCCATCAGCATCAGGGCCAGGACGGAGGTAAGGGGCTTGGTCATGGAGGCGATGCGGAACATCGTGTCGCGGGTCATCGGCTTGTCGCCGGCGATGTCGCGCCTGCCCAGGGCGTTCAGCTGGACGATCTCGCCCTTTCGCCAGATCAGGGTGACGAAGCCCGACAGGTCCCCGGCCTCGACGACGCCCTGGAGGGCGCCTGGAATCCGGTTGATGAGGTTCATGTCCATGGGGGTCCTCCCGTCGGGCGTTGCGCCCCGTTCTGCGTTTGCGGTGCGTGTTGTCCCGTCCGGCGGCGGGAGCGTCAAGCGGGTGTCGCATGCCCGCGGGAACCGGGATAGACTGGAGCGCCCTCCCGGAGTTGCGCCATGCCGTCCAAGACCCCCCTCTGGCTCCCCCTCGCCGCGACCCTCGCCCTGGTCGCCGCCTGTTCGCCGCCCCTGCCGTCCGGAGTGGACCCCGATGCGCTGAAGGCGGCGGTGGGCGACGCCGTGGGCGATCCCAACACCTGCGTGCTGATCGCCGAGGCGGGAACGGGGCGGAGCGTCTGGCGCTATGGCTCGAGCCGGTCCTGCGGTACGGCCTGGCCCGCCTGCAGCGGGAAGGAGGTGCGCACCGTCGAGCAGCTGATGAAGACGGCTGGCCGCGAGGGCGCCGAGATCTGGGCCTCCTGTCCCTCCAACGCCGACCGTAGCCGCACGGTCGCCTGGGCGGCGGGGCCCGTGCCCGGCCGACAGGAACTCGTCTTCACGGCGGTGATGGAGGGGGCGAAGACCCCGCCCGGGATCGTCCTGGGCGACAAGCTGCGCGGCGCCCTGGAGCGCGGCGGCCTGTCTCCCGCCAGCTAGGTTCTGAACCCAGCAGACCCGCTCAAGGGGATTCCCGAACCGCCTTGACCCCCTCGCCCCGCTTGGCCGACAGCTCCCCCTTGGGGCGCTACGGCCCGGTGTTTCCAGCTCCGCGCCGTCCTGCGCCTCATCCCCCGATCGGCGCGCAGGCGGCCTTGAGCCAGGTGCGGACCTCGTGGTCCAGGTGCGGGCCGATCTCGGCCAGGACCCGGGCGTGGTAGGCGTCCAGCTGGGCGCGCTCCTCCGCCGTCAACAGATCCGGAAGGATCAGGGTCCGGTCGATGGGGGCCAGGGTCAGGGCCTCGAAGCCCAGCATGGGCCGCTCGCCGCCGGGGATGGTCCTGGGCTCGGTCACGTACTGGAGGTTCTCGATCCGGATGCCGTAGGCGCCTTCCTTGTAGTAGCCGGGCTCGTTGGAAACGATCATGCCGGGCTGGAGGGCCACCGAATTCGGGGCCTTGGCGATGCGGTGCGGGCCCTCGTGGACCCCCAGGAAGACGCCGACGCCGTGGCCGGTGCCGTGGTCGTAGTCCAGTCCGCGGGACCAGAGGGCGGCCCGGGCGAAGGCGTCCACCGCCGAGCCCGTCGTTCCCGCCGGGAAGCGCAGGGCCGCCAGGGCCAGGTGGCCCTTGAGCACCAGGGTGAAGCGCTCGCACATCTCCCGGCTCGGGGTCCCGATGGCCATGGTTCGGGTGACGTCCGTGGTGCCGTCCGGGTACTGGCCGCCGGAATCCACGAGCAGCAGGGTGCCGGGTGCGGTGCGCGCATTGGTTTTCTCGGTGGGGTGGTAGTGCGGCAGGGCGGCGTTGCCCAGGGCCGCGGCGATGGTGTCGAAGGACAGGTCCGCCAGGCCCTCAACTTCCTCGCGGAAAGCCTCCAGCCGGCTGGCGACCTCGATCTCGTCGGGCAGCAGGGTCTGGGCCTCGGTGGCCACCCAGTGCAGGAAGCGGGTCAGGGCGACGCCGTCGCGGACATGGGCGCTTCGGGAGCCGGCGATCTCCACCGGGTTCTTGCAAGCCCTGGGCAGGGCGCAGGGGTCCTCGCCCCGCAGCACCCGGGCGCCGGCGGCCTCCAGGGCGTCGAAATAGAAGGCCGGGGACTGGGCCGGATCCACCAGGACCACCTTGTCCTTCAGGCCGGCCAGGGCGCCGGGCAGGTCCGCCGGGGTTTCGAGGGACACGCCATTGCCCAGCCAGGCCGGAAGCTCCGGGGTCACCTTGACCGGCTCGAGGAAGAGGCGGGCCGAGCCGTCGCGGTTCAGGATGGCCTGGGCGAGCGGCAGGGGGGTGCGACTGACGTCACCGCCCCGAACGTTGAACAGCCAGGCGATGGAGGCCGGGGCGGTCAGGACGGCGGCCTCGGCCCCCTTCGCGACAAGGCCCTCGCCCAGCCGGGCCCGCTTGGCGGCGGACTCCTCACCGGCGAAGGCCAGGGCGTGGGGGCGCACCGGGGCGGCGGGCTGGGCCGGCCGGTCGACGCCCCAGGCCACGTCCAGGGGGTTGGGGTCCACCGGCTTCAGGGTTGCGCCGGACCGGATGGCGGCGTTCCTTAGGTGGCCCAGGGCGTCGGGGCTGTGCAGGCGCGCATCGTAGCCGATCACCTGGCCGGCGCGGGTGTGGGCCTCGATCCAGGCCGGGACCCCGCCGACCACCAGGTCGCAGATCTCGAAAAGGGCGGCGTCGACCTGGGCCCGGACCTGGATGGTGTAGCGGCCATCCACGAAGACCGCGGCCCGGTCGGCCATCACGATGGCGGCGCCGGCCGAGCCGGTGAAGCCCGTGGCCCAGGCCAGCCGGTCGTTGGCGGCGGGCAGGTATTCGTTCTGGTGCTCGTCCTCGTGGGGCACGAGCAGGCCGTCGAGCCCCTGGGCGGCCATGGCGGCGCGGATGCGGGGCAGGTGGAGGGACCCGTAGGACGGATCGGCGGACTCTTTGAAGCTCTGGCGCATGAGGGATTTCTAGGCCGGACGGGCGGCGCGCGCAAAGGCCGCAATCTTGCGGTTTGGCGGCAAGCTCGGCTACAAGCCGCCCATGGTTCGCGCTGAGGCTTTCGCTTGCTCCAATTCCAACGGTCCCACCGGGGTCGTTCGAATGCGCACGCCTTGAGCTGACGCCGCCTCGAACCAGACCCCGCCAACGTCGGTCGGGGGCTGGCGAAACCACGAACCCGTCCGATCCTCCTGAATTGGATCGTTCCCATGTCCACCCCATCCTGGCTTCCCATCGAGACCGAGCGGCTGTGGCTGCGCGAGTTCCGTGAAGACGACTTCGACGCCATGCACGCCTATGCCACCGACCCGGAGGTGGTGCGCTACATGACCTGGGGCCCCAACACCCTGGAGGTCACCCGCGAAGTGCTGGACCGCAATCTTGAACGGCAGAAGACCTGGCCGCGGGAGGACCTGAGCCTGGCCGTCGAGGTGAAGGCAACGTCTGAGATGATCGGCGTCATCTCTCTCCACGAGGCCAACCCCGACAACAGCGCCTTCGGCTATTGCTATAGCCGGGAGGCCTGGGGGAAGGGCTATGGGACCGAGGCGGC
>NZ_JADCBG010000114.1 GCF_020253645.1 Phenylobacterium sp.
CTGATCCCCGGTTTAGGCTTTGACACCTTATGACGGACGCCTTCACAGTCCAGCGACGGCAGAAGAGTGAATCCAGATGAGCGATGTCGCACGTATTCACACCCCGGACGTTCCACTCGGACGGTTGATTCGCATGCCCGGCGGCAAGAATGCCGGCAAGGCGATAGAGGATGCGGAGCGGGGGCTGGAGTCCATGCAGGCCTTGAGCATGGCCGAGTTGCAGAGGGTTCTCAAGGCGTCCGAAGACCTTTACGCCCGTGCGAATGGCCGCTTCGATCCTCTGATAGTCAATGCCTTCTACGATCTCATCAATGGCGCCATTGGCCTTCCGACCAAGGGGAAGGATAAAGCGATCGACACCATGCTGGTGAGCCTTGCAGACCTCCTCGACTACTATAGGACTGCTGGTGAATGGGGCGACAAGTCCGTGCAGGTGCATCTCAGCACCTTCCAGCTTCTGCTCCGGACTGAGGGCGACCGTGATCCGGAGGGCACCGCAGCCATTCTGTCCGGTCTCCAGAAGGTAAGCCGAAAGGCGGCCCGGGGCTGACCAGGCCCTGAACCGAGAATGGGACGCGCCTGTCGCCTGCTCCAGGATTCTGGAGCCTTTGCCGGAGGAGACCCATGAAGACCCGCGCCGCCGTCGCCTTCGAGGCCAAGCGCCCGCTTGAGATCGTCGAGGTCGACCTGGAAGGTCCCCGGGCGGGCGAGGTTCTGGTGGAGATCCGCGCGACCGGGGTCTGTCATACGGACGCCTACACCCTGGACGGGCTCGATTCGGAGGGAATCTTCCCGTCCATACTTGGCCATGAGGGCGCCGGAGTCGTGCTGGAAGTCGGGGCCGGGGTCACGAGCGTGAAGCCCGGCGACCACGTGATCCCGCTCTACACGCCCGAATGTCGCCAGTGCAAAAGCTGCCTGTCGCGCAAGACCAACCTCTGCACCGCCATCCGCGCCACCCAGGGCAAGGGGCTCATGCCGGATGGCACCAGCCGCTTCTCCTATCGGGGACAGGCCATCGCCCACTACATGGGATGCTCGACCTTCGCCAACCATACTGTCCTGCCCGAGATCGCCGTAGCGAAGATCCGGACCGACGCCCCCTTCGACAAGGCCTGCTACATCGGCTGCGGCGTGACGACCGGAGTGGGCGCCGTCGTCAACACCGCCGGTGTGGAGGCGGGCGCCAACGTCATTGTCTTCGGGCTGGGCGGCATCGGCCTCAACGTGATCCAGGGGGCCCGGCTGGTCGGCGCCGGAAGGATCATCGGGGTCGACATCAATCCCGCCCGCGAGGCCTGGGGCCGGCGCTTCGGCATGACCGACTTCGTCAATCCGCGGGAGGTGGACGGCGACCTGGTTCAATATCTCGTGGCCCTGACGGATGGCGGCGCCGACTACACCTTTGACTGCACCGGAAACACGGATGTGATGCGCCAGGCCCTGGAGGCCTGCCATCGCGGCTGGGGCGAGAGTATCATCATCGGCGTGGCCGAGGCCGGGCGCGAAATCTCGACCCGGCCCTTCCAGCTGGTCACGGGCCGGGTCTGGAAGGGAACCGCTTTCGGCGGGGCCCGGGGGCGAACTGACGTGCCGAGGATTGTAGACTGGTACATGGAGGGGAAAATCCAGATCGACCCCATGATCACCCACGTCCTGCCACTCGCGCGCATCAACGAGGCCTTCGACCTGATGCATGCTGGAGAAAGCATCCGCAGCGTCGTCGTCTTCTAGGCCGGCCCGCCGGCGCCACAATCACCTCAATCCAGCAAGGGGGAGCGCACCCCCGGGGGAAACGCACATGATCAAGACCCGCATCACCGACATGCTCGGCATCCGCTATCCCATCATCCAGGCCCCGATGGGGTGGATCGCCCGCTCGGCCCTGGCTTCGGCGGTATCCAACGCCGGCGGAATGGGGATTATCGAGACCTCCTCCGGCGACCTGCCGGCGGTGCGCGAGGAAGTCCAGAAGATGCGGGGGCTCACCGATAAGCCCTTCGGCGTCAACATCGCCCAGGCCTATGTCCGCGACCCCGACATCGTCTCCTTCGTCGTCGACCAGGGCGTGAAGTTCGTCACCACCTCCGCGGGCGATCCCAACCGCTATTGCGCGGCCCTGAAGGAGGCCGGCCTGACCGTTTTCCACGTGGTCCCGTCCCTGGCGGCGGCCATCAAGGCCATCGAGGCCGGGGTGGACGGACTGGTTGTCGAGGGCGGCGAGGGCGGTGGCTTCAAAAGCTCGCGGGAGGTCTCCACCATGGTCCTCCTGCCCCTCGTCTGCTCGAAGCTGGACGTCCCCATCGTGGCCGCGGGCGGGATCAGCGATGGCCGCAGCATGGCCGCGGCCTTCGCCCTCGGCGCCGAGGGTGTCCAGATGGGCACCCGCATGGTCTCCGCCGCCGAAAGCCCGGTGCACCAGAACTGGAAGTCCGCCATCGTCTCGGCCAGGGAGACGGACACGGTGTTCCTGAACCGCTTCGGCCCCGGACCCGCATGCCGCGCCCTGCGCACGGAGAAGACAACCCTCTTGGAGAAAGAGCCCGGCGAGAACGGGGTCGCCCCTGAGTTCCGCCGCTCGCAGGAGCTCTATTTCGGCGGCGACATGGAGGCCTCCATCGCCCTCTCCGGCCAGGTGGCCGGCCGGATTGAAACCGTGAAGCCGGTCGCCGAGATCATCTCCGAGATGGTCGCCGAGTTCGAGTCGATCATGGACGGTCTCTCTTCACGGTTCGCCAAGGCCCGGACCTGATCCGGGCTCGGGCTCCGGCTTAGGCCGCCAGGGCGGCGGGAGTATCCGACGAAGGGCTATAGCTTTCCTCGTCCCAAAGGGCGTCCCACTCGGCCCAGCGCGCGGAGGCTTCGCGAAGGCGGGCGTCATCCCTGACGAGGACAACCTCGCCCTGCGCCTCATCCCAGACGACAGTCAGGTCGCAAAGGCGCAGATCGGGCTCGTCCAGCCGGCCCTGCCGGACCAGATCCCGGGCCATGGCCTCAGAGAGTCGGAGGCGCAGGCGGCCGCCCGAAAGGCGCTCGGCACGATCGGCGTGGCGGATCACGGCCTCGATCATGGACGGGGTCGCCGGTCGCTGAGGCCGGCGTGCGTCAAAGCGGAAGGCGGCGTCGGGACGGGCGGGGCGGATCGACTGGACATTCTGCATCTTCGAGACCTTTCCTGAGGCTCACGCCTTGAGCTGAGATGAGATTGGACTGGTGCTGCGCCAGAAACGGTCGTAAGTTTTCCATCTGTTCTCATTTTCCGGGGTGGGCGATGCGACACGAAAAGGCGGCGCGGCTGCTGGAACTGGCGAGGCGGCTGGCAGCCTCCGCCGAGGGCCTGACCCTGGACGAGATGGCCTCGGCCATGCAGGTCTCCCGCCGGACGGTGGAGCGCATGCGCGACGCCGTCCGCGAGGCCTTCCCGCAGATGGAGGAGGTCGCCGACCCGCCGACCGTGCGCTTCCGGATTCCCGCCGGCCTCGATGGCATCTTCCAGGCCCCGACGGCCGAGGAGTTCGCGGCCCTGCGCGCCGCCGCAGATCAGTTCCGCCAGTCGGGGGCGACGGCCCGGGCAGGGGCCCTTGCGGCGCTTGAGACCAAGGTCCTGTCAGCGATCCGGGCGGGGGTCCGCCGTCGCCTTGCGCCGGATATGGAGGCCCTCCTGGAGGCCGAGACCATGGCGGTGCATCCCGGTCCCCGGCCCTTCGAGGACGAGGCGGTGCTGGGCGCCGTACGCGAGGCCATCGTCTCCCTGCAGAGGCTGAGGTTCCTCTACGACGGCGGCTCGACCCCTGGGCGCGAGCGGGAAGTGACGCCCTACGGCCTGCTCTTCGGGCGCTCCAACTACCTGGTGGCGGCGGAGGGCGCCGGGGGCGAGCCGCGGAACTGGCGGCTGGACAGGGTGCGCGACATCCGGGTGGTTCCCATCCCGGGCGCCCGGCCGGCGGACTTCTCGCTGGCCGCCTACGCCTCACGCAGTTTCGGCATCTACCAGGACGCGGTCGAGGACGTGGTCCTGCACATCCTGCCCCATGGCGCGGATGAGGCCATGGGCTGGCGGTTCCACGCCACCCAGACCCTGGAGCGGCAGGCGGATGGTTCGGTGATCGCGCGGTTCCGCGCCGCCGGCATGCGCGAGCTCGCCTGGCACCTCTTTACCTGGGGGGACAAGGTCCGGATTCTCGCCCCTGAACGCCTCAGGGCCCAGATGGAGGAGGAACTGGCGGTCGCCCTCAGGGCGCACGGGGCGCCCTGAGGACCAGGCCTCAGGCTGTCTTCAGGGCGGCAAGCACTGCGTCTGGCCGGATCGGAAGACGACGCACCCGGGCGCCGACCGCGTTGAAGATGGCGTTGCCGATCGCCGGGGCAACGACTGTCGTCGCCGGCTCGCCAAGGCCAACCGGCGCATGGTCGCTGTCCACGAAGTCGATGGTGAGGTCGGGGACGTCGCTCATCCTCAGGGGCGTGTAGTCCCCCAGGTTGGTCTCCTGGATGCGACCGTCCCTGAAGGTCGCTCCCTCGTGGAGGGCCAGGCTCAGGCCCCAGAGGGCGGCGCCCTCCATCTGGGCCCTGGCGCCGTCCGGATGGATGATGGCGCCGGCGTCCACGACCAGGTGAAGCTTCTCGACCTTGACTTCACCGGTCTGGCGATCGACGCGGACCCGGGCCGCACAGGCTGTCCAGGTCGGCATGTCCCGCTCCTGGCCGAAGGTGGTGGCGAGGCCGAGGCCTACGCCTGCAGGCAGACCGGCGCCCCAGCCCGCGGCCTTTGCGACCCGGGACAGGACCACCGCCTGCCGCTTGGCGCCCCCTACCGAGTTGGGCGCCGAACCCGCGTTGCGGCCCGCCCCGTCGAGCATCATCAGGCGGAAGGCGAGGGGGTCCCGCCCCATGGCGTGGGCGGCCTCGTCCATGGCGCTTTCCACCGCCCAGTTCGTCCATCCCGGACCGACCGAGCGCAGCCAGCCCGGGCGGAAGGCCCGGTTTGCGAGATCATTGGACAGGGCTCGCACCCGGTGCGCGCCAACGTTGTACCAGTGGTTGGCGCCGCTGATCGCGAAGGGATCAAAGGGTCGGTCGTTCGCACCCTTGGGCATGAAGAAGGGCGCCATGACCTCGGTAGGCCACCCCGCGGCTGCGGCGTGATCCATGGCCGTGACCTGGCCGCCCTCGCCGAAGGCCATCCGCACCCTCTGTAAAGATGGCGAGCGGAAGCTGTCGAACAGGGTGTCGTCCTCGCGGGTGAAGACCAGCTTGACCGGCTTGCCCAGGGCCTTGGCGGCGAGGGCCGCCGGCACGGCGTAGTCTCCGTTCAGTCTTCGGCCGAAGCCTCCACCCAGCAGGTAGGTCTTCATGACAATGCTGGTCTCGGGGCGTCCCAGCGCCTTGGCCAGTGTGGGCAGGATCAAGGACTGCCACTGGTTCCCCGTGTGGATCTCGAAGACCCCGTTGCGCTCGAAGGCGAGGGCGTTCAGCGGCTCCATCTGGAAATGCAGTGCGGCGTCCGTCGCATACTCCGCCTCGATTTTCGACCTGGCCGCGGCGAAGGCCGCCTCGACACCCGGGTCGTTGACCACCAGGGAGCCGGCGGCTTCATCGGCGATCAGGGCCCGCGCCCGGGCCTGGAGGTCTGCGTCGGAGACCTTTGCCGTCGGACCGTTCTCCCAGGTCACCTTCAGGGCCCGCACGGCGCGGTCCGCCGCCACGAAGCTCTCGCCAAGGGCCAGTACCCAGCCCGGGACCGTGCCGGAGGGATCGTCGAGGACCAGATGCCCGCGATAGCCGGGAACAGCCTTCGCCCCGGACTCGTCCACCGAGACGACCTTGGACTCGTTGCGCGTCGGTGGCAGCACCGGTCGGGCATAGACCATGCCTGCGATCTTCGCGTCGATCCCGAACACCGCCGAGCCGTTGGTCTTGGCGGGGATGTCCCGGGCCTGGAACTCGCCGCCGATCAGCCGGCGCTCGGCGGCGGGCTTGATGGGCAGGGCGGCCAGTTCCTTCTCGGTGAAGCCGGTGCGCAGGCCGCCCCTGGCGACGATGTCGCCGTAGCTGACCGATCGCTTGCCAGCGAGGACCGCTCCCTTCCGGGCGATGCAGGACGAGGCGGGGACGTCAAGCATCCTGGCCCCGGCCTCGATCAGTGCGATCCGCCCGGCTGCGCCCGCCTGACTCAGGAAGGGATAACTCTGCCAGACGGACCAGGACCCGCCAGTGACCATCAGGCCCCACTTGGGATCGGTATCGACATGAACGATGCGGACCTTGTCCCAGTCCGCCTCGAGCTCATCGGCGACGATGCGGGCGAGGGCGGTTCCGACGTGCTGGCCCATCTCGGCCCGGACGACGTTGACGGTCACGATCCCCTGGGCGTCGATGGCGTACCAGAGGCTCGGCTCGAAGGCCGCCGCCCCGGAATAGGGCCCGAGGGACACCGCAGCCTCGGCTGCGGCGGCGAAGCCGAAGGCCGCGCCTGCGGCGCCGGCGGCGATCAGGAACCTGCGGCGGCCAGGATTGGGGAGCAGGGGGCGGTTCATGAGCGCAACTCCGCCTTGCGCGCCGGCCCGCTGCGCGCGCCCTTGCGGGCCGCCAGTTTCACGGCCTTACGGATCCGGAGATAGGCCATGCACCGGCACAGGTTGCCGTCCATGGCCGCCTCGATCTCGGCGTCCGTCGGGTTGGGGTTGGCCGAGAGCAGGGCCGCAGCCTGCATGATCTGGCCCGACTGGCAGTAGCCGCACTGCGGGGCCTGAGCCTCAACCCAGGCCGCCTGAACCGGGTGGACCCCGCCGGCGCCCAGGCCCTCGATTGTGGTCACCTTCATGCCGTCGATGGCGCTCACCGGCGTCAGGCAGGAGCGGATGGCCTGGCCATCCACGTGCACCGTGCAGGCGCCGCACTGGCCGACACCGCACCCGAACTTGGTCCCGGTCAGGCCCAGTTCGTCGCGCAGGACCCACAGCAGAGGGGCGTCGTCGGGCCCCCGGTTCTGGACATTTCGTCCATTGACCTCGAACTTCGCCATGCTTGGACCTCCCGGCTTATGCTTCCCTAGCGTGAAGCTGCCCCCGCTCGGAGCCGCTGTCCAGAGGGCGCCGCACTTATGCTCAGGTCCGGAAGGCCGCCGCCATCTCGCCCATCCAGACCTTGAGCGCGTCCTTGAGGGCTGCGCCCGTCCGGCCATGCCGCACGATGATCAGGTCAAGGTCCGGGGCAAGGAGGGTGAACTGGCCTTCGTGTCCGTTGGCGGAGAAGGATCCCTCGCCGCCCAGGCCCAGCCACCAGTGGGCGCCGTAGGGATCATCCGTGACGCCGGCCTGCTGGAAGGTCTGGGTTCGGGCGTAGTCGACCCAGCCCTCCGGTAACAGGCGGCGGCCATTCCAGACCCCGTCCCGGAGATAGAGCAGTCCGAAGCGTGCGAAATCCTGGCCGCTGGCGAAGCAGAAGGAGGACCCGATGAAGGTTCCCGCCGGATCGAACTTCGGAACCGGGGTACGCATGCCGAGAGGTTTGAACAACCGCTCCCTCATGAAGGCGGCGAAGGCCTCACCCCGCAGTCCCGTCACGTCCGCCAGGATCCGGCAAATGATGTTGGTCGTACCCGACGAATAGCTGAAGAAGGTCCCCGGCGGGTGGTCCAGGGGCTGGCTGGCCGCATAGTGCGCCACGTCCGCCTTTCCCGACCCCCACATCATCTCGATGGTGTCCGAGGTCTTGTCGGGCTCGTAGACCTCCGAAAACCTCAGTCCGCTGGACATCCGCAGCAGCTGGTCCGTCGTGATGGCGCCCCTGGGGTCCCCGGGTGAGCGCCATTCCGGGACCGGTGCAGGCGCCATGATATCCAGGAGCCCGTCGCCCACCGCGATCCCTACAAGGGCGTGGGTGACGCTCTTGGCCATGGACCAGGACAGGCATGTCGCCTCCGGCCCATGGGCGGGACCATAGCGGTCGAGCACGAGGCGGCCGCCCTGGACCACCACGACGGCGTGGGTCTCCTCGAAGTCCGTGAAGCCGTGATCGATCAGCCGGGCCAGACGCTCGGCGTCCACTGACGGGGGGAGGGGGCCGCGGCTCCAGCTCAGGGTCGGCCAGTCGACGCCGGGCGGTTGGACCGGCAGGGGCGGGAGGATGGCGCTGTTCATGCGAGCAGGGCCCGGACCTCTTCCACCTCCTCCGGCTTGAGGATCCACTCCGCACACCTGGCGTTGGCCTGGACCTGCTCCGGGCTGGTCGCCCCGGCGATGACCGAGGTGACGGCGCGGTGCCCGAGCAGCCAGGCGAAGGCCAGGTCGAGGATTCGCCGCCCGCGCTGTTCCGCCCATTGCTCGAGGGCTTCGAGCCGGTCGAAATTCCGCTCGCTCAGGGCGGCGGCGCCGCGCTTGCCCCAGGCCGCAAGCCGTGTGCCCTGGCGCGGGGATTCCCCGCGCCGGTACTTGCCGGTCAGGAAGCCGCTGGCGAGCGGAAAATAGGGCAGGAGGCCCAGGCCGAAGCGCTCGCAGGCCGGCAGGACCTCGCTCTCCACGCCGCGCTCCAGCAGGCTGAAGTTGTTCTGGGCCGAGACGAAGCGCTCCAGGCCCTGGGTGCGTGAACTCCAGTCCGCGTCGGCGATCTGCCAGCCGGTGAAGTTGGAGTTGCCGATATAGAGCACTTTGCCGGCCCGGACGAGATCGTCGAGGGCGCGCAGGGTCTCCTCGATGGGCGTATCGGCATCCGGCACGTGCATCTGGTAGAGGTCGATGTGGTCGGTGTGCAGGCGCTTGAGGCTGTCCTCCACCGCCTTGACGATGTAGCGCCGGGCGCCGCCCCGAAGGTACTCGCCCTCGCCCATGGGGTTGGCGAACTTGGTGGCCAGGACCGCCTTGCCCCGCTTGCCCTTCAGCGCCTCACCCAGGAAGACCTCGGACTTGGAGGCGCCGTAGATATCGGCCGTGTCAAAGAAGTTGACCCCGCAGTCGAGGGCGGCGTCGACCACCATGCGCGTCTGGGCCTGGTCGATCCGCATGCCGAAGTTGTTGCAGCCGAGCCCGATTACGCTGACCTTGAGCCCGCTGTTCCCCAGCCTACGAAGTTGCATGGCGTCCTCCCGCACCGCTCTGATCCTCGAAACCTAGGTCAGGCGGATAAGGCGCGCCAGCGCTTACAGCATCCGCGCAACACCTGAGTCTTGGGGAGCGAAGGGGCATCGCCCCCTTCCTCTCCGCAGCTCAGAGGGCTCGGGCGAGCCTCAGGGCTTCCGCATTTTCAATCGCCGCCCGTCGCAGGTTGACGGCTTCGAAGTCGGCGCAGGACTCGATCTCCCGCTCGCCGAAGGCGGCGTCTTCATCTTCGGTCTCAAGGGGTGCGAACCAGGGACGATAGTTCATAACAATCTCCCAAGCGGATGGACGCCTAAAGTTAAGACGCGTTAATCTTTCGCTGCCAAGAGCCGGTCCTGGACTCTCACGCACTCTTGAACAGGCTTGGAATTTCCCCTCAGGGCGGCATGACATCTGGTCTTGCCCGCCGTCCGACCTTAAGAATGGACTCAGCGCCCAAAGAGAGGGCCGGCGCAGGCTTGTGTTCCTATGAAGGACCGGGCCGCGCCGCCCGGGCGACCTGGGAGGAAACGGGTCTTGCAACCAACGCGTACCGAGGGTCCCGACTACTATCACAAGGTGGTCGATTGCCAGTGGGCCTGTCCGGCCCATACGCCTGTACCGGAATACATCCGCCTGATCGCGGATGGCCGGTATGATGACGCCTACATGATCAACTGGAAGTCGAACGTCTTTCCCGGCGTGCTGGGGCGGACCTGCGACCGGCCCTGTGAGCCGGCCTGCCGTCGCGGCCGGGTCGAGGAGGAGCCGGTGGCCATCTGCCGGCTCAAGCGCGTGGCGGCCGACAACAAGCAGGACGTCGGGCCCCTGATGCCTCCGGTCGCGGTGAAGCGGAACGGCAAGCGGGTCGCCCTGGTGGGCGCCGGTCCGGCCTCCCTGACCGTGGCGCGCGACCTCGCGCCCCTCGGCTATGAACTCGTGCTCTTCGACGGCGAGCCTCGCTCCGGCGGCATGATCCGCAGCCAGATTCCCCGCTTCCGGCTGCCGGAGGAGGTCATCGACGAGGAGGTCGGCTACATCACACGCCTCGGCGGCGTGGAGCTTCGCCTTGGTCACCGGATCGAAAGTCTGAAGGGCCTTCTGGCTGAAGGTTTCGACGCCGTCTTCGTGGGCTCGGGCGCCCCGCGCGGCCGGGACCTCGACGTTCCCGGGCGCAAGGAAGCCGCCGCCAACATCCACATCGGCATTGACTGGCTGTCCAGCGTGTCCTTCGGGCACATCGAGAAGATCGGCCGCCGGGTCATCGTCCTCGGCGGCGGCAACACCGCCATGGACTGCTGCCGCACCTCGCGCCGCCTGGGCGGCGAGGAGGTCAAGGTCGTCGTCCGCTCGGGCTTCGAGGAGATGAAGGCCAGCCCCTGGGAAAAGGAAGACGCGATCCACGAGGACATCCCGATCCTCAACTTCCGCGTCCCCAAGGCCTTCACCCACGAGAACGGCCGCCTGACCGGCGTGACCTTCGAGATCGTCCGTGCTGAATACGACGACAAGGGCCGCCGCAACCTGGTCCCCTCGGGCGAGCCCGACGAGCATCACGAATGCGACGACGTCCTGGTCGCCGTGGGCCAGGAGAACGCCTTCCCCTGGATCGAGCGCGACATCGGCCTGGAGTTCGACCGCTGGGACATGCCGCAGGTCGACCCGGTCACCTTCGAGTCCACCCGCAAGGGTGTCTTCTTCGGCGGAGACGCCGCCTTTGGACCGAAGAACATCATCTGGGCTGTGGCGCATGGCCATGACGCTGCGGTTTCGATTCATCGCCACTGCATGGGCGAGGACGTCCATGACCGGCCGCCTCCGGGATTCTCCCTGGTCTCCCAGAAGATGGGCATCCACGAGTGGAGCTACGACAACGACATCTCGCTGGATCTCCGGCACCGCGTGCCCATGCTCGACAAGGCCGAGGCCCTGAAGAACGTACGGGTCGAGGTCGAGCTCGGCTTCGATTCCCGGCTTGGCTTCGCCGAGGCCCAGAGATGCCTGAACTGCGACGTCCAGACGGTCTTCACGGACAACCTCTGCATCGAGTGCGACGCCTGCGTCGACATCTGCCCCGTGGACTGCATCACCTTCACCGAGGACGGCGAGGAGGCCGACCTCCGGTCCCGCCTCAAGGCGCCGGCCCTCAACCTCGACCAGGACCTCCTGGTGTCGGGGGCCCTGGCCACCGGCCGGGTCATGGTGAAGGACGAGGACGTTTGCCTGCACTGCGGCCTCTGCGCCGAGCGGTGCCCGACCGGGGCCTGGGACATGCAGAGGTTCACCCTCGAGATGACCCACGCCGACCAGATGGGAGGCGCCGCATGACCGCCCCCCTCGCCGCGGTGAACGACTTCGTCGTCAAGTTCGCCAACGTCAACGGTTCCGGCTCGGCCAGCGCCAACTCCATGTTCGCCAAGGCTGTCCTGCGGATGGGCGTGCCGGTCGCCGTGCGCAACATCTTCCCGTCGAACATCCAGGGCCTGCCCACCTGGTTCGAGGTCCGCGTCACCGAGGCCGGCCACCTGGGCCGGCGCGGCGGCGTCGACATGATGGTGGCTATGAACCCGCAGACCTGGGACAGGGACGTCGCCGAGATCGAGCCGGGCGGTTACCTGTTCTACGACTCGACCAAGCCGATGCCGCCGTCGAAGTTCCGGCCTGACATCAATGTTATCGGCGTGCCGCTGACCGCTATTTGCAACGCCGCCTACACGGTCGCGCGCGAGCGCCAGCTGTTCAAGAACATCATCTATGTCGGCGCCCTCGCCGCCCTGCTGGGCATCGAGATCGAGGTCATCGAGCAGCTCCTCGCCGAGCAGTTCGAAGGACGCGAGCGCCTGATCAAGGCCAACTACGACGCCCTGCACATGGGCCGGGACTGGGTGAAGGACAATATGGGCCCCCTGGGGCTCCAGGTCCGCCGGGCCGACGCCGTCGGCGACCGGATCTTCATCGAGGGCAACCAGGCCGCCGGCCTCGGGGCCGTCTATGGCGGGGCCACGGTCTGCGCCTGGTATCCCATCACGCCCTCCACCTCGCTGGCGGAGGCCTTCACCAGCTACTGCCAGGACCTGCGCGTCGACCCGCAGACCGGCAAGGCCAACTTCGCCATCGTCCAGGCCGAGGACGAGATCGCCTCCATCGGCGTGGTCATCGGCGCCGGGTGGAACGGCGCCCGGGCCTTCACCTGCACCTCGGGACCCGGCGTCTCGCTCATGACCGAGTTCATCGGCCTGTCCTATTTCGCAGAGATTCCGGCTGTCATCTTCGACGTCCAGCGGGGTGGGCCTTCCACCGGCATGCCGACCCGGACCCAGCAGGCGGATCTGCTCGGGGCCGCCTACGCCAGCCACGGGGACACCAAGCATCCCATGCTGCTGCCCATGGATCCCGGCGAATGCTTCACCTTCGCGGCCCAGGCCTTCGACCTGGCGGACCGGCTGCAGACCACGGTTTTTGTCATGCTCGACCTCGACATGGGCATGAATGAATGGCTGACCGAGCCCTTCAAGTGGGACGACAGCCGCCGGATGGACCGCGGCAAGGTCATGACCCACGACGAGCTCGAGGCGGGCCGCGACTTCGGCCGCTATCTCGACGTGGACGGC